>JBGSUE010000012.1:0-28650 GCA_041753515.1 Patescibacteria group bacterium
CATCATGAAACGCTACTGGCCGCAATTATTGCTCTTTTCCGTCTGGATAATTTTTTTCTGGAAATTCATATTCTTGGGAAAACTGCCATTCCCTGGGGATCTTCTGGTTGCCGAATACCAACCGTGGAAAAGCGAGTCGTACCTCGGGTACCTGCCGGGCACCATGCCAAACAAAGCTCAGTACTTCGACGTCCTTCGTCAGCTGTACCCCTGGAGGGAACAGGGAATTGAGATGATGAAAAACGGGCAGTGGCCACTCTGGAATCCGTACAATTTTTCAGGGAGCCCGCTTCTTGCCAACCACCAGAGCGCACTCCTGTACCCATTGAATCTCATCTTTTTCCTTGTACCTTTTCCCATAGCATGGTCCATTCTTGTATCCCTCCAACCTCTGTTGGCTTCATGTTTTCTGTATATGTACGCTCGAGTGAAAAAAGTATCCGAAACTTCCTCGCTTATTGCTGCAATCATATTCGGGTATAGTTTATTCTCGAGTGTATTTTTAGAATACAACACCATTATTCACACGTACCTCTGGATTCCGCTTATTCTCTATGCCGCTGAAAAAAAATACCTCTTTCTTTTTGCATTCACACTCTTCTCATCCGCCATGGCCGGACACCTGCAGACATTCGTCATCTCATTCCTGTTTATTTCAGTATATCTGTTACTATTCACACGCCACAGAGAATTATTCATGACACTTTTTATTACGCTCGGAACAACTGCTGTCCAATTCTTACCGACCATAGAACTCATCAGAAACTCGGCACGGATCAATCTGGACTACAGTTATCTTGTCAACACCCTTCTCATTCAGCCAAAAGAACTCCTGCTCACCATTGCCCCGGATCTCTTCGGCAATCCCGTGACGCGCAACTACTCGCTTGCCGGTTCATACCCCGGCCACGCATTGTATATCGGGATACTTCCGCTCTTATTCATCATTCCTGCAATACAAATGATCAAAAAAAACGAGATGCTGAAATTCTTCAGCATGACTGCCCTGTTAGTTCTATTATTAGCAACAAATAATCCGATTACAGTAATTATCTACAGTATGCCCATCCCCTTTTTCTTAACCTCATCACCGACCAACATGCTGTTTCTGTATACATTTTGCATGGCCATCATGAGCGCCATGCTTTTGGACCGGATACGAATTTCACCCAAGCATCTTATACTTCCGGCGCTACTTCTCACTCTATCTTATTATTTCCATGAAACGCAGCTGTATCTTGTGACACTTGTTTTTACCGCAACAGCACTTCTTATGTTTAAAAAAAACCGCTTGACGGTGTTAATATTAATATTCGTTATTGCGGGTGATTTTTTCTATTATTTCCAAAAATTCAACCCCTTTGTTGATCCGGTACTTGTGTATCCGGAAACGAAAATCGGTACTTGGCTCAAAGAGAATGCCGGATATGATCGTTTCTGGGGGTATGGCAATGCCCGCATTGAGGCAAACTTTGCGACTTCACTGCGCGTATATTCTCCTGACGGCTACGATCCCTTGTATCCAAAATGGTATGGGGCACTTCTTACCGGTTCCACCAGATCCGATGCTGTCATAACACCCGGATTCGGGGAAACAGACTTTATGGATAAACCCGATAGACTCGAACTTCTGAAAACTCTGGGGGTCCGCTATGTTTTGGACCGGGATGATAACGGTTCGACGGAAAACACTTTTCCGCCTGACCGTTTTTCTCTTATTGAACAAATCGACGGGTGGAATATTTTTGAATACAGAGATGCAAAACCCCGCGCCATGACAACGAATGCGGCTGCAGTCATCAATCAGTATACGCCGCTTTATAAAACGTTTACGGTCACGGCAGGCGATGACACAGAATTCGTGCTTTCAGATACCTGGTATCCCGGATGGGTGGGGACAATTGATAATGAAATAGTGTATATCGAAAAATATCAGGGAGCGCTCCAGAAATTACCTCTGTTGGTTGATGACTTTACGGTGTCTTTGCAGTACCATCCGAAATCATTCATTGCCGGTGGTACAATCAGCATACTAAGCGTTCTATTATTATTTATTTATAAACAAAGTATAAAAAAGAAATAGCGAGATTCTTCGTTTCACTCAGAATGACATTCATTATTGTCATTCTGAACGCAGTGAAGAATCTAGTCTAAATATTTTCGACTTGACTGGTATATGAAAAAAGAAATTTTTCTCTTATTAATTATACTGTGTGTTGCTATACTTCTTCGGTTTTATAAACTCGGGGAAATTCCCAACGGCCTCTATCAGGATGAAACAGCGATCGGTTACAACGCTTACTCGATCCTAAAAACCGGAAAAGACGAACATGGGATTGCGTACCCCCTGTATTTCAAGTCTTTCGGCGACTGGAAACTTCCAGTCTACATCTATCTGACAGCTGCATCCGAGGCACTATTTGGCCTCACCCCTTTTGCTGTCAGATTACCAGCGGCATTATCAGGCACTCTCACCGTTCTGGTTTTTTATTTTCTCATAAGAAGAATTACAAAAAACAGCACACTTGCCCTTATTTCCATGGCACTTCTTGCCGTCAATCCGTGGCATGTATTCTACAGCAGGGCCGCATTTGAAGTGTCCATAGCACTTCTTTTTTATCTTTCAGGCTTTTACCTTTTTCCTTTTTCCTTTTTCCTGTCAGTCCTTTGTTTTATTCTAGCTCTCTATACCTATAATCTCACACGCCTCCTGTCCCCTCTGTTTTTCATCGTTCTTCTCATTTTTCACAAGAAAGAGTACAAAAGTTTACCAGTTTATACAAGGTATTTTACCCTTATTTTGGCCTTCATATTGCTTATCCCATTCATGAGTACTATTTTTTCACATGGCGGTGTAACCTCTGCATCAGGAACACTCATTACCTCAAGTGCCGCCATACAGGCACCGCTTCTGGAACTTAAAAGTTATGCGACGGATATTCCTGTTGTATCCAAATCAATTCTTGCCATGCCGGTTCTTACCGTTTGGAAATATATTCAAAACGTAATTTCATATTTTTCAGTTCCTTTTTATTTCATTAACGGTTCAAGCCACGGAAATCATGGTATAGGTTCGATGGGGCTTTTTTACCTTTTTGAACTGCCGTTCATCATCATCGGTGTATTCAATATAAAACATCCATCGATAAAAATATTCGGAATATGGGCAGTAATCACTGTCCTTGCCGCATCCCT
The DNA here is from genome assembly GCA_041753515.1 of Patescibacteria group bacterium. GTDB lineage: Bacteria > Patescibacteriota > Microgenomatia > UBA10105 > UBA927 > JBGSUE01. Next base: position 3,196 of record JBGSUE010000012.1, read on the forward strand.
CACCCGCGACGTGCCGCATGCAACCCGCAGTTTTTTCATCCTTCCGTTCATGATAACTGCTGGGGCTATTGGATTGCTGAAAATATATACGTATAAAAACAGAATTCTGCAGACTCTCGTTTCTGTGCTCATGTTCTACAGCGTCGGGTTCTTTCTGTTTTCCTATTTCATCAGGTTTCCGGTGGCCTATGCACCACAATGGAGAAGCCAGGATAAAGCAGTGTCTGAATATCTGGGTAAAATGCCAAATGCAGCAATTGATCCGGATTCCGGTTTTATCTATTCTTCGCTCTTATTTTACTCCGCTTTTGATCCGGAAACATTTCAAAAAACGGCTACGTGGTCCTCGGATGATTCCGAGGGTTTCAGCTTCCCTGTTTCATTCGGAAAATTCAAGATTGCGGATCCGGAATCGCTTTCTGCCGGAAGCCAAATCCTTACTAAACCCGGCTTCACGGGAAATGCAACCGTTCTCCAATCGTTTACCTATCCGCAAAGGCCTGTCGTAATATCCGACGGACAGAATATTCTGCAGTATCCGACAGCCGATCCTGCCTATTTAATCGTTCAGACCGATGAATAAAACACAGCTTTTTATACTCATTTGTATCGTTGCGGCAGGCGCATTCCTGAGGTTTTTCAAAATCACATCGATCCCAGCTCCCGTTTCCCATGATGAGGCGGCAATTGCGTATAACGCGTATTCACTTCTTAAAACGGGAAAGGATGAATACGGCATACCGTTTCCCCTCCTGTTTCGGTCATTTGATGATTATAAACTTCCCGGAATGATCTATTCAACTGCGCTATCCGTGTGGGCATTTGGCCTGAATGAACTCGGTGTACGGTTCCCATCCGCCCTGTTCGGCACCCTTTCTATCATAATTTTTTTTCTCATATCTAAAGAATTTTTTCAGTCTACCGTCTACTCTCTATTATCTACCGTCTATTTCTCCCTCTCCCCCTGGGCAATCAATTTTTCCAGACAGAATTTCGAATCAAACGGAGCCCTCTTTTTTCTCATACTCGGCGTGTATTTTCTGATTAAATTCAACAGAGAGACGTCATCCCTGATCTATGCTGCGATTAGTTTTACCGCATCCATTTATTTTTATTATTCCGTCAGGCTGATTATCCCGTTTATTTTACTGGCATCGCTCACTGTCTATTTTAAAGATCTGAAAAAAGACATAAAAACCACACTTGTATCGGTTTGTACTGGCTTGATCCTCATCGCCCCGTTCGTTCCTTCTCTTGTATCCCGCGGAGGGTTTGAGCGAATAAAAATGGTCAGCGTGATGAATGATGAAGAATATATTAAGCGGCAGGAAGCGTACAGCAATATCATTGCCGGAAGAAATACCCTTTTGAATAGAATTATCCATAACCGGAGGGTGGCGCTTGCCCAAACAATAGCATCCAATTACATAAAAAATATCTCATATGAGCATGTATTCATAAAAGGAACAGGCAGAAACGGACTTGTCTACCGGTTTGAACTGCCGCTGATTCTTGCCGGTATTATATTTCTCATGAAATCAAAAACTAAACTGAAATGGATACTCATCACATTGCTTGTAAGTTTTCCTTTGCCGGGTGCATTTTCCACCAACCAGCCTAACGCCCTGCGCACCCTTCCCGGAGCGCCTATTCTATCTTTACTCTCCGGTCTTGGGACGGTGTATATATTTGAAGCATTAAAAAATACAAATTATAAAATAGTATTTTCTGTCGTTCTGTCTCTCAGCCTTCTGTCTTCCGTCACCGGTTTTTACGGTTCCTATTTCACCAAGTTTCCATATGATGAGCCAAAAAAATTCGGCGACGGACAGAAGCAGATGGTGATATATGTCGCTGAAAACCGGCATCAATATGATACGGTCATCATTAGCGGATACTATTGGCGACCGTATATATTCACATTATTCTGGCAACAATATGACCCTGTTTTATATCATCAAACGGGAACACCGGAACAGTTTGACAAATATATTTTTACAAAAGCCGCCTGGGATCATACCGGCATTGACCTCTCCGACCCGGCTCTTAATCTCTCAGAACTCACGCAAAATCCCGATTCTACGCTTTTTATTCTCGCTCCTTCCGATTTTGACACGCACCGGCAACAACTTCGAAAAATTGATTCTATCACTGGATTATACGCAAAAGAAGTATACGTAACTGCTACTCTGATTTCACATCCTTGATGATTCCTGCTTCCAGTAGACGTCTGATAATTTCGTCTTTGCGGGATGTGTCGAAATTAAAATCGCGGTCTATTACAAAATCCTGTGTATCACCCATGGTGTAGCGATATTCATGCTTCGGATCATCCAGTTGGTACAACTGGAAATACCCACGATCCAGAAATTCCTGCATAAAATAGTTAAATTCATGCGCATTTCCGCCCCATGGGGCATACCCTCTCCGAAATACAATGACCAGCGGTTTATTTTTTTTCAGATCTGCAATCAATTCATCTTTAATTTTTGATGAAGCGGCATGCTGAAGAAACCAGTGATACTTGCTTGGCTGGTTTTCGGTTTTCAGATACCAATTCTCCTTAAAATCAAACGGACCGATGTACACATAATCACCAGGACTTACAAACCGGTTGAGATACTGTGCTATCTGGGGACGGTCATAAATAAGCGGCATGGTACCCATGTATTTCGGGTAGAAAATGTTTAAAAAATTCTGAAAAAAGAATAGTGCGGTTGCTGCCATATACAACGTAAGCGTGACAGACAGGACAACTGCCATGGCATCCCTGGATTTTTTTACTGTATGCAAAGCAAAAAATCCTGCAAATACGCTTATGACAAAATACATTGACGACTGGTAATCTGTCTGCTTAAAGCTGGATGGATTTGACCGGGCGCATGCATATATGAGCGCATACAGGAAGATAAAACCCAGCAAATATCTTTTATTTTTCCATGCCGCATAGATAAATGTTGCAGATGATAGAACAAGTGTTCCGATAAGGGGATCGAAAAAATTGAGTCCTGCAATGCCGGTGAGTGGCGGAATATAATTGTTGAAAAATTCATGGGCTAAAATGATGGCATACCGGACAGGATTAAACCGGGTGCCCGGTTCGCGAGGGTAGTTATATATATAATACTCCTGATTGTAGGTAACATTGGCAAAATACCAGTCTTTCAAACCTCCGGTTACCAGGAAAAATCCGAAATAAAGGATAAAGGGAGCTGCAATAGACATGAACGCAGTCAAAACTGCTCTCTTTTTATTATTTCTGCTAATAACATACATATATCCTGCACACCCCAAAAGACCTATCACCATGAAGGAAAAAGTCATGGAGGTACACCACACGAAAAAGAGAAACGCCGTAACAATAGCAAGATCGGCAAGTTCAAATTTTTCGCGGTAAAATCCTTTTATCATAAGAATCATAAGCGGCGGGATCATAAAATATGCGGCAAGAGTATCCGCCAGAAGCATCTGCCCCCAAAAATATGTACCTGCAAGTGCAACAAACAGAAGTCCCCAAAGATAGTAATCAATATTCTTCTGGATAACCCGGCTTTTTACGATAAAATAACCGGTTGTGAAGTTGAAAAAATAGGTAATGGCTAAAAGAATCCTGAACCGGATAAAACTCGTACCGGAAAACGGCAATATACATGATGCTACTACATATGCTCCTGGTTGATGATGCTGGAACCAGTCCCGGTACGGGATTTTCCCTTCGGTGATATACCTCCCGCCCAGTATGCTGTCATATTCATCGGGATATTCCTCATGAAATGTATTAACAAAAAGAAGGGTGAAAAGAAGACCAAAAATTAAAACCAAACTATATTTTTTCATAGTACCCTGTCAGATACAATTTCCTGTATACGTGACTGATCATATCTGCGCTTGGCAATCAAAGGAATCCGCATGAAAGCTTTTATAAAACCGGCAATGAGAACTGTGTCCCCTTTCACAATGGACTGCATAATACGGATAGGTGTCCAAAAAATATGTTCAAATAATAACCCGCGATCTGTAATATTTTTCCAGATGAACGTAAACTGGTTACGGGCGGCTATTACTTTGACGTCGCGCGGGCTGAAAGATGATTTTATAGCGCCGATCTCATGGTAATGGTGTACCCGACTTGCAGGTTCAAAATAAATGTTGTATCCGGCTTTGCGTGCACGGTATGACAGATCAATATCTTCCCAGTAAAACGGATTATAGATCTGATCCATGCCGCCCAGCATATTCCAAACTGATTTACGAAATGCACCGGATCCGCCAGAAACCCAAGCCGTATCAGTACGGTCCGTTTCCCCGCGTGTATGGATATAAAATCCTTTCTGCCACGATGCTATTCCCCGGCCACGAGTTACATTACCTCCCGGATCATGACTTACTTCAAAACATCCTACTGCAAAGACTTTTTCATCACTAAATTTTTCAAGAAGCGGCAGAAGAAAACCAATTTCTGGCTCCACATCGGTATTGAGAAGTACGATAATATCGCCTGTTGCTTTACTTGCCCCAGCATCCACTGATCCGGAGAAACCTGAATTATCTTTTTTAGCTACAACAATGACATCGTGATGGAATTTTTTAAGATATTCAACAGATCCGTCAACAGATGCATCATCAACTACAATTATTTCAGCGCCTTGCGCTGCCTTTTTTACGGCAGTCAGATGTTTTTTCAGCAGATTTTTCCCATTGTAATTGGGAAGCACAAACGACACCGATAATTTCTTCATACCCAGTACAATTAAGTTATAAATTTGTTTGAAACGTCATTCTGAGCCCGAGTATTCGGGTGAAGAATCAAGTTTAAACGAGATCCTTCACTCGCCTTCGGCGGTTCAGGATGACCATTATAGTATTAGTTGATACTATCTATTTGATTTATATATGTCCAGTCCTTTTTCCCTTTTCCGTTTTTAATCATTTTCCTGTACATAGATCTGATTGTATTTAAAAATTTTATATCTGTTTCCCCTGCCATTTTGCGGAAGTATGATAAATCCTTGTATATCCAGTCGATTGAAAAATTAATCGGATCCGGCTTATTCTGATAATCCCTCCAGGCCATATTGGTCATAACTCCTCCCGGTCTTTCACATAAAGTATCTGCAACTTTTTCGATATCCATATCAAGTGACCGTGCAATTTTTATTGCCTGTCCGAATACCGCAATGTGCATTGACTGCACATAATTGAGGATCAATTTGTATCTCATCCCCTGTCCGCATTCTCCAAATCTCACAATGTTTGCCGCAATGCACGATAGAACCGGTTTGATTTTTTCCAAAATCCTACCATCACCACCACTTAACAGAGTCAATTTTCCGGTTTCCGCACCGATTCTCCCGCCTGTCATCGCCATATCAAAAAAAATCAATTTTTTTTCTCGACATGTATTTATCAGCGTATCGACCCAAGCAATAGATAAGGTGGCACATGTAATATATATTTTTTGCTGATCCGCAACACTCATTATTCCTTTTTTCCCAAGCCATACGGATTTCGAAGAACGATCATTGGCAGTAACTTCAAAAATGATATCCGTGTTCTTTGCGACATCTTTCGGTGATGAACAGACTATTGCACCTTTATAAGTTTTTGAAACATTTCCTGTCCTGTTCCATACATAGGTCGTATACCCTTTTTTAATAAAATTACGGGCTATACCACCCCCCATGATTCCTAATCCAATAATTCCGATTTTCTTCATATATTAATTATACTCCAGACCGATGGTGTGAGCACCTGCCGGTACGACAATCCCGGAAAAAATATAATTTGTCCTGTATATTTTGACTTGGCTGCCATCAATATATGCACGCCACCCGGGATGAAATATCTGCGACAGGAAGAGAAATCCTTCCCTGTCAGTATCCGTTTTGAGCGTAATCGAATTATTATTATATTGTGAAATAATAACGGAGCCAGCCGGTTGTCCGTTATGCACGCCGACGTCTTCTTCCGTATACGCAACATTCTTCGGATCGGACAACGAAGAAAGAATGTCATCCCTTCTCTTTACGACAACATTACTGACAAAATATGCGCGCGATAAATTATTTTCATTTATGTAGATTTTAGTCGATCCTTCCTCAAATACTTTTTCAAATCCCGGATTTTTCACTTCATCCAGACTCAATACATATTTCACATTTAACAGATGAAACAGGGGTGATGTAATGTTTTTCGGCTGGATGATCCGGTTAAATCCGTACGGAGGCGTGACTTCCGGACCCATCTGCATAACAGCAATAAACCGCTCATAATCGGCGCTGTTGACCGGATCATATCCTGCAATTGATTCCAGACCGTAATAGACTTCCACAGACGGGGGCATGAGGCGGTCATCAACTGATGCTATCCGGAAAATATCCGGATCCTGTTTCAGGAATTCTATCGAATTTGACATCGGGAAAAAAAGTGACGGATCCGTAAACGGAGTGAATTTCCATGCAAACCGCAATATATCTAAAGATAGAATAATCACAAAAATGATTGCCGGTACATATTTACGGAAATATATAAACATTACTGTGATAATAAATATACCCGTGGGAAAAATAAGGTTTCTAATTGCTACATCATTTCCTGCAACCGCTGCATATACCCAAAGTCCCGTGTATATCAGACCGGATAACAGTATGGATTTTTTTGGAAATCTTATTGTTCTGAGAAAATAATCAAATCCGTATGCTGCAAGGACACAAAAAACAAAACCGGCAATACCCATAAGTCTGGTCGGCTGAAGAACGGATACAACCGGAATATGAAACCAGTACGGCAACATACTAATTGGATTTTGTACCATCAATAAAAGAATGCCTAACAAGGCTATGCTCCACTTTCGGGTATATCCTATTGCGGCAATGGCAAATATCATCGATACCACACCGATATAACCTGTCAGTTCAGCATAGTTCCACACTCCCCAATAATTTCCCGTTGCAGGGTTGCCGAAAAAATCCGGGGCGAAAAATTGTACAAGATGGACAACAGGGACAAACCACCCCTCTTTCTGCCACGCATCATTATCATATATACGTGTAGCATAAAAAAAATTAGCGATAAATGGCTGCAATAATATATATGAAAAAATTCCCACAGTACAAAAAATCATGACTATAAAAGAGATCCGTCTCAATTTATAGATCGAGTAGAATAAAGAAAAAAGAATCACATAAAACGCAGTCTGGATATGACCGGCTGTTAATGATGAAATTAGGGAAAATAGGAGAATCCACGAATAAAATGCTGAAGAGTGATATGATATTTTATCAATTGCATAAAGTATGAGCGGCAGCCAGAGAAGTGCATGCCCGATTGTCCCCCACTCCAACCATGACACCATGAATCCGGAAAACGCAAATGAAATCGATCCGAGAAGTGCCGCAGGAATGGACAGTTTGCGGTTAAAAAGAAAAAGATACATGAATACGCCTGCCAGTATCGGCTGAAGAATTATGAGCAGGGTCCAAGCGTTTTCAAAACTGAAAACAAAAAATAAAATATTCAGAAAATAATATGGTGCCGCCTGATTATTTGCGTCCAGTGGTGTCCCCGAAAAACTATATGGATTCCATCCGGGTTTTCCTGACTCCTTTACCTGTTCAATTGCTAATTTTCTCCAAGGAATGATCTGGCGGACCGGATCGGTGATAAGAAAATTCTTAAACGGCATACCACGCGGATATTCTTCTGCATATAAATCTCTCCAGGGATGATACAGACCAACAAGCGCATCGGAAGGAATCGGAAGTTTACCCTGCAATATCACAGGATAAAAAAACACGAGTACGACAATAAAAATCAGTAAATAAGGTTTAAATAATCTCATCGAAAGCTTTCAGAAAATGTTTCGTATCGAATTTTTTCGCATCACTCATTGCACGGATTCTCATCCTGGAAGTTATTTTTGTTGTATATGAAATAAGCTCATCAGGCGTGTTCCAGAGAAATCCATTTTCACCGTGTGAAATAATTTCCGTTTGCCCTCCTGCGTTGAAAGAAACTGGAATGCATCCGGATGCCATGGCCTCCACCGTTGTAATTCCGAAATGCTCCATAAGTGTCGGGTCGGATTCATGATAACCTGCCGCATGCCAATATACTGATGCCTTGGCATACAGATTTTTTAACTGCGTAAAACCGCAATTCGGTAATAATTCAATATGGAGCCCTTTTGCTTTTTTTTCAAGCATTTGTAAATACGGCGTATCCTCATCTTTCAAACTTCCCGCAACGACAAACTTCCATCCTGAATTACCAAGCCTCCGGAATGCATCAATCAGAATTTCATATTTTTTGGATGAATGGTGGGAACTGAACCGTCCTACGGAAAGGATAATTTTTTCTTTTTTTACAGGTTTGAATGCAGTGGTCTCCACGGGTGGATAAATGACACTGCTGCGGACACCTACCACAGTATCCACATACTTTTTTGTAAAGTGGGAATTGCACACGATATATTTGTATCTCATCGATTTCCACAATTCTTTTTTTGGGATCGGTAAGGGATTTTGGAAATGCAAAATTGCGCGGCGTGATGCAACTGTCGGAATAGAACCGTCCGACAGCACAAAAAGAAGATCATAGGTTCCCGTTACCCAAATCTTGCGCATAAGACTTTTCTGCGCAAAAACATTTTCAACTGTCTTTACGTTTTCCAATTGAAGATTGAACCTTTTGGAAGACTCTGCAAGAATTTCGGAGCTGTTCCAAAAAACATGTACAGTATTTTTTTTACTCCAATGTGATGCAAGGGTCAGAGTGTACCGTTCCCCTCCTCCGAACGCATCAAGAAACGGATCGTAAAATCCTATTTTCATACTTTGATTGTATACCCGTCTTATTCCGGTTTACAACTTTCTGAAGTTGAAAAGCGGATTACCTGCCTGCCGGCAGGCAGGTACGGGTTTATACTCAAAAACTCACATTCAAGCTGAGTTTTTGCGGTATACTAAAGATATAGTCAGTATCAAAACAGCCGGAATACAGGCGGCTGATACACCATGATTATTTCATGGCTTCCCGCTGTCAGATGAACTCCCCGAAAGTCATGTGAGACCCTCAGAATTTCTGTTTCAATTCCGTCAACAGATGCTTTCCACCCGAGAGAATGTACATCCGAGAGTATAAGATTCGAATCGGATTCGACATCTGCGCGAATTGTGATGCGATTGGGATAATATTCCAGTATATGCGCTTCTTTTTCCGGTACAAATACTGTCACTTCACCCAATTTTTCCTCATGCGCAGAGATGAACGCACGAGGATATGCTGTGTCATTTTCATATACTTCATAGTATTCGTCTTTATAGACAGAAGTAATTTCCAGCGGATACTCCCATACCGGAAATACAAACGGGCTAACATTGTCGCTTAATCGGTGGACGATATATTTCACTCCAAGTGCGTCCAAAATCTTTTTTGCATATTTTCCCCGTTTTTCCAGCTGCACCGTTGACCGGCCGCTATCTTTAAGTGTCCCGTCTCCGGATATATGAATAAATCTACCGTATCGGGCCTGATACATAGTGTCATAGCCTTCAATACACTGCAGTTTGTATGTTACACAGACTTCTCCGCCCAGATTTCCGAATACCCGCCAATTGCCGGCATTGCCGGTCAAAAAACGTATTACTCCTGTTTCAGGGTACATAAATTCAGCCGGTTCAAACGGCATCCATTTCCCGGAAAACCGTAACAGGTCAAACGCGGTTAGTGTTAACAATAACGCAGTTACGAATATATATTTACGGAATAACATACATATAAGACCTGTTATTGCAAGACCTGCAGGAATAATGCTGTTACGCATTGCCACCATTACGGATTCAGACCGAAGACTTTTTAGTAAAACTATACTCATGAACATGAAAAACAGTATAGGAAATAAAATCTTTTTATTCACCGATTTTTCTTCAAAACCCAATGATGACAATACGGCAAGTGAGAATGAAAATATCACCAATATCCGTGACGCGGCACTCGTTGAAAGTGCAGGAATTTTAAGAGCAAAAAAAATATCCGACAAAGGCGATTCATAGGCAAGGAGAAGCGAGAAGACAGCGAGCAGGAAAAAAAATATTTTCCGCCGTGTAAATTTCGAAAAGAGTGTTTTTACTGCAAAAAAAAGCGGAATGACCCCGATATAAGATGCCCATTCGGCATAATGGCCGAACCAGTCGTTGCGCGTAACCGGATTACCGTAAAAATCAGGGGCAATGAGTGTAATTAAATACTTCCAGGGAACAACCTCGCCTTTGCCGAAAGCTGTACTTCGAACGGTATCTTTAAATGCATCAAATGTAAGCAGAAGCTGAGGAGATGCAATTGCCAATCCCAGAAAACAATACACTGACAATAAAATAGCACTCTTTCTATTTTTCCAATAGAAATACCATATGTACAATACCGTCACTGCCAACACGTAGATGCTGATCTGAAAATGACCGGACAGGAAAGACAGTGCAATGCTGAATGCAAGTAAAATTCCTTTTTGGCGGTCTACCGCAGACAGCACTAAAGGTACATACAATGCAGCGTAAAACAGCGTTCCGTACGCCATCCAGACGACTCCAAATCCACAGAACATGAATGCAAGACTACCGATAATCCGTGCACTGCGTCCCGGGATGAAATAGGAAAGATAATAATACATAAACAACCCTGCAAGAAGGGGCTGTAGGAGAATCATGATACTCCATGCAGTATTGAATGGAAATATGAAAAATAATACATTAACGGGTGAAAACACCGCGCTCTGGTAATTGGCAGCATGGACGGTGCCGGAAAAACTGTATGGATTCCACAAAGGAATGTGGCCTGATTTCCATGTATCAATAGTCAATTTTTTCCACGGATAAATCTGCGTAATGACATCGGGCATTGCCGCATTTTTGACAGGCCCCTGAAACTGAGCACTCCAGGGGGGAAACTGTGTCACCAGATAATCAGTCGGAAAAGGCATCAGCCCTTGAAACAAAAACGGTGAGGCAAATATCACCCACACAAAAATAATTACCCCCACCCCCCACCACGCTGGCAATATATAAGGCGCAAATTTACTTTGTATTTTTTTCATTTTGCTGAAGTTCCCAGAGTTTGGCGTATGTGGCAAACATGCTGTAGGCCTGGAACATGCTTTCGATGATTCCGACCATGCCGACCGAATAACCTTTTTGTTTAATATACGAATCAAAAAAACCCGTCCACATGACCCGCAGTATCCTCCACCAGACAACAGGCGGATGATGTGCTTCAAAACGAAGACGTGCTTCAATTTCAGACCACTCATTCGTTTTTTCTGCCATTTCCGAAAGATTCCTGTGCGTGTTGTGGATAAGCTCTCCTGAAAGATGCCCGGTCGATCCGGAGAATTGGGGAGTTTCATGTACAGGTCCTGTCCAGCCTTTGAGCGATGATTTTTTAAACAGCCGCAGCATGTGTTCTTCTTTCCTCCAGCGTGTACTTAAAAAGTAATTAACTCTGCGCACCGTGAATCCGTCATATCCCCTGTGCACCGCATCCTTTATTTGGGATGCCAACTCAGGAGACACTATTTCATCGGCATCCGCATAGAAAACCCAATAACCCCGTGCCTCATCTATTGAAAGAGATCGAAGCTGAGAAAAATCCAGACCGTCGGCGGGTATCACCCGTGCACCGGCTTTTTGTGCAATGGATACTGTATCATCCACAGAACCGTTATCAACGACGAGTACCTCATCACAAAAATAAAGCGCCCTGATGCATGATTCAATACGATCTTCTTCATTGCGTGCAATGATGATGCCGCTAAGTACCATACTGCTTCCCCCACTTTCCGATCAGGGCATCGCATACCGCTTTTTTTTGAATATCGGATCCATGAATCAAAAACCGTATTGATTCGCGAAAAAGTGCAATTTTTGTTCTCGCTGACGCATACCTCACACCGACCAGCAATCTGTTACGCGTTTGATAATACTGGTGCAATGGGCTTCCCGATCCGCCTGAAGAACCTGCATTAACATGCCAGAGTACTGATTGAGGATAATACACTAATCGGAATCCGGCTTTTTTCGCTCTCAAACAGTAATCAAGATCCTCGTAATACAGGTAATACGCATCATCGAGAAGTCCGATTTTTTCCAAAACACCACGTGATATCATCATGGAACAGCCGGTGATAAAATCCGTTTCAGATGCCTCATCATACTGCCCGGCATCCACTTCGTCCACACCTCTGTGGGATGCGTACATATTCGCCCAATCAATACTACCGCCCGCATACCAAAGTACCCGTCCTCGATCTTTTTCTGAATACCGGTCACGGTGATATTCATGTCCGGAGGCAAAGTAAATTTTCGATCCTGCTACACCGACAGCTCCTCTAAATGCATCGGTAAGATCAAGAACGTGGGGATCCACAATCGTATCGTTATTCAGAAGCCACACGTAATCGGCATTACGATCAAGTGCATACCGCATTCCATAATTATTTCCGCCTGTAAACCCAAGATTTTCACCGGTCTCAAGCACGGTTACTTCAGGATGTTTTTGCCGTATGACTGCAACCGAATCGTTCGTGGATCCATTATCCACAACAAGAAGAGAAAGATGAATATCCCGGCGTTTACGGATTTTTTTCAGTGATGACAAACAGACGAGAGTATCGTCTTTACCGTTCCAGTTTACGATAATGGCATATATATTTTTCGGTATCATATGTTTATTTTTCTTAAAAATCTGTACCAAAAGGATTTCAAGGTACCCGAAGTATCCGACATCATCGTATGAATCCAATAAGAAATTTCCCGGCGGCGATCCCTGAATTCTTCTGCAATTTCATCAGCGTCCGGATCATACTGGGTAAATCCTTTCGCTTCCCATAATTTTGCATAAACGAGAAATGAGTAAAATGACTGAAGTGTAGCCAGTACGATCCCGTGAATGCCGTCCTTATACCCTTTTTGCGCAAAAAACACTTTCAGGAAGTCTGATACGGGAAAACGAATCGCATCTTTCCATGTTGCGACGTATCCGCTACTCCGAAGAGCATCAACTTCATTCGGAATATAAATATCCGTCATTTTTCTTACATACTGGTCGATTGATTCGTAATTATAGTGATCAAATGCCGTATCAAGTATCCCGGTTTTCCCGGCAACCTCAATATATTCATGGACATGCCGCTCGGGATACTTTCCTTTCCCTTTTCTGAAAAGACGCAACTGCCTATCCGGCCACCATAAGCCGTGCCTAATCCATTTACCGAATATGATATTTTTACGGTTCATCCAAAATCCGTTCACGTCACCGGCTTCAGATACAGCACGGAGAAGCTCGACTCCACACCCATCAGGAATCACTTCATCTCCGTCAAGATACAATATCCAATCCGAAACAGCTTTGGATATACCGAAATTTTTATTTTTATTCAGCATGATATCGTTTTTGCGATGGAATATCCTGTCTGTAAAAGACTGTGCTATCTGTACTGTTTCATCCGAGGATTGATTATCAACAACGATGATCTCATCGGCAAATGAGACCGACCTAAGCGTACGAGCAAGTTTATCTGCTTCATTTCTTACGGATACAACTGCGCTGATACTAACTTTTTTTAGCGGCATAAAAATCTTTTATGAGCGAAATTATTTGGTTTTTATCGGTCATATATACAACAAGTACATACAGTATACCACCCGCCCCTCCAACAACCAGAACTGATACCCATTCCTGAAATGTCCATACCTGAAATGCCGCATATACAGCCGTCTGGATAATTACACCGGATATTGGAGCCCGTATTGATCTGAAAAATTGGAACGGAATAAAATACTTCATAACGTGCACAACCGCAATGATACTCCAGGTAATGATATAAAGCGAAACGGCAAATCCATTAAAACCTATCATGTTTACGGCAAAAACTGTCATTACCCATGTAAGAACTACCCAGACGCTCATAAACGTGAGCGTTATTTTAATTTTTCCTATAGCGTTGAGTGCATTGGTAAGGGGGGTTGATAGACCTGCATTGACAGAAGCAAGTACAAAAATGACAAACGAAAGAAGTGCAGGTTCCCATTTTGAATATTTTGGAATGAGCCGCAACAAAACGGGCATAAAAAATATCATGGCAGATGAAATTGGAAAAATTGCCAGAGATAAACCGAAGATTGTTTTTTCGATGCCTTTAGCCATAATATCCTTGGAATGCTGGAGACGTGAAAATACGGGGAATGTAATCCTAATGACATTATCCATCACAAGTCGGAGCGGCAATTCAGCCCATTTCTTTGCCCAACCAATATATCCGATAGATTCAAGGCTTAAAACTTTTCCTAAGAATATTGTCATAAGATCATCCTTTAATAAAGCAAGAAATGAATTCATCTGAAAAGGTATCCCGAATTTTAATAACCTTTTCGCGCTCCCGGGATAAATTCCAATTCGTATCCTCCAGGGACTCACAATCCAAAGTGTGCCCAAACCGACAACCGCTCTGACGATAACTGCTACCGAAAAACTCGTTACACCCCATCCCATCCAGGCGAAAATTATCGCCATTGAATAAAACGCAAGCGTCTCTGCTATTTGCGGTATGACAAAAAGATTAAATTCAAGTTTTCTTTCCAGGATTATTGAAGGTATAGTCTTGAGTGAAGATAGAAAAAACGCTATGACAAGCGAACGCAGAAGGAGAAGACCTGATCCGTCCAAATTATAAAAATGTGCAATATGCGGTGCCGCAATAAACATGAGTGTCGACATACATACAACAAGAATCTCCTGGATGGTAAACGTACTGATAAGATCCTGATCCGAAACATCATCATGTTTCTGGATAAGTGCAGCCGCAAGACCGACATCCGAAAAATAATTCAAGAATCCTATGACAGCAGAAACGACATAAAATATTCCGAAGATTTCAGGACTTAAAAGGATGGTAAGGATAAAGGTTGAAATAAAAGCAATCACCTGAAGCACAATACTTCTTGAAAGAAGTGCCATGATGCCGGATACGGATTTTTCTTTGATATGTTGAATGTCAGTGAGCATAACGGATTCTCTTCCACGGTCGCGTCAAAAAGAGACGTCTCAATCCTTGCAGATCTCCAAGAGCAGTTTTTAACACTCTCACGGTGGAGCCGGGATTGTCTATCCAGGTAACAGGTTCTTCATAAATCCGGTATCCGCTTTTTTCTCCAACCAAAAGAAGTTCCGTATCGAAAAACCATTCGTTATCCGCAATGTCATTCAGAAGGTTGTCTACTATTTTTCTGGTTACCGCTTTGAATCCGCATTGCGCGTCGGAAAAATGTACCCAAAAAAACATTTTTATGAGGAATATGTATCCTTTGGATGTAATTGTCCGCAGGAGACTTCGGCCGTAAACCCGTGACCCTGAAAGATTTCTCGTACCGATCGCAATATCATACCCGCGTGATAAGGAATAGACAAGAGGAGGAAGATGTTTCAGATCAGTCGACAGATCTACATCCATATACGCCAGGATGTCTGCCTTCGAATTTCTCCATGCATGTTTGACAGCCCTTCCCCTGCCTTTTTCCGGTAGATGCACAAAGGTAATGTCAGTAAATTTTTTCGCCAGATTTTTTGCTATCGTGAGCGTTTTATCTGATGATGCATTATCAGCAATGGTTATTTGCCAGTCATACTCCTCCATAAACTTGTGCAAATACGAACGGAGAGTACTGATTGAATCTTCTAATTCCTTTTCCTCGTTATAGACTGGAATAACGACGTCAAGTTTTAATTTTTTTCCCATATACAAACAAAAAGAGTAATACACCGATAATGCTGATACTGTTTCCGATACTCCTGACTGGAGTATTGACAAAATCAGCCTCTACCGTCGATCTGCCTTCCGGAATAGTCACAATAGGCAAGGCATCTTTGATCTTGGGAACTACTCTTTGTCCGTTTACAGTATACAACCATCCGGGAAAAAACACCCGGCGTATTGTGATATTCTGCTGTCTTTCACTATCGAATCTGGCCATTATCCGCGTATCTCTGGTAATTTCATACTCAATTTTTACCGGATATTCACTGACAAAAAGAGGCTGAATCATGATATCGGTTTGACGTTGGGGCTTTAGTACATCGGGCGGCAGATATTCATCCGAAATTGCGGAAACTTTAAAATGCAGTTCCCTGTCTTCAATAAAATCATTACTTAACCGGGTGTATGTGTATTGAGGTAAAAAAATCTTCGTATATACCAATAAAGATGTGACAACAATACACGCTGATACTACTACTTTATATGACCTATATGGAAGACGTACGATAACAATCGGTCCCACAATTGATGCGGCAAACATCACATACGATAAAAATCTCCACGGATACTGGACAAATGACATGCCGGGAATTATCTGCCACAGGAATCCTGACTGTTTCATCATCATGAAGATTGATATGGCAAAGAGAAATGCTGCATACTTCACAATAGCACCTTGGGGTGCATGCAGAAACTTTTTCTTATATAGCACAAGGGACACAATACTGATCATTGAAAATATCACATGCCATTTTCCGATCATAAACGACATGCCGTCAATACACCCGGGAGCCGAACCTCCGAATCCCCAGGGGCTATCCCATAATTGGCGTATACATACAAAATGATCGGCATAATAGGACGTAGGACTGATCTGTGACGAAACATTCGTATATTTCATTTCAAAAATCATGGGAAGAATAAAGAAAGCGCACAGGAATAATGACTGTATATATACTAATACCAATGGCCGTACTATATCGTATTTCCTTCTGATAACTGTAGCCGCGATAATGAGAACAAGCGCCAAGAGGATTCCGAGATATCCCAGTAATGTATGAGAAAGCACCACACCTGTAAGACCTACACTACCCCAAAGTACACCGTCGACCCGGTCTTTATGACTAATGATCCTGAATACACCCAATATAAAAAGCGAAAAAAACGCCATTGACCATAGCTCTCCGACAGAACCGCGGACATAGATCTGCACAGCATGATACGGGGCTGACAGAAAAAGGGTTGATGCGGCAACAGCATACGTAAACCCAAACATCTCATAAGCCAATACGTACATGGTGATACCGGACAGGATAAGACCGGATGCTATCATTATTTTTGTTGCATACAAAATGTCTATTCCAAGAGTATGGAGCCACCCTCCCCAATAATACGGCAAAGGACCGTAAAAATTGAAAATCGGATACCCTAATCCGTATCCCAGATCGCTCACCCAACGCACCGGAAACTGACCGCTTTTCAAAGCTTTTGCCATCACATAGACGCGGGCAACCTGCGTATCATCATGCATGGGAAAATACCCTGGACGTGTGAGCGGATACACGAGATACAGTGAAATACAAAGTGTGACTATTAATCCAAATATTTTTTTCATACGTACACTTTTTTTATTTTATAATATTTAGTGAACATGTAGCCTGATAGGATACAACTGATGAAACTGATGCTATCCAAAAAAAACCGTACTGGTGTTTCCCGAAAAGCAGCCTGCATCCTGTGCTGTCCCGGGGGCGTGGTAAATCGGATAAATCCGAATTGATTGTCGTAGGATACCGGTTGTTTAACCCCATTGATGACTACAGACCACCCCGGATAATACACCGTCTGCATTTCAATAAGAGACTCTTCATATGAAATAATAGTGGCATCGATGTATGAAGAATTTTGCTTCAGTATTTCAGTATCCGACGATCCTGATAATACGGTAAAACGATCCCCGGAACGGTTTTTCGGCAATTCTTTCACCCAAACGGGCATATATTCATCTTTCACTGTGGTCGTGGCTTCGTTCGTTGTGTAATATCCTTCCGGTTGGATTTCCGGTGTGGCGGATCTGAGAATCGGCATGCTCTGTACTGCCGTTAAACCCAATACGAATAGTGCCAAAATAAGTGATGTAGTTTTTGAAAGCTTGTCAATCACCGCGCTTATCGTATAAGAACCGATAATAACAGCAACCGGCAGAAGTCTGTATGGAAATTGGATGAGCCGTGCAAATTCATCAATCTTCCAAAAAACGCCGGAAACGGAAAGGGACAGAAAAAGAAAAGACAGTGTTACGAACATATAATGACGAATAACATGAAATATTTCTTTACGCATAACGAGCCAAACAAAAACGATTGCGAAAGGGAAAAGATATCCATATCCTGTATCAGTAAAATATTGTGAATATTCTGATACAACAACATTGTCAAAACGTACATATCTGCGCTCTATAAGAGCCGGCCCCCAAAAAAATATCGACATAAGTAAACCTGATACTGTAACAGACAAAAATTGTCTCAAAGTATTTCTGGAATACAGGTACAGAAAAGCAATAAAGAAGATGAGGGAGAGCGTATTATGACTTACGATCATGAGGGCAAGACTGAGTGCTGCAAGAAATAACCTCGAATATGAAAAAAATAGAAGAAACGCAGATGCAAAAAATAATCCAATAATTTCTCCCACAGAACCTCTTTTATATATGTAAAATATGAGATATGGCGATAATAAAAACGACAGAGCGCCCACAAATGACGGAATCGTTTTAAAATCCCGCCGCAGCCAAAAATACAGTGCAAGAGTCGATCCTGCAATACTGAAAATGATAATTATTTTTACACTATCTACAAATGAAAATCCGAAAAGATGTATCAGAGATCCGATATACAGAAATCCCGGATAGAGGAAATTTGCGACGGGGTATCCATAGCTGTTATTCAGTCTCCCAAGAAACCGCACCGGAAACTGACCCTCCGAAAGACTCTGATAAAATGCGCTCAATCGGATTATCATCCATGTCCCGTCATCTGTAACCGGAAATCCCGGATACAACAACGGTATACTCACACAGACTACAACTACAAGAAGCAGAAATACGGCCATAGTGTTTTTATCCCACAGTTTCATACAAAATAATTCCCTACTTTATATAACCGCATAAACCTGTCAGGTCTTGTTCCCTTTGGAATTTCCAAAATCAATTCTACCGGCCATGTAGGTATCGTTTGCATCTGATTTGTTACGATAAATACGTCCGACATGGCGGTTTTCTCATATATTTCAGAGGGCATATCAGCAGGAAATGGCCATATCCCTTGTATCGTAATATTGGGATGATCGACAAGATAGATTTCCAGCGCATACGGTAATAGCCCGAATGTACCGTCCGTAAATACGGTAATAGTACTGTTTTTGGCTTGAACCTCAAGATATGATACAACCTCACGCACTCCCCCGCCACTCGGCCAATCATCAATCATCTGCGATCTGTCTGCATCATGTATCGGCGCGTGGATCGGATCGGTAACAATATAATATGATGTTTGCATAAGGGGAAAAAACAGGATAGCCAAAACCGGATATAACAGTCTTTTGTTCATCATGTATCCATCCAATCGGCGCAGTGCATCAGCGGCAAGGATAAAAAGCGGCATTACCATAAAAAGAATAAACCTTGGATACAGCACTTTGGCAAAGAGAGCCAGTCCAATATACGGCACCAGGAAATGAAGGAAAAGGAATATTTTTTGACGGGTATTCTTCCAGAATATAACCACCGGCATGATAGACAAAACGATTACCGGCCAGGATACATAATGCATGAGCCAGTCGGTCATTCCCCGGATATTTCCCAAAAAAAACTTGAAAGGGTGAGTCAGCCATTCATTCACAGTATATATAAAAACTGTATTTTTCAATCCGATCATATGAAAAAAAGGTGAAAGACGGAGCACACTATAATACATGTGAGACAAAATGGCCGATAACAACAGAAGCGTCACCCATTTCAGACCGGATTTTTTAAAAAACACCGTATATACCGGCGCCAGAAACACACTGAGTAATCCGGATGACTTATTGAGAAGCCCCATACCGAGTGTCATGCCGTATATCAACGACACATCAAGCCGTACATATTTTACGAGCAACAATCCCACATACATATTCAGTACAAAAAGCGCACTCACAAGAGAATCATACAGCGCGAGTCTGTCGTACCATACGGCAAACGGTGAAAAAATATACAAAAAACCGGTAATGACCGTTGTTTTAACATGATGAAACAACGTGTGAGCGATCATCATAAGAAAAATCAGGGTACAGCACCCTGCTGTCACCGAAACGAGCCGGCCGATAATCAGTGGGTCTGCATCAATAAGCTTGAAATACACCATCATAATCCAGGTAAAGAGCGGTTGTTTTCCGTCCGTTAGGGATATAAAACGCCAATTCGCGTCACGCGAACCGATTTGCGACCAGCGGATATATATTGCCTCGTCGGTAAACATGGGAAGACTGGTCAGATTCGCTGTACGCGTAAGAAGATATAAACCCAGCATCACAACAGGAACAATCCAATAGCGTCGCATCATAGCTAGATTATACATGTTTACGCCAATGGATTACCAAATATATGGATACAACAAAAAGCGGTGGCAGTACCAATACGATAGTGCGCCACATATTCACCGGTTCAGTATAGTCGCCTGCGAAAATATAGGGAATATACCGCATTATCAATCCCAAAGACACTGATCCATAGAATAACTGCAGAAAATATCGTTTAGGATACAGCGCGACAAAAGGCGCAACCCAAAGATAATACCAGCCTAAAAATTCCTTTTTATAAAATCCTATAATAAGTGCAAGTGAAATGAAAAAAAGAGCATATGTCCTTTTCCACGAAAATACATATAGAGGTATCAAAAATACTGTCATCGTCTTGACAGCAGCCGATAGGGATAACAGTAAAAATGAAAGGAAAGTGCGCCGAACCGTAAACATATAAAAAGCAATGAGTGCAAATAACACCATAACACTGTCATTGTGCGGACTGACCAGGGATTCCACCAGTACGAGAGGGTTGAATGCATACAGACTGAAGATTACCCCAGCATGATCTGTATCAAACCGTTTTGCAATCTGATACACAACAATACAACTGGAGGCAAATATCAACGCAAAAAACAATTTGAAAACAAATAACGTCGTAATAAAATATCCCATACCGAGAAAATACACAGGAATACTTAATGCAATCCATAGAGGAGAATACGCACTTGGCAAATGTGTCCAGCGCATAAAATTAACCCATGGATCAATACCTGCAAATTCGATGGGTTTCACTACGTACGGATTCTGATGATATACGACGACTGTTTTTGCAGTAAACATATAGTTATATATATCATAAGAAAATGCAGGATAGGAAAACACAAAGAAAATCATGACAACGCCTAACAATGTCACAAGATTGCTCATTTTCAAAAAACCTCTATGTGTGCAGGCAACCACAATAAAATAGAGAATATACAGACCGATAATAATTCCGAAAATAATCCATGCGGAAACCGGCCTATTAAAATAACCTACTTCAATAAAATATTTTTGCACCTGCTGCCAGAATCCGGCTTTCGAAAGGGTAAGATTGAGATCGACTTGCGTGTATGACCAGAAAAACATGGCTGATGAAAATAATACGTATAATGAATAAAACGGAAAATAAGGATTTTTAATTTTCATGATACGGTGCAGGAATCAGGAATATAATTTCCTCAGAGAATTGATACGTATCATTATAATATCATGAATCCCCTGGAGTGAATCTTTGAGCGGATTGACCCGTCGTGTTTCCACATAATGCCATTCCACCGGCACTTCCTTGATTTTATATCCGAATTTTTTTGAAACAAATAATGTTTCGATATCAAAACCCGCGGTTACCTTCGCCCCTGATACGATTTTACCCTTTTTGTAGAGAAGCAGTCTTGAAAAAATATTCTCCGTAATTTCTCTTTTAAATGCTTTAAAACCGCATTGTGTATCGCTGATATCACCTAAACCTAACACATACGAACGAAGAATAATAAATCCTTTTGCCATAATTCTTCGTATAATCGGTGCCCCCTCCCTTGTGCTATTGCGTGAACCGATAACGATATCAAACCCGCGTTCAAACCATGGAAGAATCTTCTCCAATTGATCTATTGGCGTAGCCTGATCGAGATCTGAAAATACAATAATTGAATGTTTTGCATGTTGCATCCCAGATATCACTGTCGCTGCTTTTCCCTGATGGGGATTGATAATAAGCCTGATTCGTTTATCTGATCGGGACACTTCATCAAGTAAATATCTTGTTTTATCCGTTGAACCGTCGTCCACGATAATCAGCTCCCAGTCATATATCTGCTTCTCAAGATAAAAAAGCACCTTATCGATGGCGCCAAGCCTGATGTTCGTCTCCTCGTTATATGCCGGAATGACAATTGAAACTGAGTGCATAGGTATTATGAATCAGTGTAATGCACCATACGGTGTACATCTACAAACGGTATATACCACTGACCGGCAATTTCCGCCCGCCCAAATCCCGCGATCTCCCACAACGGATGTCCTAAAGGCTTGCAATCCGGTATTTCACAAAGCACCATAAGCTGATCGGTAACAGTTTTCCTTTCCGGATCATTCTGAATATTTTCTATAACAACAGGCGGATTGCCCCAAATTTCGAAAAAATACCTGTAGGAATGGTCAGTGTTCTGTCCGGCTAAAAGGGCAAAATTAAACGGTTGCCCCCCTGTTTTATCCAGAACAAAACGACTGATGGTTTTTACCTGACGAAGCTGATTATTCGGTTCATAGACAAATGGCCTGTATACCCAATTCACCCAAACAACAACGCTCGTCAACAATACCGCTCCCACATATCCTGCCGGTTTTTTCGCTAATACCGACACATAATATCCGATAAGTATTGCCGGAACTGGAAACAGGATGCCAAGATAATAATCATAAATATCTTTCCTATAAAAACCGAAAAGCATAACGACAACGGCAAGCCACAGGGAAATAAAAACAGCACCGATGCGTTCCTGAGAGTCCTCTCTCATGAACAAAACATTTTTTACGTAGTGCCAAAGTGTATACACAATAAATACGACCGTCCCCACAGCAGCAAACACACCTGCGTTGGTCCATAACAACCGGTACAGAGGTGCGATATCATCAAGAACATATCTTTCCGGCAAAGCAAAAACAAGTCTTCCAAACAAACGGTACATAATATCTGATGTCGATGCTATAAAATGTCCAAGATCAAACCCGGTTTCTTTTCCTGACAGTAAAAATTGAATAATCGATCGTGTATTCACAAAACCATGCCGTATTTCGAATAACAGATACAGACTGTCACCGATCAAAAAACCGCCTAATACAGACAAAAAATACTGCCTGAATCTTCTGAAATGATTCGACACTATTCCTATCCATAGTGTGGAAAAAATAACCAAAAACAAAAACAGATAATGGAGCTGAAGACCGATTCCTAAAATAATTCCGGCAAAAAACACATACTTTCTCCTGCCTGTTGCATAAAAATACAGCAGATTCATCGCCAACAACAATGAAAAGAACGGAACAATGTTCGGATTCCAGCTTGAACGAGAGTATGCAATGACGACCGGAGAAACAGCATAGAATATTGCGGCAACATAACCGGCAAGCATACCAAATAATCCAAAAGTCAACCGGTACACAAGGTATACAGTCGCAATCCCAAACAGCGCAACCATGATGGCAGGACCCACAGGGTCAAGTTGCCATGCCCACAAAAAAGGTATCATAAAATAATAATAAACGGGACCAAGAAAAAATCCGCCAACCGATGCGGTAGGTCCCAACAATGTAAATTTATGATCAACAATCATCCGTTTCACGACAAGTACATCCCGGCCTTCATCACCTAAAAATGTCATATATTCCGAGATCCTGTAGAGCCGTAAATATGCGGCAATGGAAAGAATAATAATTAAAAACAGGACATGCACCTTATGCATAAAAATGGTAGCTTTATATCCTTCTCCAGATCACCCTGGAATACATCATATAATTCCAAAACATACCGATTCCAACGCCGATTAAATACCACCACCTGTAGGTCGATACCCCAAAAAACATCGTACCAACAAATATCGTGCCCCCCTGAATGATGATTGCACCGATAGATGATAGGTTGAATTGAAAAAATTTACTCACTTTCCTTAGACCCGTCGCTTTTCGTGATTTAAATGTCCATGCATTGTTAAGAAGGAAATTTGAAATAATTGCACATTCTGCACCGATAATGCCGCCAAACCACGGTGCGAGTCCGATGATCACAAATATTTCAAGAAGAACCGTATTGATGATAAACCCAACCGTACCTACGACGAGAAATTTCCCGAACGGGCCATGCCTGATACGTTTCCACCGTTCCCGTACGATAAATTCGAATATTGAAAAGATGTACTCCCCGACCATGATCTTTGATTTTCCATATCTCCGATCAGTAAAACTGATTGGAACTTCCGATATTGACGCACCGGTAAGAAATGATTTGTACAGAAATGCGATCTGAAAAATATATCCGTTATACCGGCGCACACTTCCGGAAATCTTTTGTGCATACACGGCCTTATATGCCCGAAATCCGCCCGTCCAGTCGTGAATGCGCAAAATCCCCAAACCGAACCGAACAATTGCATTGCCGATGCGGGAATAAATCTTTCGGTGCAATCCCCAATTTTCCGGTATTGATCCGCCGGGAATGTAACGGGATCCAACCACAAAATCATATCCTTTTTCAAATTTTGACAGGAACTCAGGAATTGCCACCGGATCATGCGATAAATCAGCATCCATCTGGACAATAACATCAGCATGCAGCGTTTCAACTGCATAATCCATACCACGAAGAAGTGCCTTCCCTAATCCTTCTTTTTTCCCGGTAATGCAATAAACGCGGCTATTTTGTTTCTGGTATTTTTTTACTTCCTCATATGTTCCATCCGGAGAATTATCATCAATAACCAAAAACAACGCGTTGTATTTTTTTAATACATCATCTAACGCGTCCAGAAGCAGCGTGATGCTCTCACGTTCATTGTACGTGGGCAACAGACAGACAATCTTCATACAATATGATTATTACACCTTACCGCGCCAATAATTAAGAAGGTCCTCCATCGTTTTTTCGAACGGAATCTCGGCACTCCACCCTGTCTTTTTCACAAATTTCGTGTTGTCCCCGATAAGGATCGGTACATCGCTCGGCCTCATTCGGGCTGGGTCCTCTTCGATTTTCGGTTTTACTTTGGAAAAGTTTATCAACATTGTCAACATGTCTTTGATATAGATTGCCTTTCCTGTACAAATGTTATACACATCTCCGGGATCACACATCTCAACTGCCATCAGGTAAGCGCGCACCATATCCCGTACATCCGTATAATCACGTTGGGCTTCAAGATTTCCGACTTTAATGACCGGCTCCTGCAATCCTTTTTCTATACGGGCAATCTGCTTTGCAAACGTAGATTCCGCGAATGTATCACCCCTTCTGGGTCCGGTATGATTAAACCCCCGCGTCCGTACAACCTTCACTT
>JBGSUE010000013.1:0-32201 GCA_041753515.1 Patescibacteria group bacterium
TGATTGCATTTTTTTTCATTACCACCGCGCTGTCCAGATACCCGTTGTTTTTAATTTTCTCTATCACATCAAACCGGATGCGTTCGCCGTCGGTGAACTTATCTTTCTGGTGTGATGAAAACGTCTTAAGCAGTGTCTGCGGATACCCGTCGTCCGGGGACAGCGAATTCATATCTCCCATGATGATTTTTTGTCCGTACGGTTCCTGGGTTTTCATGATATTCCCGATTTCCTCCAGTCTTCCTTTTTCGAAATACGGCATCAGATGCCCGCCGGCCACCGATAGTTCACCTGCAGGCGTGTCTACCACTACCATCCCGCACGCGCGTTTCAGCCCGGGTATTTGTACGGTTTTTTGAAACGGGATTTTTGAAAAAAGGACGACATGATACGGGGAATCTTCTGAGCGCACGGAAAACACATCGGTAAATGTACATGCATCCATCATAGTGCGGATCTGTTGTTTCCCGTTGTCCCAAAACGAATTTGCCTCGTTGATCGATAAAATATCCGGCGCCTCGCCGCGGACGGCCGACACAATAGCATCAAACCGGTCCGGGGCGCCGTTTAATATATTGTAGGTCATCAGTTTCATACGCGTTTTTTCTTCTGCGAATCATCGACGATCATACCATCCGACAGGGTGATGATACGCTGGGCCATTTTAGCATATTCCATTTCGTGGGTTACCATAATAATCGTCTGCCCCTTTTTATGAAGATCTTTGAATATTTCAAGGACGGTTTTGGATGTTGCGGTATCAAGATTAGCTGTGGGCTCATCCGCGTACAGGATCTTGGGACGGTTTGCAATAGCCCGGGCAATACTCACCCTCTGCTGCTGGCCTCCTGACAATTGACTGGGAAGATTTTCCGCCCGGTCGGCCAAACCCACACGTGTCAGCGATTCACGCGCACGCGATTGGGCATGGACAAATGATACGGAGCGCATAAGTATCGGAGCCATGACATTTTCAAGAGCGGTAAGCGACGGTATCAGGGCATATTCCTGAAACACAAAACCAAACTCGGCAAGCCTGTACCGTACCCGGTCCTCTTCGCTCATCCTGCACGTTTCCAAACCGTCAATCATGATAGCCCCGCCTGTCGGACAGTCCAAAAGGCTCATCTGGTACAGAAGCGTGCTTTTGCCGGACCCGGATTTGCCGATGATTGCCACAAACTCACCGCTTTTCACACGGAAATTCAGCTGTTTTAAGACAGTCAGTTCTCCCTGGCCGCTTGTGTATGTTTTTGTCAGATCACGGACTTCTATCATATGTTATCTCCCCAAAATTGCATCCAATGTACGCTGTTTCACGACAAGCCGCGCCGGCACAAATCCTGCAATAATTGTTGCTATCATCAATATTACGACCCGGACCGACACGCTGCCGATATCCGCCACAAATATACCGTCGGAGAATGGAAAATCGATCGGGTTTCCGGAAAAATACGGCACGATCAACCCGTACACAATTGCGAGTCCTGCGGCTGATCCGCTTGCCGCATAAAAAAGCGACTGGAACATGTAGGAAAATTCTATCGCCAGCCCCTCAATGCCGATGCCCTTGAGAATGCCGATAAATTTCCGGCGGGTTATGGCGTTCACGAAAATGACAATGAATATCGTAATGGATGCAACTGCCAGGCCGATGGACCCGATTACGTCGCCTAAAAGTGAAAATGTCGCGGAAATATCCCGGATAAACTGTGGCTGGGCTTCAGCCCAGGTTTCAACCGTCGCAAGAGCGTCCACACCGTTTCCCAACAGGACAGACTTCACAACCAAGTCATCATCACTGCTCCTGGTTTTGACCGCGATCTCATTGACGTTGAAATCATCGCGTCCCAGCATCGGACGAAGGTCACTGTCCAGCATAAACACCCTGCTGTCGATGGTCTGCACTTTTGCCTTCACAACCCCTACAATCGTCACTTCACGAACCGAATTGTTTACCGTCAGCCGGATAACCGAACCGATATTTGCATTTTTCAGTGTCGATGTGCCTACGCCCTGTGCCGCGCTGTAAGTGGACAGGAGCGATGAACCTACCAGAACGCTGTCTTTCATACTGCGCTGAAGATACGATCCCGCAATAAGTTTTGTCGACAAGCCTGTTACCTTTTCTTCTGCTTCAGGATCAATACCCACAACCACTGCTGATGCTTTATCTTTCTCTTCATCACGAACGACGACTTTCCTGTAATCCGCCTCAATCGTCCCGGCTCCCGTATACCGTTGAGATACAGCTTGAACCACTGCAATATTATTCAGGATGCCAACCGGTAAATGGCTATCTTCGATAAACTGTTTTTGATCCAAGGGACGCAAAAAAACAGTCCCTGTATACCGGTCGCGATATGCAGCCACCGATCCCTGAGTCAACCCGACCAGAATCCCGCGGATGACGATGAGATTTAAAAATGTCAGCGTCATGACGAAAATGATGAGCGTTGTGGTCCAGATATTTGCCCGTTTGATATCGCGCAGTGCTAAAAAAAATCCCACCCGTACCGACGTCATGATGGAAGAGATATACTTCTTCATTGTGCCGTATCCGGAGCGGTGATAGATGATGCAACAGATAGCACCGTTTCCCCTTCCGTCAAGCCGTCCGCCACCTCCGTCCATGTAGTATTCTTTACGCCAGTTATCACTTCACGCAAGACATATCCTCGATCCGATGGCACTCTCACCATCGTTTTTGCATCCTCCCGGGTCAGTGCCGCGTTTGGAATTACTAACACATCTTTTTTCGATTCGGTTATGATTGTTACCTCTGCGGTCATGCCGGGGCGGATCCGCAGATCTCCGTTTGCCATGACGACATACGCCCTATATGTCACCCGCGCATTCTCAATATCCCCGATATCGTCAAGCCGCACAACCGTTGCATCAAATTTTTTGCCGGGCAATGCATCAAAAACAACCGTACTTGTGAGTCCCGGCTTGATTTTGGCAATATCAGTTTCTGACAATTTGACGGTAACAGTCATATCGCTTTTTGTCCGGATCTGCAACACCGGGGAAACGGACGATGATACGGCAAGAGAGGAACTGATGCCGGTTACAGCTTCACCCACACCAACAGACAGATTGGTAATAGTGCCTGCAATAGGGGCCCTGATCACGCCGTTTAAGGATGCCTGGTAGCTGTACCATGCGGCATTTTTGGAAGCGTTTGCTGAGGCAATAGCTGCATCGCTGTCCAGGTATTTTTTTTCCAGCGCACTGAACGATTGTTGTGTACTGGTATACGTTGATTGGATGGCATCGATCTCATCCTGCGTATACGGCGCCCCTGTGGCGGGATTGACCGATCCGGTGTTGCGCCTGGTCGTCATAGTTTGCACGGCAAGAGATGCATCGATGACGGATTTCCTCCCTGCCTCAAGAAGCGACTGGTTGGTAAGTTTTGCCTGAGAAGCGGCATTGAGTGCCGCCTGTGCAGTTCTATATGCTGATAGGGCATTGGCCTTTTCAATATCCGTTGCCGTACTTTGGACACGGAAAAGCTCCTGCCCCTCCGTGACCTCGTCTCCGTTGGCAATAAGCACTGCAGCAATAATACCGGTTGAAGGGGAATACACCGCGGCACTCCCGTCTGTACTCACATTTCCCCCGGCCACAATATATTCGGAGATATCCCCTCGCGCCACTGTGTAGCGATCAAACCCATTCGTATCGTTTCCGTTTTTCCTAATCAAAAAGAATGCGGCAATAGCAACAACGATTGCGATGAGCACCGCTTTCTTTTTGCCTTTCATATTTTTTATAAATTCTTGTATCCGTTTCATATAAGTATACAGGCAGTTATCATACTATTTCGTAATTATTTGAATCAACAATGTCCTTTGGTCAGTGTACATCACCCGGATGCACACTGACCAGTTGGAACTGTATATTTATGGTATCAACACAGTGTCAATAACATGGATGACACCGTTTGAGGCTTCAATATCGGTTGTTACGACTTTTGCATCGCCAACCATCACGGTATCGTTTTGGACTGTAATTGTCACATCTGATCCTTCGACAGTTTTTGCGCTGTCAAGATTTACCACGTCTTTTGCCATCACTTTTCCCTCAACAACATGGTAGGTGAGAATCTTTGTCAATTTCTCCGTGTCTTCCAAAAGACCCTCCACCGTACCTTCCGGCAGTTTTGCAAACGCTTCATCGGTTGGTGCAAATACCGTAAACGGCCCTTCACCGGAAAGAGTCTCGACCAATCCCGCAGCCTTCACAGCTGCAACCAGTGTGGTAAAAGACCCGTTTTCAACTGCAATATCAACGATTGTTTTTTCTGCTTTCATGTCAGTATTGTCAGCGGAGACGGGTGTTTCCTGGACAGTTTTCTCCGTCATGGCTGTAGGTTGGGCAGGTGCGGGCTTCATGGACCCCCAGGCAACCAAACCAATAACGGCGACGACGGCGAGAACACCGAACATAACCATTTGATTGTTTTTCATAGTGATTCACCTCCTTTCACTGCATACATCAGAAATCTGTGGATTCTTTGTACTAACTGTTTTTTTTCTGTTCCTTCCACTTTGTGGGGATAATATTCCAATAAAAATCCGTTGACGGCGTGAGTCATAACCTTCGCGTCATCTTCAAGAGTTTTTCTCGTATACTCTCCCCTCTCCCGGGCAAACTGTAAAACCTCTTCCATATGAAGCGCACTTTTATCCGGGACATATCCGTGTTTATTTTTGGGGAAAGTGGAACGGTACGCAAAATAATACTTGAGGACTGCAACGATGAGTTCCGCATTGTCCAGCTGAAAGGCAATGCGCTGGCGAAGAAGCGCACTGGTTGTTTTGGGGTATTTGAGAAGGGAGCGCCGAAGACCGAGCTCATGGTTTGCATAGTCAAACATAGATCTCAGGAGCGTATCTTCGTCCGGAAAATAATGATAGATAACCGACGGGGCAATACCGATCTGCCCGGCCAACCGCCGGATGCTGAATTCCCCCAATCCCCCCCGGGCAAAAATCTCAACTGCTGTATCAAGAATGAGTGATGTGTGTATTTTTGTCATAATAGAACAATTGTTCTAATAATAGAACATATGTTCTACTTTGTCAAGTGGTATACTACGGTACATATGAAACAGGTCCTTGTGCGCTACATCACATCCCAGCTGATACTGACTGCTGTCGTCATACTTCTTTCGTGGATCATCCTCTCACTTCTGGGGGTTGCCTATCCCCTGCTTCTGGAAGTCCTTGCCGGTACACTCTCCGTGGTCCCGTTTTTTGGATTGATGAGTGCGGCTGTCATTGCGGCACTTGTGGCCATATTTGATGCCGGGCGGTTCCTGCCGCTTCTTCACCCGGCATTTGAAGGCCTGGCAATCCTAATCGTGTTCTTTTTCCTCAACCAGCTGACCGACTTTGTCCTCTCCCCGCTTCTGGTGGGCAGTATCGTAAGAATAAATCCGTTTCTGCTGATAGCATCGGTACTTGTGGCAACACTCGTGTTCGGTCCATTGGGGGCAATTCTTGCTACACCAGTGCTTATTGTCATCAAAACAGTTCTTGAAGAAAAACGGTCCCGTTAATTTAAATATCCCGCATCATCCGATCCCTGCGGGACGGTCAGAAATACCTGTTCACGCCTGTTGGTCCGTGTGTTGAAAAGCCAGGGCGTACCGATTGAGTAAAACGCCGCGTGTTTTGCCTGGACATTCACCGGCCAGGTGCTGGAAAGCATAAACTGGTGCACAGCCGCCTCCGGTGTTGTCAGCCGTACCGGGATAGCCGCCTTGTATTGCCACATCCCGCGCCGGCGCATTGGCGTTACGAGAAGTTCATGCATCGGCCATTTTGATAAAACATACGAGAATGCACTGTAGCGGTCCCACGAATCGAATGCGACGGTGGGCTGAGCCCAAAAATCGGGGGCAAGAGGATACAGACGGGTGAATGTTAACGGAAATACCGTCACCGTATCGTCCACCACATAATGAGTACCGTTGCGTTCCTTATTATAGTATTTGGCAACGGATCGCAGTTCGGTTTTGAGCTGTGTAAACGTCCGCAGGATTTCCGTGTGGGGAAACAAGAGAATCTCATCACCATCCACGCTTTCGATCCGCTCAAACATGAGCATGGCAGATTGCGGATACGGAACATCAAGGGTACAGAATTTTGTGCGGGATGATTGTGCCATAGCAGATGATAAGTATACATTACTTTCCCGTTCATGTCATCGCGAACCCGCCTTTGGCGAAAGGCGGGTGTGGCGATCCGGTCGGGATTGCTTCGCCCCACTGATCAGCGGGGGCTCGCAATGACAGATTACTGTATCCCTTTTTCTTCATCATTATGATACAGAAGGAAACAATTTGAATTGTTTGTATGCAGAAAAAGAGAGCATCAGAATCAAGTGTCTTGACAAAAATTTCAAATGGGTATATACATGATGCACCTGTCCTCGAGGGTACGTATACAAACCTATATACAATGACAAAAATATTATTCAGTTTGCTGACAATTCTCACAACATCTTCTCTTGTCTTCGGCCTTTCCAATGCATACTTTGCCGATTCCGAAAAAAGTACCGGAAACACATTTACCAGCGGCGCGATCGATCTGAGAGTTGATTCCCAGGGGCATTACAACGGACTTGAGTGTATCGATAATACATGGCAGGACTGCACGCAGACAGTCCCCGGGCCGGAACTTCTCACCAACGGCGGATTTGAAGAACCTGTTGTTGCCACGGCACAAAAATGGAACATTTATCCCGACGGCACAGCGGGACTTGGCTGGACTGTTGCCTGGGCAACCAACGAACCGTCCTACAGCGGCACACCGCGCCCCTCCCCCGCTCTTCAGGAAATGCACCGCGGGGTGAACGGCTGGCTGCCTGCCGTCGGCGACCAGTATACGGAACTTGACAGCGATTGGGACGGACCTGCCGGATCATTAACAAACGAACCGGCATTGGTTGAAATATCGCAGGTTGTGAATACAACACCCGGTGCATCCTACACTCTCCACTACCAGTACTCACCCCGACCAAACACCTCTGCATCACAAAATCAGCTATCCGTGTACGTAGATGCCGATCTGGTCAACAGCCACTCTTCGGCAGGCGGCGCAAATACAATCTGGACTGCTTACAATGTCAACTTTTCAGCAACCGGCGCAACGGCAACCGTCAAGTTTGTCGGCGGCGGCGCATCGGATTCTTTGGGAATTTTCCTGGATGATGTAAGCGTGAAAGAAAACATCCGCCAGTGCACACCAAGCGAAGAATTCACCGAAGAGTGTTCAAGTACCTGGGAACTGACGGATTTGGGGACGGAAAACACATTTTTCAGTTTTGCGGACTTAAAGCCAGGCGACCGGGGAGAAAATACCATATCCCTGCATGTGGACAACAACGATGCATTCGTGTGTCTGTACACAGACAACTATAAAGATGTGGAAGTAGCCCCTCCATCCGAAGCCGAAACTGAGGCTTTAGATCCCCATACCACACCGGGTGAACCGGGTGAAATTTCCAAATACGTCAACTTTATCGCCTGGTACGACGACGGGGATAATATCTGGGAACCGGATGAAAATCTGTTTACCGGAGAAAATCCTGTACCGGCATCAACATTCCTGAACCAGTCAACGGAATTGTTCTCGACTGGTACAGCTGGAGCGCTCGCAACCGGAGAAACAAAATACATCGGCGTCGCCTGGTGTTTCGGCACGATGACCGTCGATACGGTTGCCCATACCTGGAACTGCGACGGGTCAACAGCAACATTTAATGATGCGCAGACGGATGCCATTACGGCAGATATCGGGTTTTACGCAGAACAGACGAGAAACAACGAAACCTTTTCCTGTCCGGTCATTGAGAATTAGGAAAAGGACGGATGTATTGCAGGAGGTATTTGGGCAGAAATACCTACCCTCCTCTTGTATATATTTCCAAATAGTAAACAGTACTGACGCAGTCTCATGTCATCCTGAGGCTGAAAGCCGAAGGATCTCGTTATTATGAGCAACTAGATTCTTCCCCCGAATACTCGGGGTCAGAATGACAATTAAGTGCGTAACTGATGATATTAACAAATTAATTGTAATAAGTGACGGATTTTGAGTTTTTCGAAGGGAGGTGAGAGAGAAT
The DNA here is from genome assembly GCA_041753515.1 of Patescibacteria group bacterium. Taxonomy (GTDB): domain Bacteria; phylum Patescibacteriota; class Microgenomatia; order UBA10105; family UBA927; genus JBGSUE01. Next base: position 8,140 of record JBGSUE010000013.1, read on the forward strand.
GAAACGAATTTTATTAAGCCTTTTGGCATTGTCTCTTGCCGGCGCAGGACTGTTTTACGGCTCGCAGGCATATTTTTCCGATGTTGAGGAATCCGTCGGGAATACCTTTGCCGCAGGAGCTCTTGATCTTCAGATCGACAGCCAGGCACACTATGCCGGACTGACGTGTACACCAGTAATTGGAGATGGTGAACTCGTTACTGGATATGTTTGGAAAGAAGATGACGGAGTAAAGACTACCCGTCCTGATTTAATTGATGATCCCTGTGATGGGACTTGGGCGGCAACGGATTTAACAACAGAAAAATTCTTTACACTTGAGGATGTTAAACCGGGTGATGAGGGTGAAAACACCATCAGCATGCGGGTCATCGACAATCCAGCATACATGTGTGTCACCATCGACAACTTGGTGGACAAAGATAACGGACAAACTGAACCTGAGCTGGTGGTAGATACTGCAGATGATGTAGGTGAACTATCTCAGGAAATCCGGTTTTTTGCATGGGCAGATAACGGTCTTGGAACAGGTGAAGCAGGAAATAATAAGTGGGATGTTGGTGAACCTAAATTATTCAGCAACACCGAAGGACCTGCAAGCGATGTACTCGGCGGAAAAGTTTATCCGCTCTATACGCCGCTTAACGGAGCATTTCCGGGTGATACAACACAATACATCGGACTCTATTGGTGCTATGGTAAATTATTGGTTGACGAGACTTTGAATACACTAACATGTGATGGAGTTGGTGGTACGAATCTGACGCAGACTGATTCTATGTCAGCTGATATCAGTTTCTATGTTGAGCAGGCACGGAACAACGAAAATTTTGTCTGTCCATCACTCGTTGAAACTAGAGTTTTTAATCAATGGCCAGCATATGAGAACGGCGAAGGGAATGAGGGTGTTTATGGCACTAAAGTTTGGGAAGCAGAAGGAAGGGCTGGTGATATTGGTGCAGATAATCCTGCAAGAACCTGGGAAGTTGGTGTAGGAACAAATACTCAGGGTGCAACACAGGATAATAATCAATCACCAGATACTGACTACGACTGGGTTGATAACCAAGCAACTCCATTTACACTTTCATATAATGCTGCCACAGGTATGGCAATATTTAGTGTAACCGGTGCGCCAACCCAAACCTACAATGTAGGTGCAGGCGTAGGGGCAAAACTATGGGTTGCTGTAAAGGCTAACGGTACATACACAGGAGATGTCGAAAATCTCATGATGAATGGTAATCCTTTAGCAAATCTTACATCTACCGGAGGTGCAGTAAATTCACTCGAGGTGCTGGGACTTAATCCGTCTCAAGACTTCACGTTGACCGGTAATATTACTTTTGATTACGAAGTTGGTGCGAAAAACTCTGATTTTGTATTCAAAGTTGAAGTATCGCAATAGAAGATATTTCTTCACTCCATGCATCAGAAGTGGTGCATGGGAATGAGGAAATACAGTTTCAATAGACTACTATGTTCAGACTATTGTTGAGTCTTTTTACGATACTGGCAGTGACCGGCGGGGCTGCCGGTCCTTCGCGTGCATTTCTCTCCGATTGGGAAAAATCGCGTGGAAACAAATTTATTGCCGGAGCAATTGATCTAAAAATCGCCAACGAATGCCACTGGAACAACAGGGTATGTGCACTCAATCCGCAAGACAATACATATTATTGGGGTGAAACGACTGAGGAGTGTACCTGCTCCTGGTCCACACCGATTGACCTGGACGGCAAAGCAATTTTCAATTTTACCGATATCAAGCCCGGAGATACGGGTGAGGACACAATCAGTCTTCATGTGGACACAAACCCGGCATGGGTTTGCGCCGAAGTAACCAATATCCAGAAGAAAGAAAACGGATGCACCGAGCCGGAGGCATTGGCAGACGCCACATGCCTTGAAAATGACCCCGAAGAACTGTGGGACAATCTGACACTGTCGGCATGGAGGGACACCGGAGCGGCAGATCATTCCTGCAACAACATCAAAGACGAAGACGAAACGTATCTGTTTGAAAACCAGAAGATCACCGCAGTCAAATGGCCGGTCGCGGACGCTTCAACCGGCACAGGCCCGATTACGGACACCTGTATCGGCGTCTCATGGAGCGTTCCCAACACCATCGGAAACGAGATGCAGACCGATTCCGTGACAGGCGATATCACGTTTTACGCCTACCAGGCACGGGACAACGACAATTTTCTCTGCTACGGACCCCAGGACGGGACACTGATTGTCAAAAAAATCATCGACAACCAGACAGGCGGAGACAAGATATTCACCGACTTTGCCTACAAAGTGAACGGCGGATCGGCCGTATTGTTTGAAGATGACGGACAAAATGATACGACTGTCGGAGCCGGTACATATACTATTGTGGAAGAGCCGGTGTCAAATTATATCCCAACGTATGACAACTGCTCAAACGTCGAAGTCGCATCAGGCCAAACCCAGACCTGTACCATCACCAACACGTTCGCGTGCATGGAACAGTCCGACGTGATGCTGGTTCTGGACCGTTCGGCCAGTATCAGTGGGAGCGAGATGACAAATATGAAAAATGCGGCAATCGCATTTATGGGAGCACTCAATCCCGACGGCGGGGTGCATATGGGCCAGTCGAGTTTCTCGACAACCGGCACGCTTGACCTGCACTTAACCGGCGACCAGACGGCAATTGCCGCCGCCATCAACGGCATCAGCCCCAGCGGGTTTACCAATCTGTACGACGGGCTGACACTGGCCACAGCAGAGCTTGATGACAGCAACACGACATACGAACGGCCGGCGGTGCCGGATATCATGATCGTCGTCACCGACGGTAATCCGAACGAGCCGGGGACAGATGATAATGCAGAAACAGTTGCGGCAAATGCAGCAGATGCCGCACGAGCGGCCGGAATTGAAATATATGTTGTAGGAGTCGGCGGGGATGTGGACGCCACGTATCTCTCAACCGAGATTGCGGATGATGCGGCGCACTATTACAATATCGCAAGCTACGAAAGCCTGCAGGCGGCACTTGCGGATATTGCCTACTGCGGCAACCCGCCCGCACCGACACCGACACTGACACCTAGTCCGACAGCAACGCCGACACCGGCACCTATCACCTTGTTGACTGATAATTTTGGAACTGGAAACGACGATTCTTCGTTTAACGAAGCACCAGTATGGACCGAAGGCGGTCCAAGTGCGGATGATGCGGAAAAACGCAATGCATCTGGGGGAGGTAACGACAGTGCGAGCTCCAATGGTGGTCGGTTTGCTCTCATTCAGGGCAATGGAAGCTGGCTGTGCCGAACAATAAATACAACAGGATACAATACCATACGACTGTCCTATTTATGGAGGGGTGATTCGGACGCAGGAAGTTCTTCAGATGACGGTATTGTAGAATTCAAAGTTGGGGGAAATTGCAGTGATGGATCCGGATGGACGACATTGCAAAACCATGATATTCGTACAGACGGTTCATGGACTACACAGACAGCATTCGGAAATGCCGGATTTGAGAATGCGAATTTCCTGCTGCGGTTCAGGGTGGCAACGAATGATACATCGGAAGATTTCCGGATAGACGGGGTAAGTTTGACCGGAATACCGAATTAAGAAACTGATTTAACACGTGCAAAAACGGCTGAATAAAAATCATGAGTTACGCATACAATTGTCATTCTGAGCATTCTAATGCGAAGAATCTAGTTTAATTATAATAACTAGATCCTTCGGCATTTAGCCTCAGGATGACATGAGACTGCGTAAGTACTGTAAAAATACTCGGCCGGTTTTTGCGTATGAAGTATGTATATAAGTTACACAACGTCATGTCATTCTGAACCCGAGCACTCGGGTGAAGAATCCAGTTATCATAAAACGAGATCCTTCACTCGCCTTCGGCGGTTCAGGATGACAATATACTGCGTACGTCGTGAAGGTATTTATACTATATGACACTGCGAAGACTCCAATTTATCGTCAATATGGTGACAGCCATGCTCGTTACGGTCGCGTGCGGTCTGGTTGCTTGGCATCATATGCCGGATATTGCATCGATCAAATCCTCCCTCCCCAAAGGTTTCATCATCCTGTCCGGCTCCATGGAGCCTTCAATACCGGTGGGCAGTGCCGTCATCGTGTTTCCGCAAAGCTCGTACGCGCCCGGCGACGTGGTTACCTTCTACCCGGAAGGGAATATTAAAACAGCCACCACACACCGGATCAGCGGGTATGTCCACACCGATACCTACTACGGATATTCGTTTGAAACCCGCGGGGATGCAAACAAGACAAACGACTTCACCGCTGTCAAGCCCGAACACATCGTGGGGAAAGTCCTCCTGACTTATCCGTATCTGGGGTATGCCGCAAATGCGGCCAAAACGCAGAAGGGGTTTATTTTCCTCATCATCGTCCCGGCAACGATTGTCATTTACGAAGAATTGAGATTTTTATTGGGGACAGTGAAAAAAGGGTTCACGGGTATCACGTCCACGGCGCGCGTCATGATACTTATTCCTTTTTTTGCCGGCATCACCTACCTTCTCTCCACTTCCTCCTACGCTTTTTTTGCCTCCAAAAAAGAGGCACCTGCCACCCTAGCCACCATGGACAACTGGGGTAAACAACCCGCGATCGAGCCTACTCCCACTCCCGAGCCTACGCCCACACCAACTATCACTACAATCATAGATATATTTCCGGAAAGTGTAGAAAGTACGGAAAGTGCAGACTACTGATCTTCATCAAAAAACCGTTTCGTTCCTTTTAGATCGCCCTATTTTTCTAAATTCTACTCTTCATACGTACTCATGTCATTGCGAAGGAGCAAGGCGACTGAAGCAATCCGGTCCGGATACGGTTGCTCCAACGGGATTGCCACGGGACGCACCGTCTGGTGCATCCCTCGCAATGACAGTATTTACAATTTACATACTAATCTCCAGAAGTCAGGAAAGCACGGAAAGTGCAGACTACTGATCTTCATCAAAAAACCGTTTCGTTCCTTTGTGGCGCAGGTATAGCGGTGTATATCGCAGTCCCTGCGCATATCTGTTTTTCCTATCCTCTTTCTCCCGTATCACCCAGTCAATATGCTTCTGGAAATAGTCATGCGTGGGCATGAGCCGCAGCGCCGCCCGGAACAGCTCCTCCCCTTTTTCCAGATCGCCGGCAAGGGTATAAATCATACCAATATCATCGTAGACGCGTGCATCCTCTGCCCCATCCCCAAGCGCGGCGGCTGCCATCTCCAGGCTTTCCCGCACTTTATGCATACGCAGGAGTCCAAGCGATAACCGTGCACGGTATTCAGCATTGTCCGGCGCAAGCTCCACGGCTTGTGCCAGATACGGCACCGCTTTGTCCGCCTCACGGTTTATGAGGTATATTTCCCCGGCACAGCGGTAATAATACGCCACCGACGGGTCCATGCTAATGGCAGTTTTGATGTGGTCCCGCGCTTTCAAATACTCCTGCCCTCCTTTATATAGATAATAGAGATAGTACTGGAAATGAAGCCATGCTCTGTTGCTGAAATTCGCTGCAGCACCATTGATTGCTTCCAGCATATCTTCATATCTGCCCATGCCGTAGAGTGCCCGGATCAGGAAAAAATTGGCCTGTTCGTGGGTGGGGGCAATGGCAAGAATCTGAGTTGCCGTATCGAGGATAAAATCGTACCTGTGGGAATCCTTCAGGTTATCCAGTTTCCTTTCCAGTGTTTCCAGCATGTCCTCAGTCATGGGAGTGGTGATCGAGATAATTCTTGACGGTGTTATAGAAACCGGAATCGTTGCTGTACTTGATGTAATTGGACACCGTCCCGAACCAGTCTGATATCGATGACTTAGACCCGTCCGCAATATTCTCGAGCAGTTCCTGGGTTATGGGAACGGTGCGTCCTGTTTTTACCGCCTCCTTAAACCCCCGCTCCGCCGCCTCATCACAGATCCGGGCAATGTCAGCTGATGAAAATCGGACTGTTTTTCCGGCAAGCCGTTCATACGAGATCTCTTCTTTCGGTTTGTCTGCCAGGTTCAGTTCAAAAATCCGCGCCCGGGCAATACGATCCGGCGGAGGGACAAAAATAATTTTATCGAATCTTCCCGGGCGCCTGAGTGCGCTGTCCACTTCCCACGGAAGATTCGTTGCACCGACGACGAGCACCCCGTCGTTGTTGCTGTCCACCCCATCCAGCTCAAGTAAGAATTGGTTCACGAGGGAACGCAGATTGGGATTCATTTTTTCGCGGCTCATGCCGATTGCATCCACTTCATCGAAAAACAATACGGTCGGATTATTTTGCCGTGCGGTATCAAAAAACTGGTGCATCATCTGTTCGCTTTCGCCGATCCACCGGGAAAGGATCTCATGGATCTGGATACTGTAAAAATTGGCCTTGATTTCACCGGCCGTGGCCTTGGCTATATACGTTTTTCCGCATCCCGGCGGCCCGTATAAAAGTATTCCCCCGCCGGCCCGGTGGCCATACTGTTTATAGACCTCAGGATGCTGATACGGATAAATGATATCCGTACGTATGGCATCCTTCACGTTCTCCATGCCTGCAATATCGGAAAACGTGATCCGATGAGAATCCGATTGGCTGGCTGGTGCTCCTGCACGATCTGCTTCAATCGCTCCCTCCGGCGAAATTTTCGACCGGATATCGGCAAGTGCTTTTTCCACGCTGATATCCTTGTCCTTTTCAAACACTTCACCCAAAAGCACATACGCATCCTGAAGCTCATTCTTTTTATAGAGTTCCAAACCAAAATATTTCTTGAAATTCTCATCGTGCGGATTTTTCTGGAAAACCTCAAGAAGTCCTTTGAGAAGCGGATCGCTGTATGTTTTCATAGTACAAGTATAGCACTACGCCCAGCCTAAAATAATCCCAAGAAAGTACGTGAGGGGCGTCCCCCACCACCAGCGGATTTGAAACCACGGAGTCTTAACTACGACCGGATCGTACTGCACAATCTCAGGCGTTGGCAGAACAGGAGTTGAGGACGGTGTTGATGTCGGCGTCAGTGTTGGTGTGGCCAAAAACACAACTTCCGTTGTTGGGGTAGGAATGTTTGTCGGACGCGGCGTGTGCGACGGCACAGGAGTAATAGTTGCTGTTGGTTTGATAACTGGTGGTGGCTTCGGCCTTTTTTTCCACGGATCAGCCGAAACAGTCTGCGGAATTAAAAATAACCCAGTTATGATAATAATCAGCATTGCCCGTTTCATGGTGATATACCGGGCAGAAGTACAATGGACTATATCATCTGTCCGCCGGCGGCGTCAAATGAAATTGACATCAACGGTGTCATTGCGAGCGATCCTGAGCTTGCCGAAGGAGAGCGTGGCAATCTGATGTTTTCCGACGGGATTGCTTCGCCGTCAGAACGGTCTCGCAATGACATGAGAATATTACAGAAAAAAGTCAGGAATTATACTATCCTTTTCAGTTCTGTATCCAATTGAGCGGGAGTATCAAATATTATCGCATGAATTCCGCACGATTTTGCGGCCTTTACGTTTATTTCATCATCGTCAATAAATACACACTTTTCGGGTTTTGAATTCAAAATTTCAAGCATTTTTTGGAAAAACGCCGAGTCGCTCTTGAGAAGCTTGATGTCGCAGGAGTTGATTCTTTTGGCTACGTACGGCATAACGCCGGAAGCCTCCATGCGAAACTCGGACAGGACACTTCCTTCATTGGATGCCACTGCTATCGAATACGTTGTTGACAGTGAGCGGACCAGGTCTTTCATACCGGGCATCGGTTCCAGCTCGCTTAAAAATATCCGGTCGAACTGCTCCACACTCATGTCTATGTGCTCATGCGCTAAAAATCCTTTCACAAAATCTTTGTGGGAAATATCCCCGAGCATGTATGCGCGGTACTGCGGATCTTTGTAGATTTTTTCCAGCTGTGATGTGTTGACCCGGGCATTGCCGATACTGTACTCATCAGAATTGCCAAACGTAAACTGCGTCAGCACCCCCGACACATCAAAAATAATCCAGTCAATTACTTTTTTCATATTCATGATTTTTTTCCGTTCAACGTTACCAGTGCCGCGCCTGTTATTGCCAAGGCTCCTCCGGCAAAAATGCCGATCGTCATGCGTTCGGACAAAAGTAATGACGCCCACATAAACGTAGCAAACGGCTGAATAAACATCGTCATGGATGCAATGACTGGGGATCCATGCTTGATAGCATACTGATATAGTAGATAGTACACTACCCCGCCGAAAATTCCCACATACATAGTAGACAGGATGTGCGGCAGTCTTACATCCGCCATCCATGCGTTGTATATGAACAAATCAGAAAATGACAAAACCAACAACACAACAGCGATTGTGAATGCGGACATGGTTGTGAGATATACGGGAGAATACGATTTTTGGAACTGTTTGGACAATACCGTATACAGGGAAAACACAAGAACTGCGGACATGATAATCAGGTTTCCCCGAAGTGTCCCGGAAAACACTCCTCCTAAACCGATTACCGGCAACAGAATAAGCATCATAACGCCCGCTAAACCAATACATAAACCTGCAATTTTTCTCGCGGTAAATGTTTCACCCAGGAGAAAATAAGAAAAGATAGCGGCAATAACCGGGACCACCGCATATAGCATCTGGGAAACCGTTGCCGTCGTGAGGCGGATACCGAATGCAAAAAACGTCACGTTGCCAGCAAGAAGAAGCGACAGTGCGATAATTTTCCATACGTTTCTTGAAATTTTTGGCTTTTCCCTGAAAAAAAGCGGCAGAATTGCCAATAGAGCAATGAAAAAACGGAAAAAAGTAAATGCAAAAGGAGGAATGACTGCAAGACCGATTTTTGCAAATACGGGAATACCTCCGCCGAATATTGCAGCCAGAACAACTGCAATAATAGCTATCATGGAATTTCTTTGAATAGTCATGTGTATACATTATACCTCTACAGGATATATATTTGTTATCTGAAGGTTTATACTCAAAAACTCACAGACTTACCAGAGTTGTTGCGGTATATAATACACATATGAATCTATCCATCCTGTTTGTGTACTTGACGGATAAAAGGACCCCCAAGTACGACATGGACCGCGACATTACGGAACTCTGGAACCTTGTCGCATCCCTGGGGGATGCCACCGTTACGGATCTTATCGTCCAAAAAGGAAAACCTGTTCGGGCAACATTCATCGGGTCCGGCAAAACGGAAGAGGTCGGGCAGTACCTGGCAACCCATGACACGGACATCGTCCTTTTCAATGCTCTCCTGTCCCCTGAACAGAAATTCACCCTGACGAAAATGTATTGGGATACACGCCCGGCAATCAGAGTCTGGGACCGTGTGGACCTGATTCTGGAAATATTCTCCCGTCATGCACATACCCGCGAAGCCACACTGCAGATTGATCTGGCGCGTATGCGGCACATGGGACCTGCCATATTCGGCATGGGAAAAATTCTCTCCCGCCAGGGAGGCGGGGTCGGAACCCGGGGCATCGGCGAAACAAATACGGAACTTATGAAACGGCACTGGCGGCGGGAAATGAAACGGGTTGGCGATGAACTGAAACGATTGGTTGCCAACCGGAGAGCCCAAATTGAAAACCGCAAATCCCGCGGTCTTCTGTCTGTTTCGCTGGTCGGCTACACCAATGCCGGAAAAACAACACTTTTCAACGCGCTGACCGGTAAAAAGAAAACGGTCAACGACGCCATGTTCGTGACGCTGGATAGCACTGTGGGAAAAGTGTTTCTGTCCAATATTGGAAAAACCATCACAGTATCTGACACCATCGGGTTTATCCGGGATCTGCCGCCTGATCTTATTGATGCATTCAAATCAACACTTCTGGAATCAATAAGCGCTGATATCGTCCTTCATGTTGCAGACATTTCAGATCCCAACTATCTTGAAAAAATGGCAGAGGTAGATACCATTCTTGAGCAGCTCGAAATAGACAGGGAAAAAATCATCTATGTCTTCAATAAGACAGACGCGGCAAAAGATGATGCAAGACAAAAAGCATCCGATGCCGCTCTCCACTCCCCACACGTCTTCATATCCGCATCAGGCGGGATCGGTATTGGAGATCTTATGCACGAAATTACCAAAAGGATAAGTATATAATCAAAAACTCACATATAATCCTGAAATATTTTAGTATACAACGGCAATAACAGCGATCATCCTGCTCCGGTCTGTTTTCATGTTTCCTGGTGTACTCTTTTCCTTGCATTCTCTGCATGGTGGTTTACAATACCCCTATGAAAACGGTGAAGACGATGTTGGGGTTTCTCCTTGTTGTCCTTACGGCATTTACCACAAAGCTCGGTGTTGATTATTTCAACACACCGAACAGTGTCCCGCAAGAAATATTTTCTCCTGTTGCAGAGAAAGATGCTCCTGCAGTGCTGGGGTCAACCGTCGCTCCAACCATTCCCTTTGCTACCGTCATCCAACAGCCGACAAAAAAAACGACGGAGGCAACTATCGCGATCGACCATCTGCCCTCAAGCGTGAAAGCCGGTGATGTGGCAACGTTCACCTGGTCCATCACCAGCATCCCAAAAACCATTCCTTCAACTGCCGTCTACTTCGGCCGCACGTCAAATACGGGTGTTTTCACCACTGCCATGACGCCGGACGAATCCGGGTATACTGCGGCAACGCCGGAATTTATCAGCGGCTCGTACACCATTCCGCTCACGTTTATAGGAAACACGAAAATACCGGAACCCGGCACGTACTTTGCCCGTGCATGGGCACTGGTTGACGGCAAAAACATCTGGTCGGACGAGAAATCTTTTATTGTCGATGCCTCCCCCGTCCACTCCGTGAGCATTACGGAAAAACCGGACGCAGTATTTGCAGGTGCAAACGCGGCATTTACCTGGGACGTTTCAGGACCGCCATCATCAGCCGGCTACACCGCCATTGTGTATTCATCCACATCATATCCGGGCTCGCTTGATACGGCTGCCGCACTGCAGTCGACCCCCTACAAAACGCTCACGACGGAATTTTCCGGCGGATCCTACAGTGTTCCCCTTCGTTTCATCGGCAACGCAGTGATCCACGAAAAAGGCACGTATTACATCCGTGCCCTGGCTGTTGTGGGCGGCAAAAACATCTGGTCGGGCGAATCATCGTTTGAAGTGAAATAAATTTACTAGAATCAGTACTTACACAACCTCATGTCATCCTGAACCGCCGAAGGCGAGTGAAGGATCTCGTTATTATATTAAACTAGATTCTTCACCCGATTACTCGGGTTCAGAATGACTATTGAGTGCGAAACAACTGTAAAAAATACAGTGCTCCTTATTGTCATGCTGAACTCGTTTCAGCATCACGTTTGTATGTAAACGAGATCCCGAAACAAGTTCGGGATGAAAGGGTCAACTATTTACTTTTATTCACACACACCGTCAGCCCAGAGGCCCAGTTTTTTCTCTCTGGCTTCACGTTCCGCTTCCTCAAACTGATCCTTATATATATAAGGTAGGTTATAGGTGTACTCGTGCCCATAGCCGTTTTGGATCAAAAAAAGGCCTGCGTTCGTACCGTCGGGCAAAAACACAAACCGCAGAAGCCTGCCGTACCGGTCCCGGTCCCCCTGGCTCGGGTCTGATTCAAGTCGGACAGATTTCCCGCCAAGCAGTTCTTTTGCTTTCTCCGATGCCTCAGCCCCGAAACACTCAACTGCCTCTCGCGGATCGCGCACTTCCGGTGTATCGATGCCGATCAAACGCACCGTTTCTTTTACCCCGCCTATCATAACGGTGATAGTATCGCCGTCCACCACTTTCACAACGGGAAATAACTCTCCGGAATTTTTTTCCGGAATATCCGGCTGGGATTCCATCAGAAGCGGCGTGGGGCGAACAGTGGGCGCCGGTATTGAAATTTGTTGGGTAGTTTCCAACCGGATACGGTTCAATAGTCCGGTCAGCACAATAAACAATATTGCTAAAAGTGACGCAATCCTCTTATGTTTTCCCATGATTGTACTGTACTGATATACCGTGTACTTGACAAGTATAAAGTATAACGTTATACTTTATACTATGGATAGACTGCAGTTGATTATCGAAAAAAAGCAGCGCCTTGACGGGTTCCGGCCTTTTGCGGATGCCTTCCTAACCGGCATGCAGGATTGGCTGAAAATTGAACTTACGTATACGTCCAATGCTATTGAAGGAAACACGCTCTCCCGTGCCCAAACGGCCATGATTGTGGAAAAGGGGCTGACGGTAGAGGGGAAAAGCATAAGGGAACACCAGGAAGTGGTAAACCATGCGTCTGCATTTGAGTGGATGATGGATGAAATCCGCAGGACAAATTTCCACATTGATGAGCCGCTTATCCTTGATATCCACCGCCGAATTCTTGCAAAGATTGATGATTCCAATGCCGGACGCTACCGGACCGTATCCGTCCGGATTGCCGGATCACGGGTTATCATGCCGAATGCCGCCAAAGTACCGCAGTTTATGGAATCGTTTACCCGGTGGTGCAATACCGAAAGGAGCCATCCTGTACAAAAGGCAATAGACGCCCACCTGAAACTTGTCAGCATCCACCCGTTTACCGACGGAAACGGCCGGACCGCCCGTCTTGTCATGAACGCACTGCTTCTCGTGTCCGGTTATCTGCCCGCAATAGTGCGCAAAGAGGACAGACTTGCATATATTAATGCGATTGAAAAAGTTCAACTTGGCGGATCATCAAATGATTATTATGCTGTCATGTATAAAGCTGTTGAACGCACAATGGATGCATATCTTGATATGCTTACCGAATCATCTGGTGATGCACAATTGAAAAAGAAAACGTTTCTGAAAATCGGCGACGTTGCCCGTCTTGCCGGAGAACCGGTCCCAACCATAAGGCATTGGACACAATTGGGGCTTCTTGACGTATCCGAATTTACTCCCGGTGGATACCAGCTTTTTTCACAGGAAGCAGTGACGGTTGCCCGCAAAATCCGCAGACTCCAGACCGAAAAACGCATGACTCTTTCGGAAATTAAACGGAGAATCTCATAACCCGTATGGATTACCAAACAAATACCCCGCTCATCCTTCCCTTCCGCGGCACATGGATGGTGAGTAACGGCGGAAGATCTGTGGAAACGAACAACCACATGAAATTTGCCGGAGGGCAAGGTCCGCAGAACCTGCTCTATGGGTACGATTTCCGGTTTAAAAGTACGGGTGAGGAAAAACGTCTTGAAGAATACAAAGCATTCGGACAGGTTGTGCTGGCACCCGCAGACGGAACGGTCATCCAGGTCATCAACGGAGCCATCGATGTAGATCCGGGTGAACGCGACCGAGCAGTCGGAGTGGGAAACGCCATCGTTATCGATCACCATAATGGTGAATTCAGTCTCCTGTGCCATTTCAAATACCAGAGTATTACAGTGAAAGTCGGTGACATGGTCACGGCGGGTCAACTATTGGGGTTGTGCGGCAATACCGGCAACACGAGCGAACCGCATATACACTTCAGTCTCCAGGATGGGCCTTTGATGCACAAAGCCAATGCGCTCCCTACTCAATTTTCGCGCATCATGGTGGACGGGGAGGAAAAAATGAACGCTGAACCCGTCCGCTTCCAATGGGTCTCAAATCCGTAGTGTATTCTATATCCACCGTCTGACTTTTGAACAATACTCAACATAGTCCTTCCCGAACATGTTTATGAGAGTCGGTTCTTCATACCGGGTGATCATTATATGAAACACAATAAACATAAGGACCGGATGAACAATGAGCAAGAGATGGCCAAATACTCCGAAATATCCCACGAGTATCAGTAAAACACTACAGTACATCGGGTTTCTGGTATACCGGTAGAGTCCCTGGGTCACCAGTTTCTGCGGCGGATCTATAGGCACCGGAGTCCCTTTTCCGATAATTAAAAAAAGCTTAATACTGTGCGCCCAATACGACAATCCGATCAATATACATGCGATACCGGAAAATGTTAACAATGGTGATGAGTATACAGGAAGGGAAAGTGCCTGATTCAGTGATATGTAAATATAAGGTAAAACTATTAATAAAGTTACTCCATACATTAGTGCCAATATTATTGTTAATGGCTTCATTGATTGATTTTCAAAATACACCCATCAATTGAATTAGATTCCGTATCTAGTTTGATTGCACCGGGATATGGGGAATTCCTGACGATTGAATACAGCCGTTTAATCACATCCTTCCCGAGCGGTTTCCGGCAGCCTTCCCTGATTCCCGGTCTTTCGGTGTCACGGCGATACAATGTTTCCAGAGAACAGTTCAGTTCATACACAGATGAGGAAATATTTTTCAATTGTGCAATGGCGACTGCATGTTCAATATATTCAGTTTTCTGGAATATGCCATCCATGACAACGGTAAATTTTTCTTTCAACAGATATTCCAGAGTTGCCAGCGCCGCCTCATTTGCATTCTCCCATCCGGGATCCCCGGTTTCGGAGAAAAAATCCTTGAAAGCGTCCACTTTCAGCCACACGATTCTCTTCTGGAAATTCCGCAGTTTTTTGGCAATCGTCGACTTGCCGCTCGCCGGCGCCCCGCGAAGAATGACAAGATGTTGATTCATAACAGGATTAAAACAGTGATGATCTGCCGTGGGGGCCCATGACGGGGCGGTCGCATTTTTCCCACAAAGAATCAAAAAACTGCCGTTGTTCCCTGGCATACCGCTCGCTCAGAATTTCAAACGCAAAACGATCGTTTCCTGTATATGTATAATAGGCAACGACATCATTGTAGATTAAAGTTTCCACATCTATACGGTAGATTTTTGGATCAATATACCGCGTATCCATACACACTTCATCGAATCTGTCCACGGTTGTATAGTCATAATATGCATGATTAGTGATTTCCAGAATGCGGGTTTTCTTCGCGAGATACTTCTGCCGAATTTCATCCGCTTCCTTCTGGTTAAACATGATGTTCAGCGAGGCATAGGTCGCCTCAATCACACGCAGATCCCCCTTAGCCTCAAGCGAATTAAGCGCAACCTTCCGGAATCCGTCTGTCGGTTCATACGTCACCACTGTCAGTCCGGTACCGGACGTAATTTTCTGTACGGGTTGTAGCATTTCGTCTGTCATACTGCGTATAACGATATTCCCATAATACCAATAAATACCATTGATAATCCAATCGCGGTTTTTACATACAGCTTCTCATCCATGAATATGACAGCCAGAAGAATGACAAGTGCCCCGCTTGTGGCCGTAATCGGGGATGCGATGGAGGCAAATGCATTGGAAAAACTCAACCACAAAAGACCTGTTCCGATCGTGCTGAAGAGCGAACCTAAAAGGGCAAATTTATACTGTCCGAAATTCCGTTTTGTTTCCGAAACTATTATGCCGATCTTCTGTTTTTCCACAGCCAGGTACGTCAGGGCAACCGGAATCTGGACAAGGGCAAGCATGAAAAGAAAACTGTAATCACCTGTCCTGTTGATGATTTTTTTAGACAGCGTATCCGACAGGCCGATGGCAACGGCGGCGGCAACCGGCCAGAACAATGCACCGCTTTTTTTAAGTTCCGCAAAACTCAATTTCGACGGCAGATACGTACACAGTGTTCCTAAAACCGTCAGCAGAATAAATATAAGCTGGGTACCGGTAAGCCGTTCACCGTTTATCAGGTACGAAAAAAAGATGGTATAAATCGGATAACTGCCGATCAAAATCGCCGTAATGGAAAGTTGTCCTTTTGAAAGGGCGTAAAAATACAATGCCTCGGAAAGGATGGCTGAGAGAATAGCATATACGAGCACTTCACCGAATAATGCTGAATTCACACCCATGAAGAGCGCCACAGGTATCCAGATGGCAAGACCCAGAAGCGCTTCAAACAAAAACGCGACAGACGGCTCAAAATCCCGGAAGCTCTTTTTCAACGCGCCCTGGCCGAGCGCAAGAAAGAATGACGCATAAATCGCGGCAACAATACCAAACATAGGTTATATTGTATCACCCGGTCCGATACAATTTCAGAATTCTTTAAAATATGCCTTATACAATAAATAGTCTTTTTCGGAATGCAGGACAAACCGGATTTCGGTGAACCAGTCATCTTTGGAGATATAATCAGTAATGGTTTTGTGAACGATCCATGCAGCATCTTCTTTGGGGAATCCGTAGACCCCGGTTGAAATTGCAGGAAACGCAATAGTTTTGATGCCGTATTGTTTTGCTAAAAATAGACTATTCAGATAACAGGAGGCAAGAAGTTCAGACGCTTTTTCAGGAGTGTGTTGGTGATAGACAGGCCCAACAGTATGAATCACATATTTCGCCGGAAGATGATACCCGCGGGTTTTTTTTGCCTCTCCGGTTTTGCACCCGCCCAATGTTTTACACTCTTTCAACAGGTCCGGTCCGGCTGCTGCGTGGATCGCACAATCCACACCCCCACCGCCTAACAGTGTCGGATTGGCCGCATTCACAATGGCGTCAACGTGCTGCGTTGCGATATTGTCATGTACTATTGATATATGTGTCATGACGGTTCCGTTGCATCCGGTACGATCGAAATAAATGGCATTGGTTTCATCGATAAAATCAATGCGAGCAGTACGAAGGGAAATTGTGATACGAGCGTGTTGAATTTCCGCACTGTTCTGTTGTAGAAACTCCGCGCATAAGCAATCCGCTCCTCCGTATCCACAAGACTTGTCATGATATGTATAAAATTATCAGATGCCTTTATTTCAGGATATTTCTCAATGATAGCGAAAATAGAACCTGACATCCCGGAAAATTTGTCCGGAAGAGATTGAATATATTCAGCATGGACTCTTAGCAGAGAAATCATCTTTTGTACTTCCAGTTCATATGTTGAAAAAGATTTCACGAGTTCTTCTATCTGTGGAATCAGTTGTGACCGTCTGGTAAGTTCGATATCAATTTCATGCTGAGCAAATATGGCACGTTGCCTGAGTGAAATCATACGGTTATACATCGTCCACACGATACTGCCAACGATTATACTGTTTCCTGAAATCATCAGGCCAAGCAAGAGCTGTGTATCGATATGAAGAAAATAATTGAGTGACAATACTGTAACAGAAAATCCCAATGCTACCAGAAAATGAACAAGATACACCAATCCCCCTCCACGGTAAAATTCGTTCACATATGCCTCTTTTGTTTTTTGACTGATAATTAGAGGATGCTGTTCTGATTCCCTGAGGACATACTCCCCGTTCATTTTCCGTACAATTCCATGTGCAAATATCTTTGTCATCGGAGGAAGAATATATTCAGACTGTCTGTGATTTGCGGAATAAACGGCAATACCCAAAAAAGTATCATCCCGGCGAAGTATTTTTTTCACAAAGACGGCAGTGCAGTCGATTTCACTAAGTTGCGGATCCGGCACCATCCGGTTGCGGGATTCTATGTCAAAACCGGAAAAATCACTATCCATATTTTCCGGATCGATTTTCAATTTTCCGCGTTCATCCAGGATATAAAACGGAGCTAGATTCACCTGATTATCCACAACTTCCCATCTTTCATTTTTCCCTGAACCGACTTTTTTTTCGGTAATGCTATGATAATATACGCATTCAAATCCGGAATATGGAGCATGTAAAATGTTCTGCTTATCAAAAATAATAGTTCCTTCAACCGATGCCGGGATATCAGGACTTACTTCGTTTGTTTCCAAAAGCGGCGTCGTTTCTATGGTAAAAATTTGTTTTTCGTTCTTGAGATATTGAAGTGTGTAATAAATGCTTCCGGTAAATATAACCAGACCGCAGGCAAAAAATTTTACCATCATGACAGGAAGGGAAAAACATTCATCACACCGTCTACCAGAAAGCATGATGATAAAAAAACAAATCGTCAAAATAGAAACAACAGCCGATGATACTGTTATGCGTTTCATAAACCCACAGGTATAAATATTTCAGTCACAAAAATTGGGTTTCAGGATTACGTCGGGAAATCCGTATTCATTTCTCATCTGATCGCAGTCAATGCTTCCGTTGCCGTCGTACACCACCATCCACACCCCGTCTTTCTGATACGCCAGAAACTGACCGCCTCCCGCACCCCCGAACTTCACACTTCCGGAGACAAACGTGTCCACGGCTTTTGATACTGTCACATTCACATCTTCCACCGGTTTTTCATATTTAAGAGACAGAATATACCTAATCTGGTCTGCGGCCGAATCCTCACAATTCTCCTCCCAGAGGCGCAAACACTTGGCCTTCGGTTCACACCAGCTGTATCCGGCCGATCCGATACACCCGTGCTCATCGGCATCGCCCCCAACCATCTGCTGACCATTCCCCGATACGTTTTCCGTAAACGTAACTCCATCAGCAGTTGCACACTTCCTGGGATACGATTCCATGATGGCGTTCCCTGCCTTCTCGCATTCTTCAAATGACGAAATATCCGCTCCCCGATTGGACCGGGATATGATGATCACACCGACCGCGATAAGAAACAGCGCGGCAATAATGATACCGGTTTTTTTCTCTTTCATGACTCTTCACCTCCCGATAATGACACTTGCCAATATTTTTTCAGCATCCTGTTGATACACGTGAGCGTCCGGACCTTCTGCCATCACCATGAACCCGTATACCTCACCGCCTGACTGAAGATGATAGTAGGTAAAACACCCCAGACCGCACACGGAAACAGTTTCATACCGGTTCGCTCCGATAGTTTTTTCTGAATATTGTGGAGGCCTGTCGGGAGCAAGTTCCGACTGCATCCCGTATGTACGTTTCATCCAGTCGGCAAGTTCTTCGTCCGTTGTGACAGGCAGCATCACGGCAAAGGAAACGCCGTCGTAAAGCTCCGTCTGCGGCCGCTGGGTTTGCCCGATATGGGTTAAAGAAAACAAATCGCCGTTCTGGAAATTCTGTCCTCCATCACCAACCTGCCAGGCGGACGGATACCGGAATGTCAATCCCCATGTCCTGTTATCATACGTTTTCCAGTCATCCGAATTTTGCACATTCGGACGGGCAAAAACCGTCTCCGGAGAAAAAGTAATGGTCGAAATGATGTTTTCAATCTCACTGTCCGTCAGAAAATAGGGCGACACAGTATCAGCGCCGCTATACGATCCGACCAGATAGGTTGCCTGTGCAAAAAACACAAGATACCGCCGCTCCACTGTGCCTTCCGGAAATTCCCACGGTTTTTCGTTCACATACGCCTGGGCGCCGTATCCTCCCAGCATCCGGTCACCGGTCCGGGTATACGTATAGTACTGGGTAAGATCCGGTATACCCTCCGACACAACCACCTGCTCGTCCTGCTTCAACCGCCGCAGGGTATCCGTCACTTTTGCCGAATAATTGTAAATCTCCCCTTCCCCAATTACGACTCCGACAGGAACAACGGAAACATAGATCATGTCCGTGGGACCGGCTCCAGGTTCATCAGATTTTTTAAAATACAGCCGGCTCCACTCTCCGTTCTCCTCCTCTACAAATCCATCCGGAAGGCGCAGCGTATATCCGGGTCCGGATACAGTCTGCCCTCCGTCTGATTGTTCCTGCGGCAAAGCGGGTATATCCTGGATGTGCTGAATTCTTCCACGGTACATAAAAAAAAGGATTCCAATAACAGCACAACCAAAAAGTATCCACGTAATTTTTTTCATATCGTATGTTGAGTATATCATGACACTATACTTCTTTTTCTATCTTCCTGTATAATAGTCCAAGTGTACGAAAAGGAGGTTCACCATGACAGAATCAACTGATACAGTTAAAAAAACTACCCAAAATAAAACATTGGTTATAATCGTAGCTGTTGTCATCGTCCTGGCTGTTGCCGGATATGCGCTCAAAGCCGTATCCAATAAAGCATCCCAGATGGTCGGGGAGAAAGTGACCGAAAAAATGATCGAGTCAGCGGCAGGAGGCAACGCCGACGTGGATATCAAGGATGACGGCATGACGATCACAACCGATAAAGGCACATTTACTGCGGGGACTGAACTTCCTGCCGACTGGCCCAACGATGTTCCTGCATATACAGGTGCAACTGTGACATATTCAGGGTCGAGCAATGCCGATGAAGGCACGGGGTACAGCGCCGTATTTTCGACAAAAGACGATTATACAAAAGTAGCCGCATATTACACCAATGAATTACCCAAACAAGGCTGGGCAATAGAAAGCACGCAAAATATTACCGGCACGACGGTGATGGCGGCAACAAAAGATACCCGGACCATATCCGTTGCCGCATCAACAACCGACGGTGAAACGTCCATTACTATTGGTGTCGCGTCAAACAACTGATTAAAACAAACCGCCAACGATCGCGATTCCCATCGCAAGTAGGACGATGCCTGCTATCAGGTGAAGCGCGCGCAGACGCTTCTGCCGTATCTCTTCGGCATGGGCCGGATCAAACCCTTTGTATACCAGCCAGGTAATCACAAGCATCGGGGAAACGAAAATGA
Organism: Patescibacteria group bacterium; assembly: GCA_041753515.1. Classification (GTDB taxonomy): domain Bacteria; phylum Patescibacteriota; class Microgenomatia; order UBA10105; family UBA927; genus JBGSUE01. Next base: position 28,650 of record JBGSUE010000013.1, read on the forward strand.
GATTGTAGAGAGCAAGATACCTGATTGCCTCGCCGCTGTACACATTTTTTGCCAGCATCCCGAGAATCACAATATACGGTCCGCTGGTACAGGGCAGCAAAAAAAGGCTCACTAAAAAACCGGTAAAAAAAGCACCTACGGGGCTTGTGACCGAGTGAATAAGTTTTTTGAGGGACGGCCGCCATGATAACGGCACCTCCATCAGAAATCCTTTCCCGTACCACATCCAGTCTTTCAGATTGAAAAGCCCCAATACAATCGCTACCCACCCGATAATCCGGTAGAATCCGGCGGACAACCCGGAAGAATCAAGTGCCGTAAACAGTCCCAACCCCATCAGGAAATATGACAGAAAGATGGAAAGGGAAAATGCCAGTCCGGAAAAGAGCGCTTTTTTGCTGCTGCCTGTTGCCAGAATCGTGGTCATAAGAATAATGAGAACAGCAAACTCGCACGGATTGATCGCATCAACAAGCGCTCCGGCAACAACCGCGGCAAGAGTAAGACCAGTCTGCATTTTTGTCTCCTCAACAGCAGGCGTTGGAGGTATTGCACCGGGAGTGAGCGTAGGCTCGATCGGAAGATTTTTGAGGAATACGATAATCGGCCCGTCCCCAACAATCACGCGTTCACCGTATATCATCGTCGGGACACCGCGGCCTGTCAGCGGTATACCCAACCGGTCCAATTCCCCGCTGAATACTTCAGCATTCGACCGGTTCTGGTATATTTCCTTTCTTTCGATTTCATAGGCGGGTGCGATGCCGTTTTCATGAATATATTCCTCCACGTTTGCGCAGTGCGGGCACCCGATACCGTAATAAAGTGTCAGTACGGAAGTCTCCTGTGCACCCACCGACCGCGGCAGCAGCACAAAAAATGTCATAATAATCCCGAACAGCCAAAATTTTGCGTTAATGATCATGTGTTATATATGAAAGCAGATACATTAAGACAATTCCAACCAAAAATACCGCAAACGACTGCATGGATTTATGAAGATTTTTCTCTTTCCGTATCTCCGGCATAAGGTCGGATGCCGCTATATAGATAAATCCGCCAGCTGCCACAGGCAAGAGCAACGGCACCAGGTCATGAACAGCTAAAGACAGCAGATATCCCGTCACACCTCCGACAATGGCGATCGAAGCCACTAAAAAATTGGCAATGATTGCGGTTTTTTTCCTGTATCCTGAATACAGGAGAACGCCGAAATCCCCGATCTCCTGCGGAATTTCGTGAAGCGCCACGGCAATACTTGTGGCAATACCCAACGGCACGTCTGTCATAAACGCCGCGGCGATGATAAGCCCGTCAATAAAATTGTGGATCGAATCCCCGATAAGATTCATCACTCCAAATGTATGTACGTCGCAGTCTCCTTTGTGACAGTGCCGCCAGTGGAGGATTTTTTCAACAAAGAAAAAGAGTGAAAAGGAAACCAAAACAAGGATAAAGACTGTATGCGGGTCAGATTCCTCGACTGCCTCCGGCAGAAGATGCAGGAATGCTCCGCCCATGAGCGCGCCTGCGGAGAGCGCAACAAATGTGAGAAGCATGCCGGACAGTTTTTGCTGATTGAAAGCAAGGGTAACAACTCCTGCAAAAGATCCCAGACTAATGGTAAAACATGCAATGAGTATATACGTCAGTTCATTCATATATATATCCTATCATAGGGATACACCACATGTTCTACATAATCCGAAAAATTCCAGTTCATGCCGTGTGACGGTAAATCCTCTTTTTTTATACGCATCTTTCTCCAGATTCCGGGTCAGACACTGCGTAATATTTTCCACTTTCCCGCAGCGCGTGCAGATCAGATGGTGGTGGTGCAGAAGATCGGACGCCTCCCATGATTTTTCGGTAGGTACAATCGATACCGTCACCACATAACCGTTTTTTTCAAGAAACCTGATTTCCCGGTACACGGTTGATGTATTTACATGCAGCGACTCATTTTTTTTCAGATATTTTTCCGTATCGCGGATTGAATACGGTGTATCGATCTTCGAAAACATTCTGACAATTGCCCGGCGCACCGGCGTCATTCGATAGCCATCGTCACGGAGTTTGGCAATCGTCAGGTCAAAATTCATACTATATGCAAATGAGTTGCATAAAAATAGGCATAAATAATTACGTTTTCATAAGTATAATGCAAATATATTGCAGAAAGCAAGAGTCTGCCGCTCCAGGTAACCGTTCAGGATTTCCCGAATGAAAAATGTCATTGCGAGGAGTCTTTCGACGAAGCCCTGCCTGCCGGCAGGCAGGAATCCCGTTCGGGATCGCCACGCCGTAAGAACGGACTCGCGATGACACTATCGAGTCTGTATTGCTAACTCATGAAGGGTTACCACCTCCTGAACTTGACAAAAATTCGCCGTTTCATCATAGTTAAATACTAGGAACGTATGAAGAAAAAAACCCTGACCAAAAAGAATTATTTGCGGGATAAAATGTTTTTCATCATCGTTGCCCTGTCCATTGCCGCCATCAGTTTTTCAGTCTATGCCGTCTTGCAGACGACGTCACTCACAAGTGAAGCATACAGATCCGTTGCAAACACCTGCGGAACATTATGCAGGCCGGATACAAATCAGTGTCCGTCAACTGCTCCGTTTTGCATACCGGTTACAAGCTATGCGTCGCGGATTGTATACAGGTGTTCCATGCAGGCGGATGCACTGAACTGCTCCATATTAAAATCGCCGCTTCCAACATGCTCGCCGGAACGAGATATTCCCTGTGTCGAACCTCTCCCCCAAATAAGACCAGACCGTATGCAATGAACCTCCATGTCTTTCCACACACACAAACCTTCACATCCACAGATCAATCTGCTTGGATCATATAGCCGTACACTACTCATATTTATCCTCTCAATGCCGCTTCTGTTGTATGGTGTATTCAAAGGATCACAGTATTTCACACGTGCAGCCCCAAAGGAATCATACTCTCTCGTACAAACAAATCTTGAAAAAGTATCCGTACAGGTAGATGAGGATGTCCGGACACGGGTAAACAGCCAATCGATACAGACACAATCCGCTACAGAAGTACTGATTTATTTACAAAAACCACCCGTGAATCAGCAGTTGAGCGGTAAAAAACGGCTCGCACAAAAATCCGAGCGCTCGCGCTTTATCCTTCTTCTTCAAACGCAAACCGACCAGATCCAACAAAAAGTTCTCGCAGGATTCAAGCAATCTATCCAGCAGGGACACATCACGGTGGTCAAAAAATATTATGTCGACAATATCCTGTTGGCTACGATTGACTCCCAGGGACTTTCAGTCCTTGAAAAAGCACCGGGTGTTCGAAAAATCCTTCTGAATAAGCGAATGAGTTTGCCTCCGCTTGAAACAACGTCCGAAACAACCGAATGGAATCTGTCTAAAATTGCCGCAGACAGGGTGTGGAGTGAACTGAATATTACAGGCGAGGGAGTTACAGTTGCCAATATTGATTCAGGTGTCCAATGGGACCATCCTGCACTGAAAAACGCCTACCGTGGATGGAACGGGACACAGGCAACGCATGATT
>JBGSUE010000014.1:0-15823 GCA_041753515.1 Patescibacteria group bacterium
ACGCTTCCCCGCTTTTCTCCTAGAGACCGAATATCGCTTCAATCACCGTGCTACAATCGAGAAAGATCTACGCATGTTGCTAGCGCAACATCGCCGAAAAGAAAGACTTATAATTTAACATCTAACTGGGCAAGACCCTAACTATATAGACGCCGGAATATGGATACCGGCGATAGCGGGTAAAAAAATTTGGACAAATCATTCTAACCCGTATGACTGGGAAGAGCTGGAAGAAGGTTTTGATGCCATGAACCCAACGCATGCATTTGTTGGCGAGGCACTAGAGCCCCGGGAAGACAGTTTGACACGAGAATTACTTGAATCAAATGCATGTTTTCATGAACTTTTTGCGCAAGGAGAGTCAGTTCTTTATAGTATTCAGACAAATTGTGAATCACGTTTCTGGTAAGAAATGTTTTAAGATTATTCGAAAGCACTAATATAGTGTGAAATATTTTTTGTCGAATATAATTTACTAAAATTATATCTTAGATGTGAGAAACTCTGTGACTGATTTTTATACTTGTTGATAACAGATGTAATTTGTTTGAGAGTGTGTTGTTTGGATTTTTTCACATAATAACAGATACCCATTGTAAGAATTTCATTTGATCCGAAGAATCTTCTTGAAACAATAATTGTCCCGCATACGACGGAGTCCATTAGTATCACCGGAAACCCTTCTGTTTTTTCTTCAGGCAGGAAGAGGAAAGTTTTGGCCTTTTTCAGATACACGGATACATCTTTGACGGCATGCATGAGTGAAATATTTTTGGATAGATTATGATTAATAATATATTCCTTTACCCTGTCATATTCAGATCCGTCGCCGATGATCATGCAGCGAGCTTTCTTGTTCTGAAGAATATAATCATTCATAGTTTGGACTATTTCCATTGGATTTTTTGAGGGTACAAGCCGACCGATGTGGATGATATCTATGGTCCGTCTGCCTTTTGGTAACGGATCGTTGGCGTACCGTGACCAATTATAAACAACCTGAATTTTTGAATCCGGAATATTGAAATAATGAATTAATTGATTTTTAATTGCTTGCGTCGGGGTGATCACCTTATTTGCCAGAGGATACAGATACCGTATCCCCCACTCCTGCAGTTTCGGCAGAAACATGGTGTGAATAAGAGTTTCCGTATAGTGGTCTTCACTGACAACGACAGCCGTTTTTCTCCAGAAGAAGAACAATTTTGAGAAAAGTACCGGAATTGCATACGGGCTGACGAAAACCAAAATTGATGACGGTTTATGCATAAATATATATATCCAAAGCCGTACGATAAACAGAAGTTGGTCTGGTCTGGTCTGGTCAACAATTGTCACGTTTGGATTGCTAATCAGGCAACGCAGATCTTTCGAATGGCCTTTTTGGAGAAAAATAGTGATCGGCGTTTGTTGTTTTTTGCCAGTAAAATTGACGATATCGATGATTTTTGCAGGAATTCCGCCGGGATCAAGATTGGAGTAGACGATGAGAAGAGACGAAGCCATATTTATGCGTATGATACGAAGATACGGTAAAATACACAACACATATGAAGGTATGTATACTGCGTGATTATAAAGAAGAAAACTGGCACAGCATGGAAGTCTATGCGGATAACCTAGTGAAATATCTGAAACAGAGCCATAAAGACGTTGAAGTTACAGAGTTTGTTTCGCTCCCCTCTCTGTCCCGGTTGTTTCCGGTAAAATATAAATACATCCGGCAGTTTTTTCGGTATGTCATAAATCCAATCGGCGTTTTTTTTCAAAAAGCTGATGTTTATCATATAACCGATCATGCCAATGCACACCTGTTAATGGTATTGGACCCAAAAAAGACTATTGTTACCTGTCATGACCTGACTGCGCCGTACTGGATGGAACAACATGTCCGGTTGGGTGTAAAAAAACGTATCCGGCATTTTGTCGAAAAATGGCGCCTGAGGTTTTTAAAACGTGCTGCAGAAATCATCGCCGTATCAGAGTCCACAAAACATGATTTGATTACTATTTTGGGCATTCCAGAGTCTCATATAGAGGTTATTTATGAAGGGATAGATCCGATGTTCAAACGAATCGCTAAAAAAACAGAAATAAAGCTACCGAAAAAATTTCTGCTTAACGTCGGATCAACGTATACAAACAAAAATATGGAGGGGTTGATCCGTATATTTTCGCTGTATGCAAAACTGGATCCGGACATGTGGCTGGTGAAAGCCGGTGACCCGTGGACAAATGATCAATTACGTCTTATATCTGAATTTGAGTATTCAAGCAGAATTGTTCATATCGGCTTTGTGAAACAGGAAGATTTACCACTCATATATTCACAAGCTACAGCTTTATTGCAACCATCACTTGCCGAAGGGTTCGGATTTACCCCGCTTGAAGCAATGGCCTGCGGATGCCCCGTGATTGTGAGTGATATTCCAGCACATAGAGAAATCGTACAAAAAGCAGGTTTGTATATTTCATTACAGGATTACGAAGTTGACGCAAAAAAAATACATTCGTTTCTACATAATAGAACTCTGGTTGGACAGTATAGAGATAACGGTACAATACGTAGTAAAAAGTATACATGGCAGAAAACAGCACAAGAAACGCATGAATTGTATTATCAGATACGAAATGTCGTATGAATATTGTCTTTTTTTCATCGCTATTACCTCCTGATTATTACGGGGGTGCAGAGATATTGACCCTGACTCTTGCGGAAGCGTTCGCGGCGAAAGGCCATACGGTAACCATATATACAGGAGGTCCAAACCGGCGGTTCACGCAGAATGGTGTGGAGATAATCCAAATTCCTGAATTACGCCATTCCCCACAATGTAAAACAAGCCTTTCACAATATTATGCGACAAAATTACACACCGCCCTTCGGCATGAAGGGTCAATACAAAATGCAGACATTATTCATGCGATAGATTTGGATTCGATCACGCTTTTAAGTTATTGGAAAGAGATTCAGGATAAATTCGTCGTTACGATGCAGGATTACGGCCTTATTTGTCCTGCAGGCGATTTGTTGTACGGATCAATCGGGTGCCTGAATTATTGCCATGAAAATAAAGGGTTTCAATGTATTGCTCACCGTGGCGTTTATGGGATTGCTTCATTGCGTCTTCGTTTATCGTATGCAGTCCGTAAATTAGTGAGGGATAAAGTGTTGGATAGATTGAAGAACGTTATTTGTGTCAGTAATTACGTGGCGCAGTCTTTACTGCGTATTCATAAACCAGATCTGAAACAAGTTATTCCAAACTGTCTGTCAGATGAATGGTTTATAAAAAACAACGTTCAAAAAACATTCGATATTTTATATGTAGGCAGACTTGAAGCGTATAAGGGGATTGATGTGTTGCTTCATGCTATCCATGAAATGAAGAATCCGGATCTGCACGTAGGAATTGTTGGCGGAGGAAGCCGTATGTATTACGAGAATATTGTTCGGATGAAAGGACTGGAAAAGAATATTACTTTTTTCGGAATTGTAGATCAGCGTCAGATCAGAAAATATTATCAACATTCACGGGTAATCGTCGTTCCGTCAATATGGCCGGAACCGTGCGGCAGGACAATTATTGAAGGTATGGCAAGCGGTGTGCCGGTTGTTGCAACACGGACAGGAGGGACGCCGGAATCAATGGTACACGGAAAACATGGCTACTTAATTCCAGCGGGTAACAGTAGCATAATGGCTAGTACAATCAATTCGCTTTTGTTTAAAAAGAAATTACTTTCAGTAATGGGTGTATCTGCTAGAAATTATGCCAAAAAAATGTATAATACGGATGTCGTATCGGGTACATATTTATCGTTTTACCGGAAAGTGAGTTGCGGTATATGAATAAAATATTCAGAAACGTGAACGTGAAATTATATGGTGTTATCGGGATTATTATTCTTCTGTTTGGAGCTCTTGCGTATGAAATATATTTTGACAAACCCCAGTATGTCACCGTCCGGATAAAAGGTAGCCCGGGGAATTGGTGGTGGGTGACGCCCCGGCCTCCGGATTTTCTTGCCAATGCAGTGAAGGTTGGTGATAAAGAATTTAATGCTGCAAACCGCGCAACCGCTGAAGTGCTTGAGGTAGATGTGTATGATGCCGGCGGGCCGACGAAAGACGTTTTTCTAACCGTGAAATTGGAGGCAAAACAGAACAGTAGGACCAAAAAATATTCATATAAGGGTGAACCGTTGCATATAGGAGGGCCGATAAGCCTCAATTTGGATGAAGCATTTTTTCCCGGTATGGTTGTTGAAGTATATGGTGTGGAAATCCCGAAGCGTGAGTATGTTGAAAAACAGCTGAAAATAAAATATGAAAATCAATGGCCATTTGCATACGATGCGATAGTAGTTGGCGATACCATAAAAGACGGTAATGGCAATGTTATAGCAGAAATCATTCAAAAAGAGAGACGTCCAGCCGAAAAAGAAGGTGTTACACTTACAGGACAGATCGTAAAGACCTTTAGTCCGGTATTTGAAGATTATTTTGTAACCGTTAAAGTGAAAGCGATTCAGAAAAATGAGGAATTGATTTTCCGTGAAGAACAATATTTGAAAGTTAATAACAAAGTATGGCTCATGTTTCCTCATATCAATATGGCTGGTGCATACATCATGACTATTGAATAGTGATATATGGATCCTTTAAACCCGCGTGAGGTTTACCCGTTTCGGTCCAGCGAACTGTTTTATAGGTTGCAGAATCAGACACCAAGCTATCAATCAGAGTTTCCGCATGATATCCCCTACGATCCGGGTGCCACCAGCTCGCTATTTGAATTGAATTATCTTCCAACAGGCGGTGCGTCCATTATTGCCATACTGTTTATTGTCTGTGCTTCGCTCATCGGTTTGTATTTTCTTTTCAGGAAAAATAATAGTTTTATCAGCTTTTTGTCCGTTGGTTTTATGGTCGCAATACTCCTGACCTTTTTTGGTCCCCTACGGCTTCCCAGCATTATGCATTTCAGGACGCTTCTGGGTTTTGTCAAATTAATCGGACTTGTTTTGTTTGTTCTGTCACTTCTGTTGCCATTCGTTCACAATAAATACATTTCTTTTTTCCGGTCATATTCGTTTTATCCTGTCACATTTTTTGTTATCAGTCAGCTTTTATCAGTTTTTACACTGACGAACGTATCGTATTTTCTGACTGACTTCGGAATTCTGGCAACAGGCCTGTTTTTTTACTATTTGGGATTTGTCTATTTCGATCGGGATGTGAGTGTGCGTATGTTTCGTGCATTATTTTTCTGTATGCTGTTAGCATGTTTACCGGTATTTGCCGTCTTTTTATTCCGTGAGTCAGGAATTTCTTTTATCTCCTCTATGTATCCAAAATACGAAAATTTTGTATTTCTCCATGATCTTTCCCGGGGCAGAATATTCTCCATTATTGATTTTGAGTATTTTGTGCCCTGTATCGTTTTCTGGCTTGTATATACAAATAAAAGAAAACGAGTATATGGACATGTAATTGCGGCTGTGGCTACTGCAATCACTCTTGCGGCAATTGTGCTGGTGAATTACCGGTATAGATTTTTGACGTATTTAATGGGTTTTGTGCTGATGTACAATTACATGAAACCATACCGCCAAAAGATTCGGACAATTGTGTTAACAACTCTCGGAGTGATATTTGCATGCTATTTGGTTATTTCAATTGCCAGTTCAAAATCTACCATTATAGACAGATTCTTGATGAAGAATTATGCAGAGGATGTGACCAGTGTCGACAGAAGGTTTGTGATGTACAGACAGGCACTTGATCTTTTTATGCAATCCCCCATTCTGGGAGTAGGCACAGGAAATTATAAGGATAATGTGCAGATTGTGTATTCGCTGTTTGGCGGCAGGACGTATGAACCATACTATAAAATACTCCAGAATGTATACGCGTACCCACACAACTGGTATCTGACACTATTGGCGGAAAACGGACTCATTGGCATTACAATATTTTCCTGGATGGTGTATTCATTTGTGACTGTAGATATCCGTTTATGGAAATCTTTAACCGGAAACAGCCTTCTCATTTTTTCAACGACAAGCTCGGTTACATGGCTTTTTATGTTTGCTAATCTGTTTACCCATATGCATGTATCTCTCCCAATGGTTATTATTTTTTGGGCTTTCAGAGGAATGATAGAAAAAATGTACGCCCTGAAGTTTATCTCAAAGAATTTCGTCTCTTAAGGATATATAACACAGTGATCGTCGTTCCTCCTTCTGCAAACCATCCAGCTAATAGGGCTCCTCCGTATCCTCTCCCCGCCCATTGGGGAACCAGAACTGCACAACAGGCAATGATTATGCATGACCGAATTAATGAAATGACCATATTTGTTTTTGTTTTTCCCATCATGTCCAGGATTTGCCTGTTTGGCCAGACAAACATTGCATAGAGGGTATACGCAATTGATAAGAGTGTGAATATGTGTACGGAATCAGTGTAATCCGACCCGAATAACGAATTTATAAGTATCGTTCCCAATATATTCAATAGAGCTGTCAGAGGTATGAGAGTCGCGACTAAGAGAATAACGATTCTCCTGTATAGATGCCAGATGGATTCTCCTCTGCCGTATGCCGTGGTGATAGCCGGAAAAAAAATCGGCATAATAACCTGGGGGATTAGGTGAATGAGCGAAGCAAGAGATAAGGCAGCTGCGTACAGGCCAACATTTTGGGGTCCTGATATGGCTGTAAAATAGATCATTGTACCAGCTGTCGTCAGAGATGTTATCAGTTCGGAAATACCCACAGGCCAGGTATATGAATACAGAGGGGCAGACCATGTGAGTTTTGGCCGGTATTGCGGAAGTGTTTTGAAAAATATGACTATTGCTGCATAAGCCGTTAATACGATTGCACATGCATATCCGATAAATAAGTTTTTTATTTGCATGGAGAACAGAAATAGCAGTATGGAAATGGCGGCAATGCGGAAAACAGATTCGAAATTCTCAATAAAGTATGCCTTTTCGCTTGCAAGCATGCCGAATAACGCATGCTTGATCAGGAGGATGAGTATTGCCGGTACAACAACAAAAGCGAGTGTGTTCAGCCCCGGAATCGGATAATGAATCTGCCAGGCAAAAAGTGCGATGGTCCCTGCAATTCCTGTTCCCATCCCCATCGTTAGAGCTGACGAAAGAATGTTATTTAATTTTTCCTTTTGTTGTGATCCGTTGTAGAGCGACACAAACCGAGTGACACTCATAGGGAAGCCGAACGCCAGAAACGTAACGGCGCTGGTAAATGTTGTGGTGGCTGTAGTGTAGAGACCGAACGATTCGCTCCCAAACCTAGCAATTATCAGTTTGAGAAGGAATGAGAATATTTTGGAAAACCCCAGGGTGAGTACTCCTGCAGCAGCACCCCGGATAAACAATTTTTTCATCTTATGTATGATACTGCTTTATCGCGTAATGCTTCTACTGCCACGCGTATTAGCTGTTTTTGCATCATGGTTTTGGCTGTACATACCATCCAGCAGTCATTGCATGCGTGGACTTTGGTATCGAATACTCTGTTTGATAAAATTTCTTCCATGGGTTGTTTAGTGATATTTCCCATAATCCAAGGCTTCATGTGGCATGTATAGACATTTCCTACTGAGTCCAGATAGAAAAATCCCTGCCCTGCATCGCAGACAAGCGCTCGCTTGCCTGTCACAAGATAATCGAGCATGCGTTTCACAAACCATCCCCTCACAATCTGTTTGGGTGAAAATGAATCCAAATGTTTGGCTGCGGCAACATTTAAGAGCGGTTTCAGTTTATTAGCATCGGTAGGTCTGTACGATGCTTTGTCTTTCCCGAAATAAATCACGGACCCTGTTGTGACTGTGAGTGAAAATTCATAGGTATTTTTTCGGGCAAAATCCTGCACTTTCGGCAGTTCGTCCATGTTGTAATTGCCCAGCGTAAACGAGATGCCCATGTCCCTGCATCCTAATCCCCTGACTGTTTCGAGTGTTTTCATGATTTTGTCAAACCCGCCGGGAATCCGGCGGATTTCATCGTGTTTTTTCCCCATACCGTCTATTGAAACGCGGAATGCAAACTGTGGATCGATTTTTAAAATTTCCTTCATGTCCGGACCTATTTTATGAGGCATGAATCCGTTTGTATTTAAAACCAGACGAGCTTGGGGCGCAGCTTTTTTCATGTTTTTGATAATCTCAACGATATCCGTGCGTAAAAAAGGCTCCCCGCCTGTCACATTAATATCTGTAAGTGTCGGTGGAAGTTTGAGGTAGTCTTTTGGTTTAAGTTCATTTTTGATCTTATTCTCCCAGATATTGCACATGATACAGCGGGAGTTGCAGTTGAGAGTAATAGCAACAATGGCGTAGGTGGGGTTGGACATAGGAGTATTCTATCAAATGTGCACACTGAAATCTTTGTGAAGAATTTGTCTTATCGCTTCGATTTTTTTCTTCCATGAATTCATTTCTGCAAATTTTTTTTGAGCTATCTGATATTTGTTTAACCAGGGTTTGGAAATGAGTTTTTGGATTGCCATTCTCCCCTCCTCAGCGTTGTGAATGATCGTGACATACGGTTTCAGTTTTTCCATCTCAAGAATCGGTGTGGAGATTACAGGTTTACCATAATAAAAATACTCGAGTGTTTTCATTGGAAAACACAGACGGTTGAAATCCTGATTTGTATCGTACGGAATGAGGCCGACATCGGAAGCGTCGATGTATGACGGAATAACTTTTTTATCCACCGGTCCGACAAAAAATGTGTTGGGTAGAGTTTTAATTCGTGTAATTTCAACAGAGAAATTTTTTCCGGGGACGGTGAAGTTTGCGTCATACTTACCGATGAAATAGATATGAACTTTAGGTAATTGAATAATGATTTCATACAGTAAGTCAAAATCTATTCTGTTATTGATATTGCCAATAAATGTAACGTTTGGATGTTTGAGTGCTACCGTTTTGGATTTGGACCGGGTTGAAAATCCAACCGGAACCCTATATGTTTTCAGATGTTTTGATTTCGTGTGTTCATATAGCGTTAGTTGATTGGTAAAAACCACATCCGAATTTTTAATAACGGCGTGTCCATGTTCCGTATCGAATGTGTCAACAGAGTCGTAAATTTTAAAATATTGATTACAAAAATAGTGAGGAAAAAGTGCGTTTTGGAGCGAGAATGACCAGAATATTTTATTAAAGTGCCTCCATTCCTTATGGACGTGAATGAACCACTGCAAAAACCAGGACGCAATGAAATAATTCAGTTTTTGTATAATCTTAAATCTCTGAAACGGAATCAGATACAGTGGCTTGAATAGAAAATTATTTCGGGAAATTTCTATGAGCCCAGCCTCACGTTTTTGCATGTACTGACGGAGTGTCTGGCCCTCAGCGACAAGAAATCCGATGATAACATTTTTTTTATTTAGCTCGAGGAGCGTCTGTTTTTCGTAATCCGCAGACCAGTTGAATGGTAGTCCGAACGGCATAACAATGAGTGACTGACTTTTCATATTTTTGTAAGAAGATATGACCAGAGCTTGTTGCACTCCGGCAACTGCCAGAATTTGTTACCGTCCCCGAATGCGTGAAGTATTTTAGCCGGATCTTCTCTTCCCCACCAGAACCAGTTTTCCCACCATTCTGAATTACGCCCCCTCATTTTTTTATATATTTTTTCCCATAGCGGGAAACGTCCTGCATGCACGAGAATATCTGCATCAGTGGCGTGTGCGACTCTGCATCGTTTCGATATGCAGTTGTATTGATATGTGATGTCTGAATGCCGCGGTGAGTAGGATATCCGTTCAAAATAGGCATTGATAAGGCCTTGTTCTCCTGTCGGATATTTAATTTTACCGTCCAGTTCGTATTGATGGAGGAGTTTTGAAGCCGTTATAAAACCGTCACTGCTGCAGTAACTGTGGATCCCGGCATTATAAAGTGTTATGTTGCGGTAAAATCGTTCTGCAACAGCAATATAAGGTTTTTCACTTACTATCTTCCACCAGGGGGTAAGTGGAGCAAGTATGAAAGCATCTGCATCAACATAGATGTATTTATTCAGCATCATTTTCTCCGACTGTTCCCATAACGCAAGTCGGAGAAACTGGTCGGGTATGTGTATATCCCCTTTCTGCACGGCTGTAATAACAGATGATATGCTGATTTGTTTGAAATGTATGGAAGCAATGCCGCGAACGTATTTTTGTATATCGGATACGTGATTTTTGTAGAATACAGTTATGTGAGCATGTGGATTAAACCTCCTGACAAGGTACAGCCAGATTTTACACATATCAATATACTCAGAATCGTGATACTCCATAATGGTTATGATGTGCATAGATTGCTTTACATGATAATATATCCTGGGGTTGCCTGCCATTTGTATTTAAATCATGAAAATATTGTTTGCTAATAAACGAAGATTGCACCCTTTGGGTGCAGGTGGAGATACGGTTTCAATAGACCTTTTATTTCAATATGCTACCTCGCATGGACACATATGTGAATCTTTGGGAGTGATATACCAGCCTTCGTATATAACCAGCGGCGGAGCTATACGCAACGCGCTTCGTTTAATAAATCTTGATTACTCAATTTCATCAAATATTGCTCCACCGTATATTTCGATATCGTCAAAGTCGATGACGAAACGGGAAATTTTTATATATCGAGACGCATACCTACACACGCTTGTTACGAACCGATATTTTGGAAAAACACTTGAGCAGAAAATTGCGGATATGAAGCCGGATATTCTGGTTACACAACTGGAGGGAACAAAAGAAACAGTTCTCGCAGCAAAAAAAAATGATATACCCGTTATCGTATTTGTTCATGATGCAACAGAAAATACTATACATACTCTACAATACCTAGATAAGAATAAAAATGTAGTTTTAGTTTGTGTTTCAGAATATTTGCGTACCTATCTGCAAAAAATGGGGTTGTGGATGAAACTGCATGTCGTCTATCCTCCTCTCGCAGTAGCAAAGGTGCGCGATCATCACTCTGTTCATGCATCGCATATCACCATGATTAATCCTGTAAAGGAGAAGGGTGCTGCTTTACTTTATAAACTTGTTCAGAAAATGTCTCACCATCGGTTTTTAATTGTTGAAGGATGGAAAAAATTTGAAGATATCCCGTATGACTATTCCAAGTATACGAATGCTGAATGTATTCGGTATCAGAAAGACATCAGTGATGTATACGAAAAAACAAAAGTATTAATCGTGCCATCACTTTGGGAGGAGGCATTTGGTAGGGTTGTCACTGAAGCACAGCAATATGGTATACCTGTGATTGCATGTAATCGGGGTGGACTTGCCGAGGCTGTGGGCGAAGGAGGTATATTGATTTCAATGCACGCGAAAGAAGATGTGTGGGTGCATGTTATTGATATGTTATTGAATGATAAGCAAACGTATAAGAATTTATCAAATGCAGCTAAACAAAATGTTCAACAATTTGATATTGAAAAAACCGGAGCACAATTTTTGGCTATCTGTAAAGACGCATGATATTCTGTATATACTTTTCAGTAGTATAGTTATCTTTTACAACACGAATGCATCGGTCTGAAATGATTTTTTTCTTCGACCTTGGTAAGGTATAAAACCATTCAATTGTGTTTGCAAGACCTTGTGCAGATATATCTTGAGCTACTAACCGTTTATCTACTTTGCCTAGGAGTTCCGGAATTGCGCCGACAGGAGTACCAATAACTGGTACACCGCGGGAGAAACTTTCTACTATGATAATTCCGAATGTTTCCAGTTCTGCCGATGGAACAATAACTAGATCTGATCTATTAAGCTCTATTTGTTTTTGAGATTCATCGAGCGCATGCAGAAACCGCATACTCCTTAAAAGATTAAGTGACTGGTATGTTTCTAGGAGCGGAAACCATCGATAATACTCAACCGGAGAGGCAATAGTCAGCTCTGCTGGTATAGAGCGATTCCGTAACAGTGATAGCGCATTTAGGAGCAGTTGAAAACCTTTTCTGGGTTCTGCACGGCCGTACGCTAGCAAATTGAGAGTCTGCCTGCCTTTTTTAGGGACATATTTATTATATATGAATGTGTTAGGAGTGGTGCCTGGAATTATAATTATCTGCTTGTTTTTTACATAGGGAAAAAGTTCTTTAATGCACTGTGCAGCATATGTACTGAATGTAACTATTTTGTCCGATACAAGAAGTTGTATTCCTTGTGTGTGGAGGCGTATATAATATTTAAGTTTTTCGGATAGTAGATTGTTCTGCTGCTGTGATTTTTTTTCCAACGCGTAGAATCCATGGGTAGTTGAAATTTTATTGAGTCTCCATACACTTGGGAGGAAAAGGCAGTAGAGCGTGGACCATACATTGGAGAAATGGATATTTTTAACGTTTTGTGTACGTAAGGTCTGTGATAGATATTTCAGAAATATGTATGTTTGGCGCATTCTACCATTCATGGTTTTTGAGGGATAGGTTGGCACGATTATGCATTTTGCCTCGGAGAAGTAGGACTCCGGATTGCGCAAATTGCCCTGCATACCAAGAATAATCGCCTCCCCACCCTGTGATGTTACAGACCGTACGTATTCTTTGATGGTTGACGTAATTCCTCCGATATGAAAATCGTCTAGTATGTAAAGTATTTTTTTGTGTGTCATACTATTCTTTCTCGGATTTTACATAATTGTGAATTTATCCTGCAAATCAGGATACCAGTTTAAAAAAGCATTTTGTATGTATTGTAGGTCTTTTTCATGATACGGAATGCTGTTTCGTGTATATATGTATGCTGTTACATCACCATCCAGATGATATGTGGTTGGTATACGTGCGTAGTATTTTCCGAGTGTCGTTGAGTTTACTATCATTTCCCTGATATATACGACGACACGTTGATCATCGGCCCGTAAGTGATATTGCTGCGGAAACGGAATGACTACATATTGAGCATTCAGAATTCCATGGGGAAACCCTTCGCTCCGGTCGACGCTAAAAGCGTACTGGATTTTTTCACAAACTCCTCTATCCTGCCGGTAAAAGAAGCATGCGTATTTCAGCGTATCACTATTAAGACTCTCTGAGCTGGAAAGTACGTACACTGAACCATCTGTTTTCTCAATCATAGAATCCAAATCGGAAATCAGACGGTTTACAGCGGGAATATCCCCTCTTTGCAGTGGCGGAAACCGTTGGTAGTACGTCTGAACGAGTGCGTTATTCACCTGCGGTAGCGTACCGTAAATATAGAGGCTATTGAGGATTCCGATGGTTAAAAGTACGGAGATGAAAATTGTATTTCCGGATACCCACAAGTTCTCAATATATGTTGTTATCAGAACAAGAACCGCCGGGAGTATAAGGTAATAATGGTGCAGGTAAGGATCTTGGATGTGATAAAAATATACAAATGCAATGAGTGACAGAATGGTCAGTTTTGTCACTTGTTTCGTTCGTCTTGTAAAAAGAGATATCAGAAATAAGAGCGTGGTGATTGGACCAAAATAACTGGCACTATTTTTCATTGCCTCCGGCATGCTTCCGGAAAATCTATAAGCAGAATAAAGAATTGAATAATTCTGAAGCAGTCGGTCGAAAATAACGGATGATCCAATTAGATAAAGAACATAGAGCCCTGCGGCGAACCGGACCAAAAGTTGAGTAGTATTAGAAATAATATTTCCATTTTTTGTAAAAGCATCATGAAGAATACATACCGATTCAGTGATAAAATATGCTCCCACCCAAACCGCAAAATACCTTCTTAAAATAATGAGTAGAGCCATTAATACACCGGTAAGAAATTCTGTAAAAAACAAGTCGTTGCGCCCTTTGTTGTTTGTGAGATACAGAATAATACATATGATTCCCAGTGCAAGTATTTCAGGATACCCCCGAAGAAGCGGAATCCAGATTTGCGGTACCAGTAAAAATACAAACACGGCTAGTACGAACGATGATTTTTTATTGGTGTGAGAGTATACGTTCTTATATGTAAATGCGTATACTAACAGTGCCGGAATAGCATAGAGAATAGTTATTGATAGGATATATGATAACCGGGATATGGGTATAAAATGAGCAATGAGTGCAAGCGGAATTACTATAAGGCTATTGTAATCGTGGAATTGTACCTGTTGTTGAAAATTGGTGTACCATTCCTGAGGTGAGCGGAATATCTGGTCTTCCGTATATATGGTGTTGAATTGGTTGTGGGAGAAATCCCAGAAATATAGGTAGTGTTCACTGATAATGTATAAATAGATACCGAGAGTAATTAGGACACAGATTGTAAGGGTGAAAAGTAGTTTGTGTTTACGTGTCATATGTTATAAAGCTATAATACCACCCAGTAGTGAATTTCATGCTACACGATGTATGAAAAAGACTGGGTGGATACATATACCAACCGGTTATTCTGTTCTTGATGCCATACTAGAGATAGACGGGTGGCTTATGCAGGGTGAGGTGTGTGCTTTATACCATTATGCATTGGAGGCTGTTCGAACACACGGTTCTGAAGCTGAAATTGTAGAAATCGGTAGTTACCAGGGAAGGTCAACCGTGGCGCTCGGTTTGGCATGCAAAGAAGCGCAGAAAGGGATAGTACATGCTATTGATCCGCACAGAGATTCTTTGGAGCAGAAATTTCTTCATTCCCCAACTTTGGATATTTTGAAACAAAATATTTCAAAATTCCGATTAAAAAAATATGTGAATGTTGTCGTTGCGGATTCCATTCATGCTTTAAAAAAATTTCATTCTAGAAAAATTGTCCTTGTATTCATTGATGGGGATCATGCGTATAAGGAGGTTCAAAAAGACGTATATGGGTGGGGTGAAAAGCTTATACCCAGTGGTTATTTGTTATTGCATGACACTATTAATGTTCAGGGGCCCGCAGCAGTATTTAGCGAACTGATGACAGGCTCAGGTTTTGCTTATGTCGAAAATATCGGGGAATTGGCAATATTCCGTAAAAATGTTTCATCAAACACTATCGGATATATGAAAAATCTTTTTGCTTATTCCGTATACCGTTTATTATATAGGATATATCGCGCTTCAAATGATATTGCAATTCACCCCGCATTGCTTCATTAAAACGGTAGAATGAGGCGGTAAAGCTGAATACTCTTCATTTTGTCCGGTTATGTACGCCTATTGGTTACAAGACTAAACATATATCCTGTTATAAATGCAATCTGGCTTACCAGTACTCCGGGAATGTATTTTATTGGTATATATTTTGGAAGAAGCCCTTTGCATGTAGAAATAAGTAATCGAGTTAAGGCATAGAGGAACCTGTGTATACGTAGCCCTACCGGAATTAAATAGAGTCTGTGGAAGGGGAAGGTGTTAACGCCGTAAAAGAACCACTGTGTAAAAAAGCCCATCAGGGTAGTTCTGTATTCATGATCCAGGCGGATATCCGGAAAGAAGTGTATATCAATATTATTGCGGAGCAATAATAATGACATAGCGGAATCTTCACTTGCAGAACCGGTCAAGCGTTCGTCAAAATAGATAGATTTAGTGCGTAGAGTGACAGTACGGTAGGCAGTGTTGCTTGCAGATGCAAACTGAACACAGGTTTTGTATCGAGGATACATTTTTTTTGATATCAGATTCCATACCTGATTCCAGTAATTATTGGGAAACATTATTTTTTTCGTTCCGGTTAATACGTTTATCTCAGAATGAGATACAAATATATCTGAAATTTTTTTAAGCCATGATGGTGTTGGAATTTCATCATCATCCACAAAACAGAAAATATTGCTAAGGGTCTTGCCCAG
>JBGSUE010000015.1:0-5975 GCA_041753515.1 Patescibacteria group bacterium
GGCTCGGTATCGTCGTCCATTCAACAGCATCCATCATCGATCCGGGATTTACGGGAGTCATTGTTATGGAATTGGGAAATCTCGGCCGTGCACCCGTTGCGCTCTATCCCGGTATGCGAATCTGTGCAGTGACATTCGAGACGCTGACATCACCCAGCACCCGACCATACAATAAAAAATTAAAAGCTAAATACATTAATCAGGCTGAGCCTCTGGCTAGCAGAATTAGTGAAGAATCTCGGTGAATCGACTTGACAAACACTAAGTATTTTGAAACTCTTTGATATAGATGCGTGTATGAAGACACAGTGGACAGGGCATGAAAAAATAAAAGCCGGAACAGCTATTGGGGTTATTACTGCTATCGTCCTGTCATTTGTCTTTTCCATCATAAACACCCAAAATTTCGATCCCCGATCACGTGCACAGGAGGATGTCTATAATCCGACTGAAACGCCAATACCACCGATATGGACACTGACACCGTCACCATCAATACCATTATTGATTACCGTGACACCTGCGTGTCGTTATTGCACAACAAACGGTCCGTGCGGAAAAAATGGTACTTTATTATGTGAACCTATTCTAAATTCCTATCGATGTGTCGAGGATTTATGTTATGCAGGTACGTTTGATTACGATTCATGTAGTCAATATGGGGATCGCTGTCACCGTTATTGTGAACCCTCTTTAACACGGTGTACTACATATGGTGCATGGACTTCTTGTATGGGTTTCTGCGATATTTCACCAACACCTACACCAAACCCTCAAAATCCTGCAAACTGGCCGTCATATTGCCATCAATTTGGATATGATGAATGTCTGAAAGTGAAAAATAGAAAATATTGTGTATGGTATCAATGTAAAGATTTTTCAAGATGTGGATCTAAGAAAGTAACAGAATGTGCTGTTGCAAGTTAAATATTCGTTTATTATGTATCAGTGGACCGGGTATGAAAAAACGAAATTAGGTACAACATTGGGTGTTGTTACCGCTGTTGTATTATCCTTTGCCGTTTCTTATTTCAAAACCCATGAATTCGATCAACGCTCCAGAGCCGGGTACAATGATTTCTGCGGAAAAGAAGACGGTACGCATTGCGTACTTCGTGTCGAAGATTGCATAAATAACGGAGGGGAACTGGTAGAGTACCAATGCCCGTCGGGCACCGTCTGCTGTTTTGTGACTCCGACTCCTACACCGGATGCAGAACAGCAGATGTGATTATCCTATGGCAGCACAATTAAAGAACAATTCCATATGTACAATGACTATTTGGGCGGTCGTTATGTCTATAGTCCTTTCTTTTGCCGTTGCTTTCATACATACCCAGGATTTTGATACCCGCTCCAGAGCTATTGATATCTATGCTTCTCCCACACCGTTTATCACTATTACCCCAAATCCTATCTGCCAAGCATGTACTCCGGTAATTATGAAATCATGTCCTTCAGAAAAATTTGCGAATGGATATATTACAGCGACATGCGATGTGTATAGTTTTACAGAAGGATGTATGGAACTGTGCGGAAAAAGCGGTGATACGCGGTCGTGTTCAACGTGCGGCTCGGCGAGCTGTCATCAGGTATGCAGTCCGAAAGGGTTTCCGCCGTGCACAGAATTTTATGTATGGGGAAATTGTTCTCCTGTTTCTACAACTCCTTTTTGTGGCAGTAAATGGGCGGGAGGTGTTTATTGCTGTAATAATGATGATTGCCGTTTAAACTATGGTAACGGATGGATATGCGATACGTTCCATCATTCCTGTGTTGTTGCACCGCCTGCGACATCAGCCCCAACAGTTACTCCTGCTCCGTATCCTAATAGACTGGATAAGTCAACATGGGATCCATATTGTGTCCAACATCCGTCGATTTGTGGAATTGAGCCAAGAAATCGGTTTTGTAAATTTTTTACATGTGATACCGGGACCGGGAAAATAATTCGTTGTCGTGGGAGAAATATATCGCAGGAAGTTGTATGTGCTACTCAACTCTAATATGACAAAACAATGGACAGGGCATGAAAAAATAAAAGCCGGAACAGCTATTGGGGTTATTACTGCTATCGTCCTGTCATTTGTCTTTTCCATCATAAACACCCAAAATTTCGATTCGCGTTCGCAGGCAGTGTATCCGGATAAGTGTCAAGATAACGGGAATATATGCGTTTTACATTCTGGTTTATGTTTGAGCGGTGTCATGACGAGCGACATATGTCCGTCCGGAACAGTCTGTTGTTTACAACCTTCTCCGACTCCTGTGTGTAGCACTGCCAATGTGTGTAAAACGGGTAGTCCGTGTACAAGTTTCGGGTTAGATGGGATAGAGTATTGTGTTAATGGAAAATGGACATGCATAACAAATTATTGTTCAATTCCCGGTTCTTATGATTCTTCCGGATGTCCTGGATTAGATTGCCGAAGACGATGCGAACCATTGTATAGCACTCAATGCACCAACGTAGGAAAATGGGGTGCATGCCAAGGTGTTTGTTCCAGTCCAACACCAGAGCCAACATGCCAGGCATGTTCTATTCAATCGTGCGGAGAGAGTTCAACATATGGAAGTTATTGCGATGCTTTCGGATTTAAAGTAAACTTGGGTTTCTGTTCAGAGTTGTGTTCGAATAAAGGTGATATACGTCACTGTATATCGTATACATGTACAACACCGGACTGCGGACAAACATGTTCTCAGTATTCAACTTGTGAGAATTTTTTCTTTTGGTCGCAATGCTATTCTGGAGTAATAACAACACCACTACCGACTAAAATTTCTGCAACTCCTATCATTTTTTCAACAATTACACCAAAACCGACGGAAAATCCGGATGATATCTATTGTTCGCAGTTTAATACAAAATTACCCAGGTTGACATTAAAACGATGTAGTGAACATCCTGATCGTTGTGCATATTTCAGTTGCACAGGGAAATGCAAATCGAAAAGTACAAGCATATATATTGAATGCGGAATTCAATCGTAGTATATTATCATTAATATGGGAAAAAACTGGACCGGGTATGAAAAAACGAAACTGGGAACAACAATAGGTGTGGTTACCGCGGTCGTGTTGTCGTTTACTGTATCGTATTTTAAAACCCAAAATTTCGATGCCAGATCCAGAGCCGGGTACAATGATTTCTGCGGAAAAGAAGACGGTACGCACTGCGTGCTTCGTGCCGAAGATTGCATAAATAGTGGTGGGGAAATGGTGGAGTATCAGTGTCCGTCAGGCACAGTATGTTGTTTCGTGACCCCTTCACCGACTCAGCCTATTTCACGGTGACGCTTTTTGCAAGATTGCGCGGTTTATCCGGATCCAATCCTTTGGCAACGGCAATTTCGTAGGCGAGTAATTGTCCGGCAATCACTGTGGGGATGATTGAAGCTTCTGCTGAATCGGGTATTGGAATAAAAGTATCGAAAACTTCATGGTGTTTATTTGAAAATCCGATAATATATCCGCCGCGGGCTTTCATCTCCATGGCGCCGGCCAGCACTGCATCGATCGTGTTATCGTTTGGCGCAATGACGATACATGGTGTTCCTTTTTCAACCATTGCAAGCGGTCCGTGTTTCAGTTCACCTGCAGCAATGCCTTCCGCATGAATATATGAAATTTCCTTGATTTTGAGTGCAATTTCAAGGGATGCCGGATAGGATAGTCCGCGGCCGATGATAAAGATGTGTTCTGCATCTTTAAGAGACGAGCCGAGTTTTTGTATTTTTGAGCCCGTGGGTGGCGACAGTATTTTCTTGCTTGATTTAATGGCACGAAGCAGTATTTTCTGGCCGTCTGATACATCTCCGGCCATAGCATAGGATAATAAAAGAAGATGTGCAAGTTTTCCAGTGAATGCTTTTGTTGATGCAACCGCAATTTCCGGACCCGCTCCGATAACCAGCGTGTCATCGGATTCCCGGTAGAGTTGCGATCCTTCCACATTCACAAGCGCGAATACTCGTGCATTTTTTTCTTTTGCTTTGTGTACAGCCACCAGTGTGTCCATTGTCTCACCGGATTGGGAAAGTGCTATAACCAGGCTTGTATCGGTCAAAAAGTCAAGCTGATAGGAGAATTCACTTCCGAGTGCCCAATTGACATGCCGTTTGGCAATCATGGAAAAAAGATACGATCCTGCCAAACAGGCATACGATGCAGTGCCGCAGCCGACCATATATGTCCCCCGTGACGTCTTGATGATATCCGCAATTTTTTTCGCAGGCGTTGTATCTATTGCTGCGATCGATGAGAGTATAGCAGGCTGTTCATGAATTTCTTTGAGCATGTAGTGGGGATATTTGCCCAATACTACCTGCTCTGGTGTATAATCCAGGTGCTGCTTTTCCACCTCAACCAGGTCACCGGTTACCGCGTCAAACACCATGATTCCTTTATCACTCACAATTGCCATTTCATTGTCCTGGAGAAAATGGACTTGGCGGGTGTATGGCAGAATTGCAGCCGGATCAGACGCGATGAAATTTTCCCCGTCACCATATCCCACGACCAGGGGAGATCCGTTTCTGGCAATAACTAATTTTTTTTCGGGAGAGGATAAGAGGATAAATGCATTCAAGCCAGTGAGCTCATTGAAAGCTTTTTGCATGGCTTTGGATGAAAGCTGGTTTGTGGCATATTCTTCGATTAAATGGATTGCGACTTCCGTATCGGTATCGGAGACAAACCTGTGTTTCAGTTTTTTCAAAGCTTTCCGTTTTTCTTCATAGTTTTCGATGATGCCATTGTGGATAAGAGCCAGATTTCCGGTGCAATCAAGGTGCGGGTGTGCATTAACCGCTGTGACCCCGCCGTGAGTAGCCCACCGTGTGTGACCGAAGGCTAGGGAGCTTTGGGGGAAATCATCCACGTTCGCACTCCCGATCTTTCCTATCTGTTTTTTAATAAAAATAGTTTTTTGATTTTTGGGATTTGAGATTTGAGTTTTGGAACTTTCCGCCGGTACAGCTGCAATTCCCCAACTGTCATACCCCCGGTATTCCAGGGTCTTCAGGCCTTTCAGGACTACTTTTGCAGCATCCTTTCGTTTACCGGCGTAGCCGAATATTCCACACATAATAGTTGTAATAGTACATAATTGCGGCATTCAGGTCAATTGTGATACAACCTCCTGTATGAGGAAGAGATTTCTTTCGGTAGCGGGAGTTATGGGAAGCGGTAAGACCACTGCGGCGAGATTTCTTGCCCGTGAATTGGACTATACGCTGGTGGAAGAAAATTTTGCAGACAATGCGTTTTTACCTCGTTTTTATAAAGATATGAAGCGGTGGGCTTTTCATTCCCAAACATTTTTTCTGATGGAGAAAATGAATCAGCTTTTATCCATAGCTCCTCAATCGGTTCAGGATACTCCTATTTATCAGGATGTATATTCCTATGCCCAAGCACAGCATATCTTGGGAAATATTGATGATGCAGAATGGAAGCTTTATGTGAAAATTTTTACGTCACTGGAGGAACATATTCCGGTACCTGACGCAATTATTTTTCTGGATGTAACGGTGGATGAAGTAATCAGAAGAATAAAAGCCCGTGACCGTTCCTTTGAAAAAAAGATTCCGCACTCTTACATTGGGCTATTGGACAAACTTTTACGTGATTGGGTACAAATAAATAAAAAAATAAGAATTATTCAAATTCCAACGGATGCTTTGAATTTAGTAAATAATAAAAAAGATCAGCACATGTTCATGGAATTGGTAAAAAACAATTTAGCAATGTTGCAATGAAACAATTACGTGATATCAAGATGATTTGCTGGGATTTGGATGGAACTTTCTATCCGCTTCGTCCTGAAATATGGGCGGATATATTCAATGCTCAGTACCAGGTCATAATGAACCATACAGGATGGAGTGAAGAGAAGGCAAAAGAGGAACATGCAAAGATATATAAAGTACGTACCCAGAGCAGCCAGGATGCTGTAGCCAGGATCTGCAACA
>JBGSUE010000016.1:0-40684 GCA_041753515.1 Patescibacteria group bacterium
CGCTTCCCCGCTTTTCTCCTAGAGACCGAATATCGCTTCAATCACCGTGCTACAATCGAGAAAGATCTACGCATGTTGCTAGCGCAACATCGCCGAAAAGAAAGACTTATAATTTAACATCTAACTGGGCAAGACCCAAATTATATGTTTCCAGCTCATTGAGTATATCTCCATTTTCCGGACCAGTTTTTTGGGATTTGGAACTGAGAGTTTGGGATTTTTTATTGTTCCATCGTGGTCCCGGGCGGGGACAATGCCGGATTCTTCCCATCCGGGACCACGAAAACAGTATGTGAAAGAGCAAACCAACAGCATTATACCAAAAAACCCTTCCATTGTGCCGCGTGTGGCAAAAAGAAGGGTTTGGAAAGAAATGAATGCAAGAAAGGTTTGGGGGAAAAATTCCGGTACTTCAATGAAGTACTGCAAAAAATCCCCCAAATCGAAATGAAACCACACTCATGCGTCAACATCGAATTGACTTACATTGACGCAAGCATCAATGTAATCATCCAGACCGCCATCGCGAGCGGCGGGTGGGTGCAAATCCCGGACTTTGGCGAACATGAACATGAATATGCCGATGCCGGCAAGTATCATGCCAAGTCCGATGAGTCCTGACGCCGAGCCGGTTACCAGCAGTCCAACCCCCACGACAAACAGTGATCCGGACAGGACAAACGTGAGTAGTCTTTTTATGTTCATTGGTGACTCTTTCATCAGGTTACGGTATACAGCCCCAGTGCACACAAGATGCCAACTGCCGCTGCAAAGAATGTGATGAAACTTGCCGGCATCATGAAAATGCTCGCCAGGCAGAACAGGATGCCCAGGATACTTATAAATCCCGCAATTATCCTGATTAGCATAGGTAAATCTTTTGCCCGGTCTTTCAAGTCAACGAGAAACTCAATCATGATGTTTTCCTTTCTTCCTCAAGGCCATGCCTTGCAGAAGCTAGAGTATTCCTCGGCGCCGCCGGTACAGTATAAGGATCACAATAGAAGTAGCGCCAAATATTCCAGCAATCCAGGATGCATACAGTCCGATCTGATGTATCACCGGTTGTGTATTGGATGACAGCATAACAGCTATGATGAGGAAATACGCAGTGAGCGCAATTGTCAGTATGGGTAAGTATACTGAAATGACGTTCTGTTTTCCTCCTTTGATCGACTCCAATTTCGTTACCCAAAGACCAGTCCATACGTGCTGATTTTCGTTCAATACGCTATCAATCCCGATGAATGGGCTGGCACAACAGAACACTATGACCGCCATTGTCAGCCAGTCCCACCAGAATTGGACATGGCTGGCATTGCCGGCGTTTGCCGCAATAATGATTTTTCCGCCTAAAAACACCAGTGTACCGGACGAGAGAATGGAAAAGGTTTGGATCATTGGAATTCCTTTCTTTATCATTTATTTTGAAATGTGCGTAGGGAGAGTATAGCACGAAAATGTTTTGAAATATTTTAGCTTCGCAGGCCTGCCTGCCGGCGGGCAGGGGGACCCCTTGCGAAATCAAAAAATCATGCAGAATCAACGTGACTTTTTTATTCACGGCCGGAGATGAAAAAACCATTTTTATGCATTTTTACCACAAGGCCAGGCCTTGCAGGTCTAAAAAATATCCATCCATGAAGATTGTATGATAGTAACCGTTCAGGGATTAACAAGGCAAATAGTCATTCTGAGGGCAAAGCCCGAAGAATCTCGTTTTTGACTAGATCCTTCCCTCGCCTTCGGCGGGTCAGGATGACATGTTTTTGGAGACTTCTGAATGGTTAGGTATGATATGCTTGAAATATGATTGGAGATATTGTCCATGAAATATCAATACGAGAAGCAGGATGATGTCCTGACAATATGGATGAGTAAAGAGCCGGTTGATTATGCAGAGAAAACCGGAGATATGATCGTGTATTTTTCAAAGAAAGACAAGCCGGTATTTCTTGAAGTGCTCAATGCTTCGGCATTTTTTCTTGAAGCAGCAAAAGTATTTCCCCAAAGCGTGAGAAGTGCCGTCACCTGATGCCTGCAAGGCGATGCCTTGCAGATAACCGTTCAGGAGTTAGCAATACTGACGCGATAGTGTCATCGCGAGTCCGTTCTTACGGCGCGGCGATCCCGAACGGGATTCCTGCCGGCAGGCAGGGCTTCGTCGAGAGACTCCTCGCAATGACATTTTTTCTTTGGGAACTCGTGAACGGTTACCCTTGCAGAACTTGCAGAATATTGTTAATAGGAATATAATTATAGGTCTTACTTCGTTTGAAGTATCGCACCTTCACACCGCATGCAATAGTTTGTTATCTATCAAAAAATTGAAAACGCTGATTTGTGCGTCATGAAATGGTGCATGATTTGGCGTTTTCAATCTACCCGAGATGAATATGAAAGGAAGTAACAATGGCACTCTTTTGGGAAATTCTCGATACCCTGTTCCAGTTATTCTTTTTGTGGATTGCTGGATCTGCGGCAGCACAGGGATATGCAGTAGCATCCAGGGGCGCGTATTACTTCGTCGCGTTTTTGGGTTTAGGGATGGCTGCATTTGCCGGTTCGAAAGATGAGAAGTACGACAAGATCGGCAAATGGAAATATCTGATCTTGAGCATCCTATATATTGCCAGTATCGTAATGACGATCATCGGTGTCAAAGAGATGTGGTGGTTGTCAATCGTCGCGGTCATCCAGGGAATGTGTCTGATTCATTTTTGGCATAAGGTGGAAATGGATGACTTCTAAACAAGTGGGAAAAGAGATTTGAGATTGAGAATAGGACACACTCTTGTTAGAGTGATAATTTGCATGCGGTGTGTTCTATTTTTCCCCAAATGCTATACTATTTCTAATGCTCAGAAAAATCCTGCCAATTCTCATGTTTTTGTTTCTTTCACCCGCTGTGCAGGCAGTGACTTTGGAATCCACAAAATCGGCAAATTTGGATATCGAAGCTCGGGTGCCCAGCCGGGCGGAGGACATACTTTTCGATTTTAAAAGCAGCCTTACCAGCCAGACAGTTGGGGCTGAACAGGAAATTACCTACACCATCACCTACGGATCGCTTCTCTCCTACGGCACTCCCATGACCATTGAAGCCGAGTGGAGTCTGGGGACGCTGCCGGATTCAACACTCTATTCATTTAACATTTTGAGTTATGTGGCAGGATCGGCGACAAAAGATTATTGGGGTGAGTCTACTCCTACCGTAGATCTCGTCAACCGGAAAATCAGATGGGTCGTCACACGGTTTCCGCCAAATACCATCGGGAAAACTCTTTCGTTTAAGCTCAAAACTCCGGGAATTTATGTGACGGATAAAAACGTGAATCTGTCGGTACGTGCCCGATTAGTGGAACGTGATACCTCAAAAGATTGGATCAATCTCTATCATACCTATTCACCGACAGAATTTATCCGAAGCGAACTCAAAGGCCTGCATATTCTGACTGCTGATATCCGGCGCATTACCGACAGCTCTTTCTCAATTTTCCTTGTCACCACCGAGCCCACGACGGCGGTATTGTATTACGGATTAAGTCCGGACAATCTGGATCAGACCATATCAGATACCACACTTTCCGATCAGCGTTTGTTTACTGTTGATGGCCTCCTGCCGTCAACCACATATTATTTCCGGATTCTTGTGGAGAATGCTAAAGGGATCCAACGGAAAACCCCGGAAATATTCCAGGTCACCACATCCTCCACATCGCTTCTGTCGCTTCTAGATGCTGACCGTGTGGTTATTTCCTCACGCGGTGTATTGTTGTCCGGTACAAACGGGCTGGGGGCGGGGACGGCAGTCGTTGTACCCGAGCATGTTGTACTTGACATATTCTTACCGTTTAAAACCAGTATTCCGAAGGACGTATCGTTGTCTTTTACGGCGCGAAACGTGTTGGGAATCACAACTGATCTGGACCCGATTACTCCGGGTCAAAACGTGCGGTTTCTGGAAACCCAGCCGGGAATTTTTACCGGTACCATCATGACGCCGTCACAAAGCGGTGAATACGACCTTACGATAGAGGCAGACGGACAGCTGACAGGTAAAAATAAAGATGTCATTACAACGGTCGTCGTATCGCGACCGGTTGAAGTTTTCGATGAGAAAGGGGTGGGGATTGAGCATGCGCTTGTGTATCTGGAGCGTTTTGACAGCATTAAAAATGCATTTTCCTATTTTCCGGCTTCCACATACGGGTCCGAAAATCCCGGCTACACCGATCAAACCGGTTCGTTTACCGTCGTATTGCCGCAAGGCGATTACATGATTAACGTGAACGCTCCAGGCTACGACACATACCAGAGTCGGTTTACGTTTGTGCCCAACCAGCGTGCACCGTACCCCCTCATTACGCTGAAAAAAGCATCATTTGCCGTCACTTCATATATTGCGTATTATGTGGCGATTTTGCGCGATATGGTACATCTTATCAACTGGAATTTAGACCGTTTTGCCGCCTCGTACCGTTTCCTTGATGCCAGTATACTGACTGGCGTCATCATTTTGACCGTATTGTCTGTTGCCACAAACCTGCAGCGTGTCCGCATGAGCGCGGAAGGGTTTCTTATATTTATCGAAAAATGGATGCTCAAGCTTTTCAGAAAAAAGTCTGCTGAAACACTGTACATAGCGTTTGTAGAGGATAACCGTGGCCTGCCGGTTCATGGTGCGGTGGTCACGCTTGTCAACACCAAGGCGAAGTCCAAATTTATGCGTACAGTGACCAACAGCCTGGGAAAATTTGAATTTCAGCTGGATCCGGCTGCCCAGTACGACATGACGGTGAAAAAAGACCGCTACACCACCCACCGGTCTACCGTGTGGGCGCTGACACTTCTGTCTGCTCCTACTCCCATTGTTCTTGAACATGATTCCATGCTCCATATCCCGAAAATCATTCAATTTATCCTGATGCTCGGCTCATCTGTTTTTCACGCCCTTTCCGATACACTTCTGTTTGCCGTGGGAATACTTAATGTATTCTTGTTTTTGCGTCTGGGCGTTAAAGTGTTGCCTCTCATGATCATTACCACCGCCAACGCTCTCCTGTGGCTGGAATACGAGTGGCACATCTGGCGGAGGGCCAATAAAGAAGTATCATAAAAATCCCCCATACCGCACAAACATTTCCATTGCCGTATTACGGCAGTGACAGAAAAAACGTGAAGGCAGGCGCAATGACCACGCCTAAGAGAAAATATGGATAATAGAGCATCCCGTTCGGGAACTTCAGGATGATGTAGAAAAAGCATCCCAGTGCACTCACAAGCGCCCCGAACCATGCAGTCCATCCGGCTGCGTGTAGAGCTGTATCATCCAATGCGATTGCCGCGAGAATGCTGATGATCAGCAGACCGACAAGTATCAGCGTATGTACCCGTTCGTATGGTCTTGAAATCATGTGTCTTCTCCTATGGTTGAGAAATGTTGTGCGGTATGGGAATGTACGGCAAGAAGGAGTATATCATATTGGAAATAAAATATATTACCGTGATAAAAACAACTATACTACAGTCCAACAAAAAAGCAGCTTCCGAGATCAATTCCTGCGCCTACAGGAATGCGGTCAATCGCTGCTTTTTCTCAATTATCCTGTCATTCCGGCAATGATGTCCATAATCAATCGGATAAGTTTTTCATTGCCAACGTATTCCTGGATCCACGCCGGGAGGTCTTTACCTTTGGTGATGATATTCAATATCTCATTCCATAGATTGGCGTGTTCCTTGAATTGCCTGCAGGGGATCATTGATGAATAGATTATGAATTTTTTTCGTCCCTGATCATTCTTGATGGCATATGCTTCAGATCCTGCCTGGCCGCATCGGGTGTGAAGGTACATACCACCGACCGGAATTGAGATCTCGGTTTCTTCAAGATATCTTGCCTTGCGTCCTTCGAGCACCTGCGGTGTGAATGGCTGTCCATTGACGGAAATTGATGCCCCGAGCGATTGTAATACGGTGATCTGTTCGTACAGAACTCGGTTTTGATACGCATCATATTGTTGATTTATGATAGGTCTAAACACGAACACACCGATGAGAAACAATGGAATGATCCAATGCAGATCGTTTCTCTTGTTCTTGTTTGGGAGTCTCATTACAGATGTTGTCATGGTATCCTCTCTTGTTACATTAATGTGCGATGGAATTTCCTGCGAAAGAGGCCGAAAGCTTGCTTCGGGTTTCGCTCAATAGAAAACGTCAGTAGGCGTCTGACTGGGGAGTATTATACCAGAATTATGGGACAACTTTCACCTCTACTTTTGCATTCACGTTCAGTTTGTTGGAAATATGATACGTCCCTTCATCATCCATCCGGACTTTGATAGCTTCAGACAGTCCGTAACCGCGGGGAGTGGTCAGGAGTGGATTATCAGAGTCCAGCCACATGAGGGAGTCGCTTTTATTGACAATAGTTAAATACCGTCCTCGCGGCACCACGGCTTCTGCCGGTGAAAATCTGCCGTTTTTGTACTCTATTTCCACATTTCCCGGCACAAAATTAGCCGGTGTGTCTCCGGTGACCGTCTGTTTAATATCTGTGAGCCGGAAGGGCAGTTTTACCGGTCCTGTTGCA
This sequence comes from Patescibacteria group bacterium, assembly GCA_041753515.1. Lineage (GTDB taxonomy): Bacteria > Patescibacteriota > Microgenomatia > UBA10105 > UBA927 > JBGSUE01. The sequence goes on from JBGSUE010000016.1 coordinate 6,599, forward strand.
TCACGAAGTAAAAATCCGAAAGAAAAAGCGACAAGGATGTAGAGGAGTGTTTTCATATATCCAGTATAGTTCATTTTCTGGAGATATAGTATTATGTGTGTCGGTGCACGTTGGCATATTTCCTCACTATACTTGAAACTTGATTCAAGAGAAAAGGATTTGAGATATGAAAGGGTCGTTTATCCATTTCTTCCGGTTTATCGCCGGATGCATTCTGGCGGAAGGGATACTGCTCATGGTTGTTGCCAGAATCCAGGATTCGGTATTTTCCCTCTGTGCTATGGCGCCTGTTGCCATAATTATCATCATAATGGGGGCATATCTGAATTACGCGTTTTGGTTCAGTGAGCCGAATGAGGATGCAACAGTCGATCAGAATTTGAGGAATACACTCAGGATAATCGGAGGCTTGCTGATTGCAGGATCGCTGCTTTTGCTGTTCGGCAGGTCAGAGGTTACTGTCGCACTACTCAACGTGATAAGCGTCATTGACGCCATCATCTGCGGGGTGATAGGACTGATCCTGTTTGTTCTGGCATCGTAGAGGGAAACTTGTGTGTGCTGTCACTGTGACTGATGAAATATAAATAACCATCATAACATCCGCACACACAAATAATATTCTGCTTCGCGGGGGGACCCCTTACGAAATCAGAAATTTAGAGTGCCTGCTGGATTAGTTGTTTGATATAGGTCTGGTAGGGCATGTCCAATGCGTGTGCCTTGACCTTTATTCTGTCTAAAAGCCCTTCCGGCATCCGGATGGTGATGGGGACAGATGTCAATCGTAAATTTGGAAAAATCCATTTTTCCATCTTGGAATAGTCGACATACTCTGTAGAATCGACCGTTTGCCAAAATTCCCGCTCTTCTGCCTCGGTGTTGAATTTAGGTATTTTTTTGAGCTTTTTCATATTTGTCCACCTCCTTTTGATGCATTCTTCTGGCAGATATTACTCTTATTTTGTCCTTTCGTACAGTGAATACAACGAAAATCATTTTTCCTGCCTGATTTTTTCCTAATAGGATAAATCGTGGCTCGATTTCTGAGTGTTTTATATCAGGGACAATATAAAATTGATCGTTTATAAAAACTTCCTCTGCTTCTTTTGGGGTAATTCCATGCTTCAGATAGCTTTTATCCAGATTTCCGCTGTTCCATTCAAACTCAATAACATTCCGTTTTACCGTCATGTACATATTTTATATGTACATTTTGCGTATGTCAAGACAAATAAATATGAAGAAGGCAGTTTATTTCCCCATCAGTGCCTTGAAGGCGCGGGAGAGGCGTTTGCGGATCATGAAGAGGAAGAGGGCCGCAAGTATTACGATTGCTGCAATCCGGACTGGGAAAACCACGAAGCTGGTGGTTGCAGTGAGTGTTTTATTCTCACTCCCACCGGATGCAATGATTGCCTCTGCCGTATAGCGGCCGAATAGTATTTTTGATTGCCAGGTCGTCGTCACTGTCCTGTCGGATCCCGGAAATACGTTCGTAGGAGTTTGGGCAACATCGGCGATTTTCTTGCCAAACATATCCGTAATGGCAATGACGCCGGCTGTTTTCATGTGGACATTGCCGGAGTTTTTATACGTAATGGTAAAAGGAACCGGTCCGAACTCCAGAAAGTCCGGAGCTTTGAGTGATGTAATCGCAATGGATTCGTCCCGCGGTCCGGCAATATCTATAAGAAACAGCGATGCGATTTCCTGGGTAAGGACTGCTTCGCCCGGCTGGGCCGTGCCCGAAACGGTAAAAACAAACGCACCGTACCGTCCGCCTGCCGCTCCTGTATTGGGAATGGATACAGTTGCTTTCACATCTTTTTGTTCTCCTGCTGCCAGAACGAAATTTGTCGGTGCAATGGTTGTCCATTCAGATACTGCCCACGGACCTTTTTCCGTCAGTGCCACCTGGCCTTCAGATCCTGATGCTACAAAGTCATCCAACCGTACGGCAACCGGCAATTGCTTGTCAGTCCGGTTTCGTATTTTTGCGATAACTTCCAGTGTTTCACCGGGTTTGGCAAACAGTTCTTGGCTGGGTGGGGAGACTTCAAGCGCCTGAGTCGGTATAGTTGGTTGGGCTTTGGTGAGAGTTGCTGCTACAGACAATCCAAGAAGCGCAATGGCTGCAATAATGAGTGAGGGTAAAATGTTCCTCTTGTTCATATATATATCTTTGGGCAGAAGCTTGTTAATAGGTCGGTGTTGCCACCAGTACGATTGTTCCTGTGTATGTTCCGGGCGGCTGGTATGAGTTTACTTCGGTTTGCCATCCGACGCGTGTCGTTTCTCCGGATCCTCCTATTTCAGTAGCGCGGTAGATAAGCTCTTCAGGACTTGTGGAAAATCCTGCCCATTTATTTCCTCCGGTTGCAGTAAATCTTCCGGTTGTCCCTGTACCTAATTCGCCATCTTCTGTCGTATATCCAAAAAATCCGGTATTGACGCTTGATGCTGTACCGGCAGGTTCACTCCATGTTGATGGAGATGCATTGGTGCCGGTAAATATGTCAATATTTTCAGATCCGTCAACAAGAGGGGGATCGGCAAGTGCTTTCACTGTTACTGCATATCCGTTCGTGGCGTTCGTAACGACAGTCAGGTCGTGGGCACCAACGGACGGCGTTGCGGCTGTGAGTGTTCCGAATGGGATTGTTGCCTCTGTTGTTGTGATGGTCGTTGTTTCGCCATTTACCGTGTCACTGCTGTTGACAGCGGCCACAGCGAAGGTGAATGTCGACTGTACGTCTGCCGTGACATAAATGGATTCTGCAGTAAGAATGGCAGATGCAACAACAATATCATCCAGTACTGTCGTGCCGGTATCTGAATAGCTGGTAACGCGGGCATAAATTGATGCATTTGTGGTGGATTGATTGGTAAGTCCTGTGAATGACATGGTAAAGTCTGTTGGATCCTGAGTTGCCGGTGTTGTGACCACGACGCGGGCAGTATTGTTTTGTCCGCTGATCTTAGACACAGTTCTGTCTGTTCCCGAGATAGTGTCGGAATCGAGAGTCGGCGTGCCGGTGTTGAATCCTGTCGGGGCACTGCATGCGCCGGATGGTGCGGTACAGAAGTAGATGTCGATCTGTTTAATGGCAGCAGATGAGGTCGCGGTGAGTGCAAAATCGTATGTTACATTTGTCGCTGCTGCCCGTGAATCGGAAATGGTCAGGCTTGCATCGGTAAATGTACCGGCGGCATATACAGACGGAAATCTCATATAGTTTGAAAGTGGGGGGACCAAAAGTGCTATGACGAGCGTTATGGCAAGGAGTGATTTCAGCAGGCGAATTTTTTTCATAAAAATGATTTCTTTATTTACTGTAGTAGCGTTTTGAAACTCTGTCAAGAGAGGAAAAATCTCCTTTCCTCCGCCGGCGCGCATGCTTCATACATTATATATGCATAAAACAATTGCTCCGGCGGAGGAGAATCTGCGGGAGATTATTTGATTGCCAGCATCCACTGGTATGGATAAGTCGGTGGAGTCCGGCCGACCGTGATGGAATGATTCTGCACAGTAATGACAGCGCAAGATGTAGATGTTAACAACTCACTATCGAATTGGACGCCCGCTCGGAAAAGTATCGTGAGCGACCCGTTGAATTGGCAATAGGTATTGTCAGTCGTAAATTGTCCATCATGATCTATTTCCAGCTTGTTGCTTGCCCATTCAATGATAAGCATGCTGCCGTCATCTGTTACGGTAAATCCTTCAGGTGGCACGTAATCGGGATCTACTGCAACCAATCCATCGGTACCTGCAATGGTGGTCGGCGCATACGCCTGCATCAAATCAGGTTTGGCGGTCGGAGTCCACGTAACTACTGGTGTCATTGTAGGCACGACAGCAGGATCGGCGGCGATGGCGGCCTCGATAGGGATGAAATCCGGTGTGACATCAGGTTCCGGTGTGCCACACGCCCCCAGGACGATCACGAGTAAAAGCATGATGTTCATAAGTCTTTGTTTCATTTTTTCTCCTGTGAATGTGTGTGTCATCGCGAGTCCGTTCAGACGGCGTGGCGATCCCGTCGGGGATTGCTTCGTCGCTTCACTCCTCGCAATGACAATATGTTGAATTAGTATTTATTCCCCCGCAGATTGGTAAAGGACAAGGGACTATTATATAGAAAATCGCATAAAAAAACACGGCAGAGCCTTATTATGGGACTATTGCCGTGTTCAGGCGGGTATGAGAATCAGTGCTGTGATGACAATACACACACGCATTGAGATATCAAGAATTGTTTGGATGCGCATAATCCGATGCTGGATTTTTTCCGGAAGATTATCAGTGTTACTGCGTGCTGTGATCAGAAACAGTAAAATGGCAGCACACGCAACCGGAACAGATATCCAATATATCGTTGAGTGAATCGCAATGCATAAAAACGGATCAAGAAACTGGCTCATGAGATACATGCCCATGAATTTTTTTGTTCGTTGATGTGCAATGCACACTACTGCATCAAGAATTCCATACCCAAGGAGCAGGATTGCCGGGAGCATTTTTACCTCCTTCCGGCGGTTGCCAAGGTGCTATCGGAATAAAGCTTTCAGAGCTTTTCGCAGATTTCTGCGCTTTAATAATATCATAGAAAGTAATAGTAATACTACTATTGATAGAGTAAATACTTGATAAGGGAAGACAAGAATGGTTTTTTCCTCCCGTGCCCAGTTGCCTCCGCCGGTGGAAACAGCTAATTCTGCTTTATACAGTCCACACGGGATATCTGTAAATACTGCCTGTTCCCATTTCCGGATACTTCCGGGTAAAATGACTTTTTCCGGCAGTGATTCTCTTATATGATTCTTTGTTATATAGTTAATCATATTTATATATGGTTTTGCAGTAAAATGGGAGAGGCCGATGTTTTTCACACGAATAGTCATGTTCAGCGGTCCTCGAGATAAAATGGTCGGGGATAACGTATACGTTTCAATGACTGCTGAATGCAATGTCTCGTCAACGCCAAGGGATGCAAATACAGGAATGCCGATTTTTGGGATGACGCGGGAGACACCGGATGAAACCGGAACCACTGGCGTGATGAATATCATTGCATAATAGCCGCCCACAGCAACACTGCTGGGGACGTGGATGGTGACGGTAATGTTGCGGGACGTATGCGGATCGATAATCAGGTTGTCGGGGCTGGTTGTGATCCACTCCACAAGAGGGGATTGAAACGATCCGGTGACATATCCTCCATCCTCATCTGTACTTTCGAAACTGTCGACGGTGATGGCAACAGGAAGTGGAGTCTGGGAGCTGTTTGAGAGGGTGAGCGTGTGGGTAACGGTTTTTCCCGGTGTGAGGGTGAGGGGCAGGATTGAAGGAGAAACGGAAATGGATTGGACAGCATAAATTTTTGGAATGAACGAATAAGTGAATAAGAGAATAAAGAAAATACGTATATATGTCATCGCGAGCGACCGGAGGGAGTGTGGCGATCCCGTCGGGGATTGCTTCGCCGTTGGAACGGTCTCGCAATGACACTGTAACGCATTCTTCGTCATTCCTATTTCATAATTCATAATTGATTAGTATTCCGGCACCACAACATACACTAAACTCGTCGTATAGCTTCCTGCCGGCTGGTTGTCGTTGACCGTTACGCGGTAGGAAATAGTGAACTGCTCGTTGGTGACCGGTGTATCGGTAATAACGTCGGTATGATCGGCGACAGGATCTCCCGGCTGGGCAGCGGTAAATCCTGCATAGTTTGGGCCTTCGCTGATAAACCGGTTCGCTGTGCCGCCGGTAAGAGAACTGTCATTTGTTGTGTAACCAAAACCCAGACCGGTCCATGATGTGGGTGCGGAGTTTGGCGACGCATAATCGAGAATAGTGTTGGCTGATGTGTCGGTGAGTTGACCTGTTTCATGTCCATATACAGTGTACCCGTGGTATGCGTTGGTAGATGTGGTGAGTATTGTAGTTTTTGTCGCGTCTGTCCAGCTATTTGCGCTTGACAGTTCGTCAAATGTGATGGTTGAGTCACTCACGGAAAATGTGAGTGATGGGGAAACAGTGGACGCCGATCCTTCGGCACTCCAATCCGTTTCCGTAAAATCACCACTGCGGGCTTTGACTTTCACTGTATATATTGTGTTGTATGATAAACCGGTAATCGTGACACCGGATCCTGATCCCCATGAGGTGAATGTCTGCCAGTCTTCTGCTCCCAGCGTTTCACCGACAGTAAAATCATCCTGAATATAGCGTGTTGACGCCCAATTATCACTGGTTATTGCCACGGCAAAAGTGGCGTCTGTCGGATTTCCGCCGTTGTCGATTATCATATTCAGGCGGTCGTAAAGTGTGCCGGGATTTGAAAGGGAGGGGGCGGCAGGAAGCCCTGCCTGCTGGGTGAGAACTAGACCTGATTGGGTCGACGCCTGCTCGCCCAAGATACCGACCATGGAATAGGATGATGAAGATGCATCGATAACCCCTCCGGCTCCAAATCCATAGGTTTGGAGTTCATAATTGTCCGATACCGGTCCGGCAACAACGACTGAAGTCAGAAGACTGAAGACTGAAAGGAGAATTATCAAGTGCATGGAACTATTATAACAGGGAAAATAATAAACAACCGCACCCCCTAATAGTGTAGGATTCTCCCACAATATTTATCCTACACTAATAGATTATCGGAATGATTCTGGTGATTCATCACGAATGATGATACGCCTGATCAGTTGAGGGAGTACGTTTCGACTGAATAAAAGCCACATGCACAACAAGATGGCATGTACTATGATCAGTCCATTCTCAACAATCGCCTGGATCAGGTGTAAAAATACTACGACACCCTGCAAGAAAACAGATATCCCGACAAGCAGATGTATCCAGAGAGTGTAACGATTGGGATTAATATTAATATACCAGAATGGCAGAATAATCTGGCATAATACAATCCCGAATATGATCATTCCCATATGAAAGGAGATGGGCAGTATGGAAATGCCAGAAATTTTGTCCAACAATTCCAGACCAAAACCAACTCCAAATACCAGAGATCCAACGACAAATAATCTTTGTAATGTCATATGAAATCCTTATCAATTTGTACTCCAACCACGTCGGAGAAGAGGGGAAAGAACCCACAAAACGGTCTGATTCTTGTCTCTCCTCTCCGCTGTAGAGATGCGGTTGTCAAAGAGCTATAGGGCAGATAGTATGATTATATAATAATTTTACAGGAAAAAGGAGAGACTCCATTTAGTTTTAGATAGATTATTTCTTGTAAAAATTTGGAAATAAATATTATTTTAGGTTGTCAGAGCGGGATGTAAAAAATGGAGAGGCCGAAGACGGCATGGATGTATTCAAATGTGGCGATCTGGGGTATCCGGTTTTTATCGGCCAGGACTGCCATCAAAGTTTTTCCGAGTGTCAGGTCCCCTGTTTTATCCGATAAGTACGTTTTTAAAGCCGCTTTCATGTCTGCTTCCGTAGGGTAGAAAATCGTGACGCTTGAAATATACATACTGCGGATGAAGTCTTTTGCGATTGTAGGCGACACATCCTGACTGAGTATGGTAAACGTGTCATAGAGTGTGACAACATCTGTAGCTAATTGGTAGTTTTCCATTGAAAAGTACCGGAAAAACGCAGCAGCCTGGTCATGCTTTGCATGCGTCCTGTCGATAAATGCATATATCACATCTCCAGCCAGATAGACTTTATTTTGTTCAGTCATATAATATTAGGATTTAGAGTACTGAGAAATTAGATCAATTATATCGTTGTGTCAATGATGCTCCTCGTCCTTTTAGTCTTAAAAACGGATCATCGGCACCGAATGTCTGCAAATGAGAGGATTGCTTTTCTATGATAGGATTGATTCTTTTGTGGGTTACGGTGAATTTTTTCGTAAATTTTCCGATTTCGGATTCCTGTATCCGTACGTTGCCGCCTACTTTGACTGCAGGGAGTTTTTCTTCACGGATATATCTTCGTATGGTCAACGGATGAACTTTCAGGATGAATGCAACTTGATTGATATTTAGTAGATTTTCCATGGTGTGTCATTCTGAGCGAAGTGAAGAATCTCGTTCAGGATATACGAGATCCTTCGTATACACTCAGGATGACAATGTTATAGTGCAATTATATACAATAATATACATGAGTATACAAATATTGTCAAGTGTTGACGGTAATTATAATAAGTAAGTACTCTAGATATAGTCATCATGGAGTATAGAACAAAATCAGAAAGAATCCTCAACATCTTTCTGAAGACCGGTCTATTGGCTCTTGTCTTTTTGCATGTTATTTCATCCGTACAAGCCGCAACAGGCATAAATCAGCAGATTAATTTTCAGGGAAAAGTCGTTAATGAAGACGGGACGAACGTAACAGACAATGACTACCCGTTTACGTTCAGAATTTACATTGCAGGATCTGGCGGATCGCCACTTTGGACAGAATCACAGACGTTACCCGTCTCCGACGGCATATTCAGGGCAGCACTTGGATCTGTCACAGAACTTCCGGGATCAGTGGATTTTAATACAGATAATATTTGGCTTTCTGTGGAATTCAACGGGGATGGTGAAATGGATCCGCGGATCAGATTCACTGCCGTTCCATATGCATTTAATGCACTCACGGTGAATGGTCTGACTATTGCGTATGGAAAAACAGTGAGTTTTGCGGATGAGTTTACTACAAGTGGTGCATATCCACTCACTTTGACGGTGACCAATACGACCAACGCTACACTTCCGGAAGGCACGATTACGCTTGTTGATACGGCATCCGGTCAGACATTAACGAATAAAACGATAGGTTCGACCGGATTGGTTTTTTCCGGTGCCGCGACGGATATTGATACTTCAGCAGGTGAAGGGCTGGTTATCCAGGGGCGAGGGAATACTGTCATTCAGACAGTCGGTGGTGTTGTTAATCTTCAGCCAGGCGGTGTCGCATCTGCTTCATCCGTTCAAATCGGACTTGGAGGATCCGGTTCGTCAAGTCCTGATTTATTGGCTTTGGATGTAAAATCCGATGCCGGTGATCCGGATGGGTATAACGGTGCCATGTATTACAATGCGGATCTTAACAAATTCCGGTGCTTTGAAAATGGCAGTTGGCAAAATTGCGGAGTGGGGGCAGGAGGCGATGGACCGACCGGTGCTACGGGTCTTACAGGTATCACAGGTCCCACAGGAGCAACAGGTGCAACGGGTACAATAGGTGTTCAGGGCCCAACAGGTGCAAGTGGGGCAACAGGATCTACCGGAGAGGCGGGTCAAACCGGACCAACAGGTGCGACCGGATCAACAGGATCAACTGGTGATATTGGTACTACAGGCCCAACGGGATCCACTGGATCCACCGGTGAAATCGGAGTTACCGGTCCCACAGGAACTACAGGAGCAACCGGAGAAATCGGAATCACTGGTCCCACAGGAAATACAGGAGCAACAGGTGAAATTGGAACCACAGGTCCGACGGGATCAACAGGAGCTACCGGAGTTGCAGGTCAAACAGGTCCAACAGGCAGCACTGGTGCCTCTGGTCTCTCTGGTCCTTCTGGTCCTTCTGGCTCTACCGGATCCACCGGAGAAATCGGAACAACCGGTCCAACAGGAAATACTGGAGCAACAGGTGAAATTGGAACAACGGGACCAACGGGATCTTCGGGAGCAACGGGTGAACAAGGTATTTCAGGACCAACAGGTGCATCCGGTGCTACCGGAGAGATTGGTATTTCAGGTCCCACGGGTTCTACCGGATCCACCGGCTCTATCGGAGTTTCCGGACCGACTGGTGTAAGTGGAGCTACTGGAGAAATCGGAATCACTGGACCCACGGGTTCAACAGGATCCAGTGGTTCTATCGGAGTTTCCGGACCGACTGGTGTAAGTGGAGCTACTGGAGAGGTTGGAAAAACTGGTCCCACCGGAAGTTCCGGAGCCACCGGTGAAATTGGAGTTACAGGCCCCACAGGATCAACGGGAGCAACAGGAACCGTTGGACAAACCGGTCCAACCGGTGCAAGCGGAGCAACGGGTGAACAGGGAGTCACTGGACCCACAGGATCTTCCGGAGCAACGGGTGAAGTTGGAAAAACAGGACCAACGGGCAGTTCCGGTGCCACTGGAGAAATCGGAACAACCGGCCCGACAGGATCAACGGGTGCAACAGGTGTGGCCGGTGCGTCAGGCCCAACAGGTGCAACAGGAAGCACGGGGGCTACGGGTTCAACCGGTATAGCCGGTGCATCTGGTCCTACAGGAAATACCGGAGCTACAGGTGTTGTCGGGCCAACTGGTACAACAGGATCAACTGGATCGACAGGTGAGAGAGGAATGACCGGACCCACAGGTACAACAGGATCAACAGGTGCTACAGGTCAAAATGGACCGACAGGATCCACCGGCTCAACAGGCTCGACCGGTGAAGTAGGGAAAACAGGTCCAACAGGATCAACCGGATCTACGGGAGAAGTCGGTGCTTCAGGTCCCACAGGAGGCACAGGATCAACAGGCGCAACCGGCGCACAGGGACAAATGGGTTCCCTTGGTCCTGCCGGAGAAGCACTCCTCACTATCGATACCGGTCTCATCATCACGTACCCTTCCCAATCCCTCTCTTTTGCGGTGGGCTCCACTGCCACTTCTTCTGCATCAGTCGTCCTCTTCGGTGCAGATGAACCCGGGGGTGGAGGAACTAAAGGGGACATCTATGCAGGAGCGTTAAAACTTGGCCACAATACCACAGGCGGCACCATCTCCACAAGAGACACGGATGAAGCCCTGTATCTTGATCCAAATGGTGTAGGAAAAATAGTTATAGGAAGTACGTCATCCACGACCGCACCGAACCTGCTCGTTCTGGACCGCAAATCTGATTCAGGAGATCCGTCTTCAGGGGTTGAGGACGGTGCCATGTACTACAACGACAATACCAACAAGTTCCGTTGTTATGAAAACGGGGAATGGAAAAATTGTATTCCATCTTCAAAAGCCACACTGACGTTTAAATCAATTTCAGTCAATCAGGCGGCAGATGCAACCACGGTCGTTGATCCTGATTATATTTTTACATCAGCAACAGCGGTTTCCGCCACTGCCGGGTATGCAACAATTACCATGCCGTCCTCCGGAAGTGTCCGTGCGTGTGTTTTGGAAAACAACGCAGCAGTCACTGCTGGGACAGTCGGCATATATTTCCGTATCAATGGATCCAATATTGCTACAGATTACTGTCAGTTAAATACCACGTATACAAGAAACAGAGCCCAGGAGTTACCCGCAGGTACTGTATCCTTCAGTGCAGGCGATACTCTCACCATTGCGCTCCATTCTGTTGGCCTTTCACCGACGACTACTGAATTTACAGCAATGTATACAGTAGAACTGGATGGGGCTGATGTGGCAGAAATGTATTATAGTACTGATGCCGCTGTTGAGCTTGGGGATGTCATGGTTTTCGATGCATCAGTGTTTTCCGGGGTGAAAAGGTCTTCACAGCCGTATGATCCTAGAATTGTCGGTATAGTATCCACTGCTCCGGGACTTGTATTGGGAAATTCATCTTCAATAAACGGTATTCCGGTCCCGATTGCTCTTTCAGGACGTGTTCCCGTAAAAGTGAACGCGCAAAACGGTCAAATTTTTCCTGGCGACTATCTTACATCCTCATCAGTTGCCGGAGTCGCCATGAAGGCTGTGCAATCTGGGAGAGTGATCGGTCAGGCATTGACCGGTTATAACGGCACGTCGACCGGGACTGTTATCGCACTGATACACAATTCGTTCTATCATGGATACATTGTACCGGATGGATTGATGACCGACGTATCAAATCAAACAGACTCTATCAGCCAGGCAAAGCGAATGCTTCGGTATGTAACTTCCCCTGAATATATAAGAAATGATCGTATATCTCAGATTGCGACTGATCAGATTATTGCAGGATTGGAAGTCATATCTTCACGGATCGTCGCAAACGATGCGTTCCTGTCCACAATACGTCCTCTGGCCAATGATCTGGAATTTACACTGGATTCAAACGGTTCATTGAAGATTGGGACATCATCAGGGATACCTGCAATTACATTTGATGCGTTTGGCAATGCACTATTTACCGGCACGATTACAGCCGATACCATTAAAGCCAATACGATAGAAGGCCTCAGAATCGTCGATGGTGAAGTTGCCGGAGCAACATCATCACCGGTATTGGACACTCAAACTGTTCAGAAAATTGAAAATGAACCACACGTGTCGTCAGTAATAAGCGATATGTTTGAAACGCTGGTTACATTTGCCAATGGCATATTGGTGAAAGGGACTGCCGTTTTTGAAAATGCAGTAACTATTCTCGGAAACCTTTCAATTAAAGGAAAAATTATTGTCAGTGGGGATAGTGCCGGGACAGCCGTTATCCCGCCCAGCGGCACACAGGTGTTTATTCCGTTTATCGCCTCTTACGAGTATCCGCCGATTGTGTCCATATCGCTGGTCATGCCCGAGGCAACCGAGAGTGCATTTTTGTCGGAAGGTGTGAAAGCCGCCATCGCATCGGTGAAAAAAGAAGGATTCACTATTGTACTGGACGAACCGGCACCCCGTACGCTCATGTATAACTGGTTTGCAGTTCAAGTGACCGACGGACGCGTTGTAAAAGGTGAAGAGATTGGAATTCCTGCACATATACTGGGAACACAGGAAATCAGCATACCCACGGCTACTCCTGTGCCATCGCCTACGATATCACCATCGCCGGAACCGACATCAACTGAAACTCCATCTCCTACACCGACACCACTTCTTGATGAGTAAAAAAATATTTCTCCATTCGAATATTCATGTAAATACTCGAATGGAGAGGGAACACAAGAACATTATTTAAAATGGACTTCTGTCCACTCTCCACATGTTTCAATTCAATACCCCCTACAGGTCGTCGACCTTGTGAAGTTCCAGCGACCTGTCCGAAATTCTGTGGACGATGAGAAACGTGTATCCGTCCAAACTGATGAAATCGAGCGGATACAATATATCATCCGTTTCATCCAGGACAACCCTGCATTTCCCCGATGTGCAGAACCAGATACCCGGCGACCTGGTCTCTGATGCGGTATAGGCTGCAAAATATGTACCGGTCGGATCGGCAACCAGCTCGCGCATGAGCCAGTTCCGGTGTTTATAATCAACCGGCGCCACAAGGACCGGGTCGGGGAATTTGTGGTCCTGGGGATTTCTTACCTGCTTCCACAAACCTTGCGGATCCAGGCTTGGATTGTGCCGGGTGAAATAGATATCTCCACCAATGCTGATGCAGGTGTCAGCGTTTTCGATGGTGTGGATGATGACTTCCGGATCGTATAGCTCACGCAACTGGCAAGCGATCGTGCCGTCGTCAAGCTGGGTCATCATGCCCACCAAGCCGAGCGGGCGGATGGGGAATGGATACCAGTAGTCCCGGTACCACTCTGTGATCTGTTGGATTCTCCCGTATGAGTACCGTTCAATTTGCGCATAGTGTGCATAATTCGTCATCCAGATGCGCAATCCTTCCGGTCCTTCCTGCACCGCGGGATCATCAACGTCGGTATAGTTATTGCAGATTGTGGTTCTGTCTGCAAGAGTGTACGTACACAATGTGTACGGAAACCATTCATACGACAGGTCGATCACTTCCACAGGAAAAATCACCTGGGTGTCATACGGAGTCCATGTAGCCCGGTCGGCGCTGTCCAGATTGAAATTGGATTGCGCGTCAGGTCCGAATAAGTCTGTTGCCACTGGAGTTGCAGAGCAAGTGGACACATCGATGACCCATGCCGCATGATAATCTGCTTTCCTGTCAGGCCTTCCGGTCGCAAATACCTGCGTGCCGCTGTTTGATACTTTTACCTCCTGCAAACCATGCAGTTTGGCAAAATCTTCAAGGCAATCCCTCTGCGGTGACTGAAAGACAATGGGAGGGATTGTTGCGGTAGTAATCGGTGTTGGATCCGGTGCCGGCAGTTGGGTGGCGGTGTTTGTTGGCGACGCCGCTTGGGTTGGGATTGGTTGGGGAGGCCGTTTACACGCAACAAACAATAGAACAAATACCAGAATCAGTGTAAGGAGATGGTGTTTCTTCATAGTCGGAGTTCCTTTCATTCAAACAGATGTGGGGATGATGACAGGGGAAAATATATTCGTGTTCCCTCATGTCAAAGTTCGTTTTAATCCGCTCTTTATGGAGAGCAAACGAAAACACCACAGTATACACTAAAATTATCTGTATTTCAATATTATAGGTTTAATTCAACACTTGCATATCTTTAATGTTCTGCATACAATAAGAAAAACCACTATGGCACAGAAGTTTTACCAGAAACCTGCTTTTATCTTTTTTGCCGTCTGTCTTGCCGCTTCATTAGTAGCTGTTGCTACATATTATTTCACCCGCAACAACCCGTTTGATACAACAGTCACACCGGAAGAGGATGTGGTACGAACAGTTGCCGCAGTATCAAAACTTATGGTTTTGCCGACAGATGAGAAGCCGACAGTTGCAACGGTTTCGGATGTGACAAAACTTTCCGAGCAGCCGTTTTTCAAAAACGCGGCAAACGGGGACAAAGTCCTTATTTTTAATCAAAAAAAACAGGCTATCCTCTGGCGGCCGGACAATAATCTTATTATTGAAGTTGCACCGATCAATATTACCGAATCATCGCCATCTGCCGAAAATCCCACCGTGAATACGGCTTCACCGACACCTGCTCAAGAACCCATCCGGTTTTTCCTGTACAATGGCGCGCGGGTTTCACGACTGACCCAAGTTTATGAAACAGAACTTCTGGGAACAGTGTCCGGTGCTGAAGTAGCAGGCCGGGATAACGCAGAAAACGAGTATGATGATACGGTGCTGATTGATCTGTCAGGATCCAACAAAACACAGGCCGAAACTCTTGCAAAAACGCTTGGCATTACGGTTTCTGAATTGCCGGACGGGGAAATAAAACCGTCAGAAGGGGATTTCCTGATTATAGTCGGAAAAGATAAAGCGCCGGTTCCGACAGTACAATAAAAAAAGGGGGAAATATGCAAAATTTTCATGACCATAAACTTTGGCAGGCATCATTTGTCGCTCTCATGGATATCCATGAATATCTTCCCGCCTCGGATGCACTGATTGTTGCAGCGCAGAATGTTGCCGCCAAAATCGCTGATGCGCTGTCACGCGCAGACCGGCGGGTTGGAAGGGATCTTATTTACGATGCTGTAGGGCTTGTTGCCGTCACCCGGACACAGCTTGCTGTGGAGTGGGGGAAAGGGACGGTTGACGACGATACGTTCCGCAGTATAGACAACAAGTACGCAGATCTCACTAATTCGCTTCAATCGTTTAAATGACAATTACATCGTCATCCCGAACTTGTTTCGGGATCTCGTTTATGAACTTGATGCTGAAATAAATTCAGCATGACATATTGAAAATATGACTGTTTACATAGGCGCAGACCACAGGGGATTTGAGAAGAAGATTGCCATAAAATCGTGGCTTGAGGAAAAAGGCTACAAGGTTGTGGACTGCGGCGCCCATGTGTACGACAAAGACGATGATTTTCCCGATTTGACGTTTCCGGTTGCCGATGGTGTTGCCGGGGATCCAAAAAACCGCGGTATTGTTCTGTGCGGGTCAGCAGGTGGTGTCACGATTGCGGCAAACAAGGTCAAAGGCATCAGAGCGGCAGCCGCATTCACTGTTCCTGATGTGATATTCAATAGGGAACACGATGATATAAATGTGTTGGCAATACCTGCAGATAATACTGATAATGAAATTATTCATCAGATGACGGATGCATTTTTAAAAACCCCGTTTTCTACCGAGCCCCGCCACGCCCGCCGTCTCTCCAAAATTTCCCAAAGAGAATCCTGATTTGGTATACTTCCATCCACGACAAAGACGAGCGCGCGCAGTCAGTCGTAATCCACGAACATTCACAAAAGATTGGAGAATAATTATGGCATATAGTGTCGTTAAAAAAATCGCAGGCACACGCAACATTCATCCGGGCAGGTTTATTGTCGGTGCTTTGTTTGTGCTGGTGTTTGCCGGTATAGTGTGGTATGCCTCAACTGCGCCTGCAGAAACGGTGGCTGTCATCAAGACATATGAGCCCGGCGATCTGAAGAATCTGAAGCCGGATGATGCAGTAGAGCAAGATGCACAAGTCATCGTCGGCACGTTCACGTTCCGTTGGCTGCTCAATAATGGGAATCCCTGCAGTGCGGATTGGGCGATTATTCAGGGTGGCAAGCGGTTGCATTTTGAGCATACCCAGTTCCCCGATTGGGATCCGCTTTGCACCAAAACGAAGGCGAAAGTGCTTGCGATACTGGCACGGGCTGCTGAAGTTGGTGCTACTGCACAAGGCGCCAAAGTCATAGGTGAGGCAATCAGATAACAAATCAGGAATGAGGACGGCAGCGCGCCGGGTGATGTTTTTCTGCCCAAAATGCAGATTCACCCGTGCCGTCCTGATGTTTTTCCTACAGTCCATGAAGAATGTGACTTTTTCTATTCTTCCTTTTATTCTGCTACAATCCGTTCTGCATTACATGCACGCGCTGTGTATGCATACTCTCGCTCATTGAAAGGAAAATGAAAGATGCAATCAAAAATAGTGCAAAGAGCCTTGATTGCGCTATGTCTGCTTATGGTTATTGCAGGTGTATTATTCCTGCTCCAGATGTACAGAACAGCGCCGTTGGTGATTCCGGACCGGATTCCTCTGCCGGCTCAGGATGACATTGGGTATGATCATATTGACTCGGAAGCCCTCAGGAGGATGGACAACACCGATACTGTGTCGCATGAAGGATCGACAAGTGTCAGATGGGGAGATGAAACCTACACGTTCTTCTGGAGTTTTAACTGGGGCGCAGAACAACATTGCGTCGGAAATGGATCGATCTCTGTAGGGCAAGATCCATTGAAAGACAACTTCCAGGTCCAGTTACCCCACATGACTGCTCCGGATGATTGTCAGAAGCCTACCAAGGCCGATCTGTTTACTCTCCTCCAAGAAGCCATCCGGATTGGTACGGAAAATGCAATCAAGTACGGCTCACTCAGATTCGCCGCTGAACAAGTGGTGGATGCTATAGCAAAATAGAAAGGACGGAATAAAGTGGACATTTTAAAACGACCCCAAGTGTTCATACCGGCAGCACTGGTTCTGTTGCTTGCCGTGTATCTGTTCAGCGTCTTTGCTCCCAAACCGGTTGAATTTCAGGTACCGGACAGCAAGGTGGCGCTCCAGCCATGGGAACATGCGATACCGTATCCTGGACACCTGCCGGATGATAGGTTGTTTAGGGATGGTGACACAGAAGAGACAATTTACTCCATCGAGGTACAAACAGGTACACTTTATTTGTCACCGCACAATAATGGCGGATGCCAGTTGAAAAGCAGCGATTCCACGATTCTGGGATGGTTTGTGCCGTGTAATACACTCGAAAAACTCAAAGAAATTCTGAATGACTACGCCAATGATCGGCCGGAAGTACGTGCTTTCGTGCGTCAACTGATCGAGGCTATCGACAAGCTTCCACCGGCACCGCCTTTGGCTCCGGGGTAAGATCATCGGAAATAAGGTTTTGGGACGGCAGCGCGCCGGGTGATGTTTTTCTGCCCAAAAAGCAGATTCACCCGTGCCGTCCTGATAGTTTTATACATGTTTACATACATAGTATAATACTTGACATAATACATCTTTAGATGTATGCTTTTGATATGAATAGTCTGATTGTACCAGTCACGGATTTTATCCGAAGATTTGGCGATTACGCCGATATGCTACCTCATGTTAAAGAATTGATTTTGACGCGCGACGGACGACATTTTGCTACAATCACGGCAAGTCCTGGGGAAAAAAATAAAAAGCTCCTATCTCTTGCCGGAGCCTGGAAAGGGACAGAGCTTGATAGTGACGATTACTGGGATAGGGTTCTTGTCAGAAAAAATAAAAAAAGCAGTAAGAGAAAGATATGATGTATTTATTGGATACGTCTGTTCTTATTGATTATCTTCAGAAAAAGCGTGCCGCAGTTGATTTTGTGGAGAGACACCAGTCGGATCGTTTAACAACAAGCAGTGTCTGTGTTTTTGAGTTGTACTGCGGAATATTGCGCCTGCATGATGCGAACCGACGTGAATTTTTGTCAGGGATCTTACGTGATTTGATAGAATCGCTTTCTGAAATTTTTCCGTTTGACGGATTCTGTGCAGAATTGGCGGCTTTTATTTGGGCGAATCTTGAAGATAAAGGCCAGCGGATTGATGACACCGATGTACTGATTGCGGCAACAGTAATGAAGAATCATGCAATTCTCGTTACCGGAAATGTCGGGCATTTTTCCAGGATACAGGGATTGGAAATAGTTAATCCCGCATTACCCTGATTTTCCCTCTTGCGTACAACGCATTCGACTTGATATGGTGATACATATGATAGACGTTATTCCCGGCATCTACGATGACACAGAAGCGGAAATCCGCCGCAAACTCGATCTTGTTGCGCCGTATGTGCCCTGGGTTCAGCTGGATATGTCCGATGGCACGCTTGTTGTAAAAAAATCGGTTACTGACGTCCATATTTTGAAAAATATCATTTCATCATACCCGCATCTTTCGTTTGAAGCGCATCTCATGGTTGCCAAGCCGGGTGAGTATGTGCGAAAACTGTCCGATGCCGGTTTCAAACGGGTGATTGCCCATGTGGAATGCACTGACCTCCGCGTATTTCTTGACGAAGTGCAGTATGAGGAAATGGAAGTGGTTCTGGCAATCGACGGCCCGACGGAAATCGATCAGATCGAGCCGTATCTGGAAGAGGTTGACGCGGTTCTTGTGATGACAATAGAAATGGGTGATTCCGGCAAACCGTTTTTACCTGAAACCGTTGAAAAAATCCGACAGATCCGTGAAGGGTATCCGGATTTACCGATTGAAGTGGATGGGGGAATGAACGAGGCAACGGCAAAAGTCGTGCGCGACGCCGGAGCAACCCGCATTGCCGCAACCAATTTTTTCTTTGTGAATCACCCGAAATCCATTGCACATGCCGTAAAACTACTTTCTGGAATATAATGTCATCCCGAACTTGTTTCGGGATCTCGTTTCCGATAAACTAGATGCTGAAACCCGCCTAGCCGGCGAGGCTGGCAAGTTCAGCATGACAAAATTATGGATGATACTGCCCTAACAAAAATTGCCTCACGTCTCCGGTATCTTATCCTCAAAACCACCCATACCGTTGGCAGTGGTCACCCCACCACCTGTTTTTCATCCGTTGAGCTTGCTGCCATGCTTTTTTTCAAATATCTTCGGCTTGACCCCGCTCATCCGGAACGGTTAAGTAACGACCGGGTCATTTTTTCCAAAGGCCATGCGTCAGCGCTTCTGTACAGCTTGTATACGGTTGCAGGAGTTCTAACGGAGAAAGAATTGTCCGGCTACCGCACGTTTAAAAGCCCTCTTGAGGGCCATCCCACATTCAGGTTTCCGCTTGCCAACGCCGCAACCGGATCGCTTGGGCAAGGATTGTCAATCGGCGCCGGATACGCGTGGGGCTTACGTCGTAAGTTCACAGTTCACAGTTCACAATTATCCGATCCCATTACCCATCACCCATCACCCATCACCAACTCAACATATGATGCAACACTTGTTCCATTTTCCATTCCCCGAGTGTTTGTTTTGATGGGGGATGGGGAATTGGCAGAAGGTTCAAACTGGGAAGCAGCCGCCTGGGCATCCCACCAAAAATTATCAAATCTTATTGCTATTGTAGACGTCAACCGGTTCGGCCAATCGGAAGAGACTATGGAAGCTGGTAATTCCGAGTCTTTCCGTGCAAAGTTTGAGGCATTCGGTTGGGGGGCAATTGTCGTGGATGGTCACGATTGGGGGCAGTTGGATGCGGCGTACGAAAAAGCCGTCACATATCACAGCGGTCCGGTGGCGATCATTGCAAAAACTGTGAAAGGGAAGGGAATTCCGGTCTGGGAGGATAAAAACGGCTGGCACAACAAGATGCTGTCTCTTGAGGAGTTTGAGAAGTGGCTGGACTATTTCAAAAAAGAAAGCGGGGATGTGAAAGGGGTGATTCAGAAGCCTGAAATGGTGATGAGTGATGGGTTAGGAGTGATGAGAAAGAATACAAAAATAAACCCATTACCCATTACCAATTACCAATCTCCAACAGCCACCAAGCTCGCATTCGGCAACGCGCTTGTCCGTTTGGGTGAAACTATTGAAAATCTTCTCGTTCTTGATGCCGATGTATCCAATTCCGTGCACACGGACATGTTTGCAAAATCCTATCCGAAAAGGTTTTTGCCCATGCATATTGCCGAGCAGAATATGACCGGAGTCGCTCTCGGTTTGTCCAAAATGGGGTATCTGCCGGTTATCAATACATTCGGTGCATTTTTGACCCGTGCGCACGACCAGTTGCGCATGATGCCGCTTTCGGACGGGACGGTCATTGTCCATGGATCGTACGTTGGAGTATCTCTTGGTCGCGACGGTCCGTCACAGATGGGTTTAGAGGACATTGTGCTTTTCCGCTCCATTTACGGATCAACCGTCCTGTACCCGTCCGACCCGTATCAGACCGAAAAACTGGTGGAAGAAGCATTGAAATTGCACGGTGTCGTGTATGTGCGTACGACAAGAGAGCCGACGCCTGTGATCTATGATGAAAAAACAAAATTTCATATCGGTGGAAGTTATGTCTTCGAACCACGAACCACGAACCACGAACCAATTACCATAATAGCTGCAGGTATTACTCTGCACGAAGCCCTGAAAGCACAACAAGAGCTTGCAAAAAAGAAAATTTCCGTCCGGGTGATCGATTGCTATTCTATTAAACCAATAGACGAAAAAACCCTGCAGAAAGCTGCCAATGACTCCAAAGCAATCATCGTTGTGGAGGATCATTATCCTGAAGGCGGACTTGGGGATGCCGTCAGATCTGTTGTGGGGAAGATTCATCATCTCGCTGTCACGAAATTACCCCGCTCCGGTTCCGCCGCAGAACTTCTGCACGAGCAGGGAATTGATGCGGAGGGCATTGTACGGTGTATAATGAGACCATGAAGAAACAAAAAACAGATGAAGAATGGGGTATGTGGCTGACGCGAAAATTGAATAAAGGGGATTTGAAAGGTTTTAAAAGAAAATTTCTGGAAAAATATTTTCCGTATACTAGTTCGGATCTTGATCTTGGCACACGAATATTGTTTGAATATTATTTATACGGAACAATGCCCTGATGTTGAATAACGATCGAATTTTGAGCTCTGGCCGTATCTTCTGGATGAAGACAAACAAAAACAGGAAGCGTTTTTTACGGACATGAAATATTTCTTTTTAAATAATGGCAGGGAGTACCTCAAAGCCCAAATTGGTGGGTAAATACATCTTATAGTTTTGCATTTTTCCCCGGACTGTACTATAATTTCCGGATCCATAATAATCCTATGGGTTATATGTGGTGCACATTACCACGACACCAGTCTTACCTCGCGTCGGAGGCATACTGCCTCGCGCCCGCGAGGGGCGACGGATCGTGGCTGCATCGCAATCATGATGCAGTGATTGCTCTTTGAAAGAGAGAACGCACGGATACGCCTGTCTTACTCCGGTTTGCAACTTTCTGAAGTTGGAAAGCGGATTAGAGAGGCGGATACTGAAAAAACTCTATTTTTATACCCGAGTTTTTTTAGTAAAAACAGATTCTTTGCATCTGATGCGGGTATCATAAACCGGTATCCGGATCATATGCAGAGAGTCTGCATAAATAAAATCTAGAGAGAGGAAAATTCTCATGAAAAAGATTGCTGTTTTTTTGCTTTTGGCCATGTTTCTGGCGGCATGCACGAGTCCTACCCCGACGCAACCTGCGGGTGTGGAACAGTCCCGGCCGGTGGCCTCTGCCATGGAGCCTGCGCCTTGGGATCCGACTCAGCCGGTGGTGCCGATGCCGATTGAAGATTCGGTCATTCCAGCCACAATTGAAAGCGGCAGTGGAGGAAATATCACAATTCTCCAGGGAGAGTCGGACAGAATTGCTGAGATGAAACAGAAGCGGGAATCGTTGATTCAGCAATATATAGATTTGGGGATGCAATATTCCATGGGAGGTGTCATACCCTGCGATGGTAACGACTTTTTGGTCTCGGTGTTCGATAACAACACCTGGACGTATTATGTCTATTACTACGATGCAGAAGAAAACACCTTCGGACAGGTCGGAGAAGGGGACAAGTATTACATCAAGGGACCTATGTATTGTACTGGCGATTTTGCCGTTGTTTCATACGACGGTAAAGGATACCTGGATGACAAGATCGAATTTATGTATCCGGCAGAAAATATTACGTATGAATACGCTGGGACATATTTACGGTCTGACGGGACGATGATTCTATTCTATGATGCAGTGGAATGGCTACAACTTCCAGATCGTGCCGCCATGGATCTCAGGTATCTGGTATTTGACGGAGAATCTAGGACTATTGAGAATCCGGTGACAGGAGGTCAACAGTGTACCGGTCCGATTCAGGTTCTGGAGAAATATGAGATGCAATTTGGCACCGCACTTCGAGATCATCACAAAATGAATTGCGGACTATGAAAGAAATCTGGAGGACACGATGAATAAAGGAATTCTGTTAGGTTTCCTGACTATTTGTGTAGTATTCATAATGGCCTGTAATTTTGCGGGATATACGATTACAAGCACAGAATCACAGGAGCCTGTCGGCACTGAAGAATCTCTACCGGATATCGATGTCGATGCACAGGAGCTGTGCAGGAATGGCATTGAGCCTAATGTTATTATGCCATCCTCGCCTAGGCTGGTTGTGCTTAAGACCTTTAAAACGATTGCCAGTCCTGGGATTCCATCGTGTACTTTGCCGAAAGGTGCGATCATTTATACACATTTCGATGCAATAAGTGGATTGTATGTGCATAGCGGAGCGTGTAGTGGGTATGCGCCAGAAGATATGCTCGCTTTGCCCTGCCCAAAGCCATAAGTTCGAATGATGGATGAGGATCGTATCCAAAAAATAATATTCATATCACCCCGTGCGTTCCTCATCCTTCCTGCACATACAGCCATCTTACTCCGGTTTGAATCCGCCAATTGGCGGAGAAAAGCGGATTAGAAGGATGGGTACCCGTAACAATTCTGATTGTGAAGGGTACAAAATATTCGTGTGTGTGGAAAGGATGAGCCTTTGGCTCATGCACATTACCACGACACCAGTCTTACCCCGCGTCTGAGGCATTCTGCCTCGCGCCCGCGGGGGGCGACGGTTCGTGGCTGCATCGCAATCATGATGCAGTGATTGCTCTTTGAAAGAGAGAACGCACGGAAAAAAATGCAATGTATTGTTCTGCACCGGTGTGGATATCACCCCTTTGGTATCCAGTCCGGTGCAGAAATGCATACATCAAGCATGGAAGGAAAGTAATAATGAAAAAGATTTCTCTATTGTTGTTGGCCCTCATCCTGGTGGCATGTGCTGGGTTACCTGGTGGGTCTCCAGAAGAAATTCCTGAAATTGAAGCCGTTGAAACTTCACAAGGTTATTGGCTTAATGAAGATACGTATGTATTTGGCACACCGAGTCCCGACGCGCATCTGCGTGTTGAATACATCTATGATGCAGAAAAAAATGCGCAGCTCACGATTACAATTAGTGGTCTTGAGAGTTATCCGAAATTAATGGGACTGGAATGGATGATATTGTATGGATACGATGATTCTGACATTCTTTGCAGTGGGAAGATTGAAGAATTGCCGGATGATTCATGCGTAATACCACACGACAGACTATTTGTTCAATTTTATATCGGAAGCACATATTTTGGGCATTACAATTTGCCGGAACATACTTTTATTACTGTTGATTATATATATTTTGCGAATTGAAATAAGGACAAAAGACACCTGAGCAAGGCTCTATTCATCACCCCGTGCGTTCTTTCTGTCCTATAATTTTTTTCTTGATTTATTCCCTATAGTATGATATTATTTCACATATAAGACGATAACGCCTTGAGACGCACCAGTCGGTGCATCTAATTATAACCGGCCAGTCTGAATGTTATTACGTTTAGATCCGGTTTTTTTATTGCTTGGCAAGTAGTTAATGCAGTGGTTTTTTACCATTTCCCATTGACTATTTACCGTTTAATAAACGTTCTTTAACAACAAGGATATACACCGCTCTATAGCGGTGGAAAAACATGATTCTCCTTTAATAACTCTCACGAGTGAACGTACGTGGTGGCAATATATTGCCATTGGGTAAGTTCGCTCGTGGAGTGAATAGGACAATACCTAGAAAAGGAGTAAACGAAAATGTCCAAAAGATTCTTGTACTGTTTATTGATCGTGGCGGTTGTTGTAGGTGCCAATGTTGTTCAGGCAAATGCGGCAGAAAAAGCGGCTTTCTGCGGATCGACTGGGAACGGGAATTGGGTTTTGACCTACCGATCTGTCAAGGCAAACCCAACCTTTGGGTTCATGACCGATATGACGCAGGAGTACTACAATGCTCTGCAAGGTCTGGATCCGGATGACTACCAAACGCAGGTAAATGGCTACTGTTCCAATGAAGATCGTTGGCCCGAAGGTTTCCAGCCGAAGAAAGCGGCAGATCCTTCCGTGATGCCCTCGTTTCCTGCTGAACTTCCTGTTGGCGAACAGTGGGGCATTCCGGATTGGGCTCAGGACAATAATCGTGAGCGTGCATGTCTGGTTAAGGGTGCACAAGATCCGAAATCCTTCAGCATCAAGACCCAGAACGATATGAATAATATCAAGGCGAAGGTGCAAAAGGAAGGTTGGGGCTTCGCCAAATTCTATCGTCTGACGACCGATTTCGAAAATGTAGGATGTGAAGTGCTTGTTGATGCGGCAACACCGGGACCTGCTGCGGACTTGAACAATGGTCAGTCCAACCTGGTTACGGCGGTCAATCCTGCGGGCGTTGAGCATCCGATCTCCAGCAACAATAACTCGCCGGTGCAGGTGATCGTGCCTACCGCAACACTTCTTGTACCTACAGCTACGCTGGAACCTATTGCAGGTGATGACGATCAGACCTCAGCGTGCAATTGGGCAGAGATTGTCAAGCCGACTCCGAGTGACAATGGGCGCCGCCCGAATCATACATGGACCTGCACGCAGGTGGAAGCCAGCTGCAGCTACACGTGTGACTGGGTGAAAGATCCGTAAGCGATCCGAGCACGAAAATAGTAGACGGTCACGGTCAATTTGTGACCGTCTCTATGGCTTTATCAAGAACAGGGAAGAGAAATTATCATGTTATATCCTTGGGGGGATTTAAATATTTTTGCCTTTTGGCACAAATTTTTTAAATTCCCTGTTCTTTTGTGATATACCCAACTTACTCAGGTTTGCAACTCCGAAGGAGTAAAAAGCTGATTAGTTGGGTTTATACTCAAAAACTCACCTTCAAACCTGAGTTTTTGGGGTATACCGAGTCAGACTCGGTGGCGCGAATGAGCATGAAGAATTTATACCGATAGAGATGGTTTTTGGGGGATGGAGAGGGTAATGGAGTCCAGGTTTTTTCCCGGTATTTTGTTTTTCACATCCGTTATTTCGATACCTATCATTTCATTGCCGTTGTAATCCACGAGAATGCCGTCACGGACCTCAACGGTTTTCGTGCTTTTTTTCTTTTGCGAAAAATAAATATACATGGCATCCGAGTCCGGATCGTATGATACTTTCATATTCATATTCTACTGTTTCACGCGTTTTTTTTCAATCCAATAGACAGTAATGATGACGATAGCGCTTTTTTCCTCAACTGCAATGACTTTCAGATAGTTATTTCCCAGATCTTTCATGAATACCCGTTTATTATTCAGTGCAGGCATGATTGTGTCAGGAGATATGATTGTCTTTTCAATATTTTCTTTCGAAATATTCCTGAAATCCATCATTTCTTTTGCGTGTTTAGTATACTGAATTGGTTTCATATATGTATGATAGCATACCCCTTACCAATCTCACGATGATCATGTATTATAGATAATATGAAGATTTTTCTTGACAGTGCGAACCCGCTTGAAACTGCAGCCGCAGACAGGCTTCTGAAAGAAAAAGGACTGCCGGGGGTTGTTGGCCAGACCACCAATCCCACACTTCTGAAAAAAGTCGTTCATGCATCGGAACACCTCAGAAAAAAAACACTCACTCATGAACATGTTGTGGCAATCTATCGCGATACGGTACGCACAATTTCAAGGGATATGAAAGGGCCGCTTTCCGTACAGGTTATCGTACGGCCGGAAACAACCGTTGAAAGTATGCTTTCGCAGGCAAGAATGTATAAAGAATGGGCACCGAATGTGGTTGTCAAATTTCCCTGTACCAAACATGGCTTGGCAGCAGCTGAAATATTTTCAAAAGAAGGCCCGGTCAATATCACATTGGTGTTTACCCAGGAGCAGGCGGCGGCTGCTCATGCCGCGACAAAAAACAGAGGTTTTGGACCGGATGGAAATCCGTACGATGTGTTTATTTCAGCATTTATCGGACGGCTGGATGATGCGGGTTTTGACGGGACGGATATGATGGCAAATATCAAGGCCATGTATCATAAATTTGAATCCCATGTGATGCTGTTAGCTTCAAGCATTCGATCGGTAGCCCATCTTATGTATTGCCAGAAACTGGATGTCACGGCAACCGTACCGCTACACATCATCGACGAATGGGTCGAGGCAGGATGCCCCAAACCGGATGAAAATTATATATACCAACTGCACAATCATACAGAAATGCCGTTTCGTGAACTTATACTTGATGATCCCTGGAATTCATACGATATTTCAAGTGAACTTACCGATGTCGGAGTGAAAACGTTTTACGATGACTGGGAAGCGATCATAGCTGCAGGATGACCATATTAATTACGAATTATGAATTATGAATTACGAATGAAAATTGTGTGAAAGAAAACATAATAAAAAGAAAAAGTTATGATTTTGCTTTGCTTGTTGTAAAAATATATAAAAAATTAACAGCTGATAATAGAGAGTTTGTATTATCGAAACAATTATTACGTAGCGGAACATCAATTGGAGCGAATATCGAGGAAGCGGTTGGAGCTCAGTCTAGGAATGATTTTTTATCAAAAATCTCAATTGCGTATAAAGAATCCAGAGAAACAAAGTATTGGATTATGTTATTATTTGATACAGGATATTTAGATAAAAGTGATAAAGATATTCTTTCAGAGAATTGTGATGAGTTATGCAGATTATTGGGTGCAATACAAAAAACAATGAAAGGTAATTTATAAAAATTCGTAATTCGTAATTCATAATTCATAATTTATGTATAGTCATCTTTTTGTCGCAGGCACATTCGATACCTTTCACAAAGGCCATGAGGCTATTCTTACCCGTGCGTTCGGTGAGGGAGAGATGGTGACAATAGGGATTACGTCTGATCAATATATTGAAAAATTTAAGAAATTCAAACATAAGACGTTTCTCACCCGTAAAAGAAATATTGAAACATGGCTTGAGAAACACGGATTCATAAAGCGTTCGACTATTATTGCCATCAACGATCCGTATGATCCTGCCGCCAGTGATCCCCGCTACAACGCTCTCATCGTGACGGCTGAGAACAATCACAGAGGAGAAGAGATTAATGCGATGCGGGAGAATAAAGGTCTGATACCTTTAGCTCTTATTACAGTCCCGTATGTCAATGCCGAAGACGGCATGCCCATATCATCCACCCGGATTCGGACAGGTACGATAGACCCGGATGGAAAACTCGTCATGCCGGAAATTCTTCGCGAAACACTTGCTGCCCCTCTGGGGCATGTTCTGTCGAAATGGGACGTGCCTGCACATGTCAATGCAAAACGGGGCACAATCATTATCTCAGTCGGTGATATTACCACGACAAAAATTATGCAATTGGGCATCGTTCCAACACTTTCGATCATCGACCTTAAAGTTCGCCGGAAAGCATATCAGTCTTTTGAGGACTACCGGTTTCCGGAGACAACACAGGTAGAGCATATACAAAGCGGTCCGGGCCATATCAGTCACGAAGCAACTGATGCTGTGAAACAATGGGCAACATCCTTTCAACAGCATAAAAATACGGTATTTATTGTGGACGGGGAAGAAGACCTGATGACCCTTCCGGCAATTGTCTATGCACCTATCGGATCAGCCGTATATTACGGACAGCCGGATATTCCGTTTTTTCTTTCTGGAGTGAGGCAGGTTAAAGAGGGGATGGTAGAGGTTGAAGTAACAAAAAAAGTAAAAATGAGGGCGATGGAGTTGTTGGCGAAGTTTGAGAAAGTGATATCGTCATCCTGAACGAAAGTGAAGGATCTAGTGGAAGAGTAGATGCTTCGTTTCACTCAGCATGACAGGTATGAAATACTATGGCTAAATTCGTACCGGATTCAACGACACAGCGCTGGGTGATTATTTCATCCATGCGAACGAAGCGTCCGTCGGATGTTGATGGCGAAAAACCGAAAGCATTTGTCTGTCCGTTCTGCGAGGGGCATGAGAAACTGACGCCGCCTGAAGTATATAGGGTCGGAACAGGTTCTCCCAATGAGCCGGGTTGGCACGTACGCGTTGTCCCGAACAAATATCCCATCACGGATATTCATGAGGTGATCATTCACAGTCCCGATGAAACGCGCGATATCGAACATCTTCCCGTCGACCAGGTAGAACGGATTGTCCGTACGTATCGGGAGAGGTTCCGAATCCACAGAAATGAAGGCCAGGTGCTTATATTCTGTAACCACGGGTATCACGCCGGGGCTAGTCTTGCCCACCCCCATTCACAACTCGTCGTAGTTCCACGGCAGATCAATCTTGATGCCGTATCTCTGGAGCCGATTTCAAATATTGTGACGGAATCGGAACGGTTTGTCGTCTACTGTCCGGAATTTTCGCAGTGGCCGTATGAAGTGTGGGTAGCTCCCAAAACGAACGGATCCA
Source organism: Patescibacteria group bacterium (assembly GCA_041753515.1). Lineage (GTDB taxonomy): Bacteria > Patescibacteriota > Microgenomatia > UBA10105 > UBA927 > JBGSUE01. The sequence goes on from JBGSUE010000016.1 coordinate 35,703, forward strand.
TGTTTGGGGATATCGATGATGCCTCGCTTCATGAGGTAGCAGGCGTATTTCAGAATGCGCTCAAACGTATTGAATATGTGCTCAAAGACCCGGCAGTGCCTTTTAAACAGGCAAATGAACCGTTTGTCTACAACTATTATATTTATCACGGGACACACTGGTTTATCCGTATTACACCGCGTGCCGTCCACCGCGCAGGGTTTGAACTTGGCACCGGCCTTAACGTAAACGTAGTAGATCCCACCGATGCCGCGGAGAGGCTGAAAAGCACACAAGTGTAAATGAAAAATTAGATGCTTCACTCGCCTTTGGCGGTTCAGCATGACACAATTTGTCATTCTGAGCGTAGCGAAGAATCTCGTACTCCTTACAGTTGTCCTTTTTGCTGAAGGCCTAGAAGCCACATGACGGCTTCTTTTTTATACCGGCGGTCGCCGCGTGAATTGATGCGGATTGCCGGGAGCTTACCCCGCTTGCCCCACCGTTTAATGGTAAGAGGGGAGACGCGCAGTATTTTTGCTACTTCCCTGACTGTTAATAAATCCGGCCATTCATCTCCTAAAGCCATATATTTTCGGGTTAGTAGTGAGTAGCTAGTAGTTTGGAGACTACTTGATACAAACTATGAACCAAATTGAGCAGGCGAAACATTAATTATATCTTTACTAGTCATAAAATATCATCTCGGATCAAACCGTGTCAAGGAGGAAAAAGAGGATGTGGATAACTTTTTGATAAAAATGTTTTGCGGGAATATTAAATATTTTACGACATTTCTCGAACTACACCATGAAATATTTATTTTGCGACGTAAAAATCATATCTCCAAGAGGGGATTCACACGATGCTGAAAATGTTTGTGAATTTCATTTTCAGAATTCAGAGTATATATGAATACATAGATTGTTCAAAAAATAATAATTTATCCGGACTGAACATCAATTCTGTCCAATCCACCAAAAAACCGCCTCATCGGCGGATTTTCTGGATTTTATTATATAGTCAGCCTTATTTAAGTTCTGCTTTTGCACCTGCGGCTTCAAGTTTTTTCTTGGCTTCTTCCGCAGCGGTTTTATTGAGTCCGGTCATCAGTTCTTTGGGAGCTGATTCCACTAATGCTTTTGCCTCGGCCAGTCCCAGTGTCGGGACAAGCTCGCGGACAGCCTTAATGACGGATATTTTGTTCTCTCCGAATGATGCAAGAACCACGTTAAAAACAGTCTGTTCTTCCTTTGGCTCGCCGGAGCTGTCTCCAGCGGAGGCGGCCGGTCCGGCTACTGCTACTGGTGCGGCTGATACGCCGAATTTATCCTCCAGTGCTTTCACAAGTTCTGATAGTTCGAGAACTGACATATCCTCGACTGCCTTCATAATGTCATCTTTTGTTATTTTTGCCATAAATCAAATCACCTCGCTTTTATAGTGTCATTGCGAGGAACGAAGAGACGAAGCAATCCCGTTCGGGATCGCCGCGCTCCGCTCGCGATGACATATTATTCCTTTTTCTCTTTAATCCCATTCAGTGCCCAGACCAGTCTGTTCATATTCCAATTCAATGCATAGTGAAGCCCCTGGATAGGAGCGTTCAATTGTCTCACAAGATTTCCCAACAGCTGCTGTCTGCCGGGGAGTTTTGAAAGGGCAAGCACATCTTGTGCTGACATCACCCTATCTCCCAATAGTCCGCCTTTTGTCGTTCCCAGAGCGGCTGTTTTGAAAAACGCGAGCATGGCGGAAAGGGGTGCCACTTCGTCTTTGTAGGCAAAAAGGGTAGCGGTTGAAGACTCAAGATTTTCAGAAACTGCCTCTTGAGAATTGCCAAGAGCACGTTTCATCAGGCGGTTTTTGGTCACGACAAATTCCCCGTCTGCCTTTTTGACGGCTTTGCGCAGTTCTTCAAGCTGTTTATGCTTGAGGCCTCGGAAGTCGGCAAAAATAATTGACGTTGCTTTTTTTACTTTATCTGTCAATTTCTGTACTGTATCAATTTTTTTCTGCGTTGCCATAAAAAAACCCTCCATAAAGAGGGAATTTCGAAGATTTCAGCTACCTTACTGAAAAATGATCTTCTTCCCTCGGTAGGACTTATGGAAGCCTACTGTCTTTAGGACAAAAGAAAGTATAGCAGAACGATTATTAGATTTCAACCTTAATCCCCGGGCCCATGGTGGAGGTCAGGGTAAGTTTGGATATTTTTGATGCGCCAATGGTATCAATGACTGCTTTAATGTTTTCCGCTATTTTTTTATTGTCAAACGATACTTTTCCGATCGAGAGATGAATGATTGGATTATTTGGTTCCGATTTGTAGTTTACCTGTCCGCCGGCCATTTCTTTTGCTTTTTTCTCCGGCTCGGGTGACACGGTACCGTTTTTCGGATTTGGCATGAGGCCGCGTGGACCAAGTAGTTTTGCATATTTGGCAAGCTTGGGCATTATAGAGGGATGGGCGATAAGTATGTCGAAGTTGATCGTGCCTTTTTCGATGTCAGACAGGACCGTGTCGTCGGCAATGGCGACTCTTACCTCTTTACCTGTGCCATGAGGTAGACGCATTATGCCGCGGAAGTTTTTATCGCCGGTGATATTTTTTGTATCTAGGTTGACGTGGAGTTCTACGGTACCGTCAAACGACGCGTACTGTGTTTTTTTCATAAGGTCCACAGCGTCTTTCACGGGATACAGTTTTGATTTGTCCACCATCCCGCGCATTTCCTTATACCTCTTCGACCGTTGTTTCGTTTTTACTTCTTTCTCCTTGGTACTTTTCCCTGCCTTGCCGGCAGGCAGGCCTTTTTCCTTAGTACTTTCACCTTTCTCCACTTTTTCGACGAGTTTCTTAAACTCCGGCTTGATATCCGTGCCCTCAACAACCGCGGTGCGTTCGCCGCCCTTGAGGCCTACGCCGGCTACTTTGGCCTTTTTGGCCTTTTTCGTATCACGACGGGCTTGCGCCTTTCGTTTTGCTTCTTTTTCCGATTTTTCATCGCCCATCACGGCGGAGCGTATTTTTCCCATAGTTATCCTTCTACTTTTACTCCCATACTTTTGGCAGTTCCGGCAATCACTTTTACAGCAGCCTCAACACTTGTCGTATTTAAATCAGGGAGTTTGTCTTTTGCAATCTGCTCGACTTGGGTTTTTGAAAGGGTTCCGGCAAATTCGCGTCCTGCTTTCCCGGATCCTTTATCGACTCCCAGCATTTTCAGAATCATTTTTGCAACCGGCGGAAGTTTCGTGACGAAGGTAAACGTGCGGTCTTCAAATACCGTAATGACAGCAGGAATTGTTTGGCCTTTCAGTTTTGCAGTCCTCTCGTTGTATGCCTTGATAAACTCCATGATGGGCAGACCGTGCTGGCCGAGAGCCGGTCCCACCGGAGGAGCTGCCGTTGCCTCACCGGCCGGAAGATTCAGTTTGATAAGCGTTTTTATTTTTTTTGCAGCCATAACAATAGAGCAATATAACAATGTAGCAATTTAACAGGGATCAAATAAGAGGTTTGAGAGTAAATATACGATGAAATTATAAGTACTCACGAAACCAGTTAATTGGTCTCTCCCTCAGTTCCCCGAGGTATCCCGTACTATATCATAGAGGGTTACAGTTTGGCAACCTGCAGGAAGTCCAGTTCCACCGGCGTTTCCCGTCCGAAGATGGAGACGAGCACTTTCACCTTGCCCTTTTCCTCATCCAGTGAATCGATTGTTCCCAAAAAGTCGGCAAATGGCCCGTCCACAATCTTGACTGCTTCTCCCACGGAAAATTTTGTTTTGTACTTGGGAGCCTCCTGCTCCATAAATTTAAGAATTGTGGTGACTTCTGAGTCGGATATCGGCGTTGGTTTGTTGCCCGTGCCCACAAATGCCGTCACGCCCTGGGTGGTGCGCACAGCCAGCCATGATTCATCCTCTAAAACCATTTTAACGAGTATGTACCCGGGGAAAATTTTTTCTTTCTGTTCTTCCTTTTTGCCGTGTTTGACGGTGACGATGTTGCGAGTGGGGACGACAATATCAAAAATCCTGTCCTCAAGTTTCATGGTTTCAATACGCTGTTTGAGGGTTGCCGCTACCTTGTTTTCGTGGCCGGAGTACGTGTGGACTACGTACCATCGCGCGTTGGGCGGTGCCACGCGTTTGGGTGTTTCTTCTTTTTTTTCTTCTTTCACTTCACCTTTTTCCTCAGTACTTTTTCCTGCCTTGCCGGCAGGCAGGCCTTTCACCTCAGTACTTTCAGCTTTTCCCTTCGTACTTTCACCTGCCTTGCCGGCAGGCAGGCCTTTCACCTCAGTACTTTCTCCTTTTACCTTCTTTGTGTCATCCATATGATCCCTTTCATTGAAAAACCAGTGTCGAAATTTTCAGAAACAGCATGTCCGCGCCTCCTACAAAAAATGCCACGATGAGCGATATCACGATCACGACGCCGGTCAGTTTCACCGTTTCCGCCCGCGTCGGCCAGTTCACTTTTTTCAGCTCCGCAACGGATTCCTTTACAAACTGCACTGGTGCAATTTTTGGCAGTGAGGCAGTTTTGGTTTCCATACTGTTTTTACCTTCTACCGGGAAGTAGATTTTCGCGCAAAATAAAATTCTTTTAAGCGTTGCGTTAAGAGTCTGCTTCCCTGGCTAGTTTTTAAATACCGTTCTCTTCGAAGCGCGTCATTTTCGTAAAGACATGCTTCATAATAAATAAGCCTATACGGTTTATATGCTTTTGTCGAGAAATTTTTTCCCTGATTATGTTCTTTTAATCGTTGCTGCAGGTTTTGGGTGAAACCAATGTAACGATAGTTTTGATATATGCTTTCTATCACGTACACATAAAAGAACATAATCAGCGCGAAAATTCACTTCCCGGCTTCTAAAAACCCCCTCCCGGGGATATGGATGTATGGTATCAAATTGGGTCATAGATGTAAAGTAGCTACAAAGAACAGGCGCCGGGAATACTCCATCCTAAATAGTCGTAAATACAAT
>JBGSUE010000017.1:0-33183 GCA_041753515.1 Patescibacteria group bacterium
TGATGAGTAGTACCATTATATATTGTATGAACAGGAAGTTCATTGTTTCATCTTCAATCATTACTATATCCGTACTTTTTACGTATTTCCTGCCCCAGTATCCGGTAGTTCTTGCACTTCTGCTGATCGGTTTGGCGTATGTGAAATACAGAATATATCCTGTCAAAAAAGAATTTTTGTGGTTCTGCATGGTGGCTGTTGGTGGTGGAATTGTGGAAGTTATTTTGGTCAACTCCGGCAGTACCTGGAGCTACAGGGAATCCCAACTACTTGGTATCCCTATCTGGATCCCTTTCTTCTGGGGTACCCTCGCCACAACGATTATCGTGATGTATGAGGGGCTGACATCTTCTTAAATGTAAATAGAATAATTGCGAGTGTCATTAAAGAAATAAAATCCGCAATCATTCTTACCGGGCTTTCGGTGAATTTTACCACGATGGAATGGTCACCTGGGGGGAGGGAGTAGGTGATCTGGCCGCGCCAGTTGGGATCCTGGAACTGGATGGGGATTTGAGCGTTTCCGCTGTAGACTTTCCATCCCGGAAAATACTGCGTGTGGTCTACAACCGTAACCTGAGAATCTGCCAGAACTGGATACGTATGTATCTGTGTTTTTTTCGTGATATTCGATATGTGCCCTTCTCCTGCAATAATTTCCGAAAACTGTTTGGGATAATCAGATGCAGGGCCTGCCGACCAGATAAGATCCGTTTCGCCGAAATACGTGGTGTTGAGGGGATAGTTCCAGAAATCATTCTCGTTTACTTTATCGAATCCCTGACGGGGATACCAGTAGAATGCGGTCATTAGAATGACTGCACTGAGTATTGCGATAAGCGTTTTAGCGTTAAGTGAGATGCGTTGTGAGATGGGGATGTAGAGGAGGGGGAGTGCGAATGTGACGGGAGCCAGAAACCGCCAGGAAAACTGGAACTGCCGCAGCCAGGAAACACGTTCCCAGACAAACATCGATAGGGGAGAGATGAAAAATAATGAAACAGTCGTTATAGTAAGAGAGAAAAATACTATTTTTAATTCTGTCATTCCGAACTTGGTTCGGAATCCAGTTTTTTGAAAACTTGATGCTGAAACGAGTTCAGCATGACGTTGGGCGCGAAATGTATTAAATAATAGTATTAACGCTGTTAATAAAAGTAAAATATTGACCAGTCCGATGTCCGTTGAGATTTCTCCGGTCAAAAGTTTCGGGTTGTAGAGTGGATTGGGGATAAAAAGATTTTGGATCGGCGGAAAATACTGACGGAACAGGTCTTTCATAAACAGGTCACCGTAGGTGTATTTGTGCTCCCACATGGCGGGGATCCAGAAAAATGCGGAGAGTCCCAGTCCGAGCGCGAGTCCGAGAAAACTTCTGATTTTGTGCACGTTAAACATCAGTACAAACAGGACTGCGATTGCAAAAAAGACAAGACTTAACGAGTTGTGGGACAGGATCAGAAGCACCGCAAACACGGCTGTCAGGGGAATATTTTTTTTCAAAATTGCATAGAGAACCAATGGGGCGAATGTATATGCGTATACTCCGCCGAGCGCACCGCGGATCAATAGCTCCACGAATCTGAATGGCGCAAAAAGATAAAGAATCGCCGTGATAAGTGCGGTCTGTCTGTTTTTGGAAAGCTCACCTGCCAGCAGATACATTCCTATTCCGGAAAATACATAACTCAGATAGAGTGCAAGTTTAAACGAGAAAACCAGGGAAAACCCGAAGGCGATAAATGTACTTGTCGCCCAGAATGGGAACTGGTAGATAAAATTGAACAGAGGCAGGCCGTACCCGTAGTTGAGGTCTCCAGCCCATCGGACGGGAAAATGCCCGTCGGAGAGAGCTTTAAAATATGCCGCCATCCGCGGCAGCTGCACCCCGCCGTCGGAAGTATGGGGAAGATTCGGGTTCAAAAATGTAATGAGGAATGGAAGAAGAGAGAGAATGATAAGAATCAACACATTGCGGTATTTTGTCATCAAGAGTCATTATACCGTATAATAAATCCATATATGAATCTCTTGCTTCTTGAGGCCGGGCTGTTGCCGCTGTTTATTATTCCTGCAATGATGCAGTACGGCATATGGCCGGGGTATACGACACCGTACTGGCTGTTCGGGGTACTTTTCTTTGTTCTCTTCGGTAACATTTTTTTTGCGCTTCAGAAAAAAAATTTGAAAATAACCCCTATTGTTCTTGTCGTGGTTCTCACGCTTCTTATGGGTTCGGCAATCGTCAACCGCGGAATTAATGCCCCAGGCCAAAACATGGGCACACATGATATCGTGCTCCAGGCGGAATCCGCCCTGCGATTTTTAAGCGCAGGAAAAAATCCATATAAGGAAACGTACTTCGGCACACCGATGGAGTCATTTGCCTACGAGGAAAACGGATCCCCGGCTGTCAATCCGGCACTTTACCATTTTGTCATGCCGCCGTGGTATCTGGAGTTCCAGTACCCGTTTTATTTTGTATGTCAACGAATCCTCGGATACTATGATGCGCGGATGCCGCTTCTTTTCTGTGCTTTAGGTATCATATGGGCATATTACCGGCTGTTTTCCAGCAAATCTCTTGCCGCTATCGCCTCGATGGTCACTCTTTTCGGTCCGGGGCTTTTCGGGTACTTCATGGAAGGAAGAAGCGACACGTTTGTGCTGTTTTTTGTGCTTACCTCTTTGGTATTTTTAAAGGAGAAAAAGTATGCTGCATCGGTTCTTTTTTTCACTCTTGCTTTCTGGAGCAAACAGACAGTGTGGTTTTTTACCCCTCTTTATGTATTTACCGCTTTGAGATATGTGAAAAAATATGTATGGATTCCCATTATTGTGTCTTTGATGATTGTCGGACCGTTTCTGTTTTGGAATTCGCAGGCATTTATAGGTAGTACTATTCTTTATTTAAGCGGCAATACGGCTAACGGGTATCCGGTATCCGGATACGGTTTGAGCATGATTCTGTATACGGCCGGGTTTATTAAAAATATCCATGATGCATTCCCGTTTGTATTCATCCAGATACCGGTCTTTGCCGGAGTACTATTGTATGCAGTCCGCGATCTGAAAAGAAGCATGACGCTTTCAAAACTCCTGCTTTGGCATGCGGTAACCCTTTTTGCCGTCTGGTATGCAAGCCGGTATTTCAATAACTCACATGCTCTGTATATTGCGCTCTTATTCTTTCTTTCAACACTATTAGCAATTGATGAAGAGATGGTATGAAAAAAGTTTTACTGACAGGAATTTTCCTTGCTGCAGCGGCAATTCGGCTGATAGGATTATCACTCAATCCGCCATCCATGAGCTGGGATGAGGTGTCCATCGGATACAATGCATATTCAATACTTCAAACCGGAAAGGATGAACACGGCAACTTTCTGCCTCTTGATGCATTCATCGCGTACGGTGATTACAAGCCACCTCTATCCATTTATCTGACTGTTCCGTTTGTCGCTCTGTTCGGGCCCACAAAGGCTGCTGTGCGCCTGCCATCGGTGCTGTCAGGAATTCTGGCTGTGTATCTCGTGTTTCTTATCGGGAAACAGTTTTTTGGTGATAAATCACCTGTACCGGTATTGGCTTCAGGAATCCTGGCGTTTTCCCCGTGGCATATCATGCTGTCGCGTGCGGGTTTTGAAGCGAATATTGCACTGACAGTTATTCTCTGGGGTGTCTATCTGGTATTAAAAAGCCGCGAAAAATCCGGTTTTTTATATATAATGTTTGTACCGTTTGTCCTAGCCGTGTATACGTTCAACAGTGCCAGGTATTTTGCTCCGGTACTACTCCTAATACTTTTAATTGCCCAAAAAAAAACTGTAGTATCAAATGTAAAAAGGATTACAGTTGGTGGAATTATTGCTTTTATGTTTCTCTTGCCGATCCTGCCGCATTTATTTTCAAAAGAAGCGCGCTTGAGGTTTGAAGAGGTATCCATTTTCAATGATTATCCGCTTATCTACCATTCAAATGAACGCATCAAACTGGATGATTTCAGTCTATTTTCGCGTATTATCCACAACAGAAGGGTCGTGTACACCCGCTCGTATCTTCTTCACTTTTTCGACCATTTTGAGCCGAGGTATTTGTTTATCCGAGGAGACGGCAACCCGAAATTTTCAACGCAGGATACTGGGCAACTGTATCTTGCGGATGCTCTTTTTCTCGTTCCCGGATTATTTTTTCTGTTGAAAAATCAGAAAAAAATCTCCATGATTTTTCTGTTTTGGCTTGTGCTTGCTATAGCCCCTGCCGCTGTCGCGCGGGAAACGCCCCATGCGCTCCGCACCCTCAATAGCCTTCCGGTGTTTGTTTTTTTCACAGCCGCAGGAATATCAGGTTTTCTGTCGATGATTTCCGGGAGAAAACGGACTGCTGCAGTTTTTGCCGTATCCGTATTATATGTTTTTAATACCGGGTATTTTCTGCATACGTATTTTGTCCATTATCCGAAAGAATTTTCCGGAGAGTGGCAGTACGGGTATCGTGAAGCGATCCGTTTTGCTGAAGAGCATAAGAATTCCTACGATACTATCGTTTTATCCGATGTCATCGGCAGGCCATATATGTATACGCTGTTTTACGGAAAGTACCGCCCAGAATTCTTTTGGGATACGAAAGAGGATTATTTTGATGCCGCAGGGTTTTACCATGTGGATGGTTTCGGTAAATACCGGTTTACTAAAGATGCAAGTGAATCGTATGCGGGAAACGTACTGTATATACTTCCATCCAATCAGGTTCCAAAAAATGCCAATGTACTTGAAAACATAAAACTTTTAAACGGAGATACGAAACTGGTGGTTTTTGAAGTATGAAATTTTGTCATGCTGAACTTGGTTCAGCATCAAGTTGAATTTGAACAAGATGCCGAAATAAATTCGGCATGACGGAACAATTTCGGGATGATGATAAATTAATATGAATAATAAATTAATTTTATTTTTAATTTTGTTGATTGCTATAATTCTTCGTTTTTATGATCTGGGAAATACTCCGCCGAGCCCCGACTGGGACGAGGCGGCACTCGGATACAACGCGTATTCGATCCTCAAAACCGGCAGAGATGAGTATGGGGTCTTCATGCCGGCCGTCCTGCGGTCTTTTGACGATTACAAGCCGCCTCTCTATATGTATCTTGCTGTTCCATCCGTCGCTGTTTTCGGACTCAATATCTGGGCAGTACGCCTGCCGGCGGCTATCGTGGGATCTTTGGCTGTCATCGGAGTCTATTTTCTTGTATCCGAATTTTTGAAGTTCATCGAGAAAAAAGATCAGGCACGGTTTGGTGCATTACCGTTCCTTGTAATGGTTCTTTTTGCCGTGTCTCCCTGGCATGTGCATTTTTCGCGTATTGCATTTGAAGCCAATATCGGGGTTGCCATAAATATCTGGATGCTGGTGTTTTTCTTTTGGGGGCTGCGGAGAAACCCCCGTTGGTTTTATGCGAGTGCCATTGTTGCTTCCCTTTCCCTGTACGCCTACCATAGCGAGCGGATTTTTATGCCTCTTCTGGTTCTACTGCTTTTTGCAGTATTCAGAAAAGAACTGAAAACATACAGCAGGCAGCTCTGTATTGGTGTAGTGTTGGGATGTATTGTGATTTTGCCGCTGGTTATTGTGTTTTTGGATCCCGTGAACTGGACACGGCTGAAAGGCACAAGTTCCCTATCCGATACCACAAGACTTCTGGAGCGCAGTTCGAGAAAACTACTTGATGATCAGTCGAGCGGGGATTGGTTGGGGATGATATTTGACAACAGAAGAATCGTGTATATCCAAAAATTGGCCGAAGGGTATCTGTCGCATTTTTCCGTGAAATGGCTGTTTCTGACAGGCGATAATGACCGTCATCATGCGCCGGACATGGGACTATTGTATCTCATTGAACTGCCGTTTCTGCTGTATGGCATGTACAGGGTATGGCGTAAGGGAGGAATCCTGTCGAAATTTCTGTTTGCTTGGTTTTTGATTGCACCCATTGCCGCAAGTCCGACGAATGAAACTCCGCACGCAATAAGAACTCTCGTATTCCTGCCGGTGTTCCAGATATTTATCGCAATCGGAATACTTGAAATAATTATGAAAACAAAACACGGATTTTTTTGGAATTTGGCCCGCCTTGCCGCGAGGCAGGGGTTTGTGTTTTTGTATTTTATTAGTATAGTTTATTATCTCCATATGTATTTCGGCCACATGAATATCGAGTATTCGTTTAACTGGCAGTATGGGTATGAAGAGGTGGTTGATTACGTGAAATCAAACGGGGGAAAATATACGAAAGTTGTCGTTTCCACCAAGCTTGAGCAGCCGCACATGTTTTTCCTGTTTTATTTGAAGTACGATCCGGTAAAGTATCTTGAAGAAGGCGGCACTGCGTCAGGTGGATTTGCAGAAGACAGGAATCATTTCGGGAAATACTCTTTCAGACCTCTTGTTTGGGATGATATTGCGGCGAACGGCTCAACACTTTATATAGGAACACCCGGGGAAATTCCGGACAACAATACGCTGTATAAAATTTTCTATTTAAACGGTGATGAAGCCATTAGGATCGGTGCTTAACAAATTCCTTTTCGTTTGTATATTTCTTTGGGGGGTAGCTATTCGCGGTCCCGAGGTAATAAGCCGTAATTATCTTTTCGGATATGACCAGGGGTGGAATTTCGAAACAGTCCGGTCTATAGTCGACGGACATAAGCTGACGCTTATCGGTGCCCCAGTGAGTCTCGGATCCCCGATTGGAGGTTTGTTTCACGGTCCCGGATACTATTATCTTCTTGCTATCCCATATATTTTATTTCAGGGAGATCCGTATGGGTCGTTGGTCCTTATGTTCATTATCGGTTGTTTGGTCATACCCCTGGTATATATTCTGGTTTGTCGTATTGCCGGGACGAATGCAGCTCTCATTTCAATGTTTTTTGCTGCAGCATCTCCGGCATTTATATCGCAATCCAGATTTTTATGGCCGCCGCATCCGGCCACACTGCTCATTCTTGTAGTTTTCATTCTTTTACAGAAATCCCTGTCCAAACCGGGGAAATATCTGCCATTAACAATTGCCGCAGCAGCTGCTGTCTATCACTTTCATCTTGCCGTCGCTGTTGTCGTATTTGTTCCGGTCTTGGTCTTTTCGGTCATTTTCATCCGTCCTGGAATAAAAACTTACCTACTCGCGATGTTTTTTGTCCTTCTTATTATCTTGCCGGCAATACTATTTGAAGTACGGCATGGGTTTCTGATGATGAAAAACATGGGCGGAAACGGTTTGTCGCTGACATTCCATTTGATGGATTATTGGTATAATTTTGCCGGTTCGTTTGATTTTGGTGGACTTTTGAAAAATACTGTATTTCAGACGATATTTTTTCTGGGCATAATATTTCTTCCCGTATTCAGTAAACCGTCAGTATTTGTAAAATTTTTGCTGATCACAATAGGCTTCTCCTGGCTGACTTTTTCTTTTATCGGGGGTACCGTCTGGGATTATTACCTGACGCCGCTTCATGTGGTGTTTATCATCCTTGCTGGTTTCACTATAGATAAAATTTCCGGATTCAGCAGATTTGCGGCTGCAGCCATTATTATATTGTTTATTACTGCATCCGTTGTACGGATGGAACGCACATACCGTGTGGATTTCCCCGATTACGGTGGGACGGCGAAAATCAGGGGGAAGACTGATGCAATTGACTGGATATACCGTGATGCAGACGGCAGATCGTTTAACGTACTCACATTTATGCCGCCTGTGTATACGTACCCGTATGATTATCTTTTTTACTGGTGGGGGAAAAAGACGTATGGATATGTTTCGGGCAATGAGAAAAAGGGACTCGTGTATCTTTTAATTGAGCCGGACGGGGAGAAACCCTGGAGCTACAACGGGTGGCTGGAAACCGTGATTGTCGATGGTGATATCATAGATACGGTGACATTACCCAGCGGGCATATTGTCCAGAAACGGATATTTCCATGAAACATGAAAAACTGCTGATTATTATCATTTGTTTTGTAGGATTTCTTTTGCGGATTTATAATATTGACTCTGTGCCGCCATCGGCATCACTTGATGAAGCATCGATCGGGTGGAATGCGTATTCAATTCTCAAAACTGGCCGGGATGAATACGGGACATTTCTGCCATTCGTTCTTCGCGCATACGATGACTGGAGACCTGCTTTGTATGCATATCTTGTGATACCCTTCATAACACTATTCGGCTTGGATGCCGCAGCCGTAAGGCTTCCGTCGGTTCTTCTTTCGGTATTCACAATTCCTGCAGTGTTTCTGATTGCAAAAAAAATACGGCCAGGGTCGGAATCGGTTGCCGCATTTCTTGTTGCCATATCGCCCTGGTCGGTGTACCTCTCGCGCTTGGGGCATGAAGCCAATCTGGGATATTTTCTTTTTATCTGGGGGGTATATTATCTTTTGAGTTATTTGAAGGATATCGGGGAAAAAGATGTAATGAAAGCAACCATCCTTCTAATCCTATCCATATACGGGTACCAGAGTGAAAAAGTCATTGTACCTGTCTTGTGCATTATTCTTCTGCCATTTGTATTCCGCCATAGTAAAAAAATTCTTCCGGCTGCAGCTGTAGGTTTGCTGCTTCTCATACCTTTCATGTTTCAGGTGTTTGGTGGGAAAGATCTGACACGGTTTGCCGGAACGAGTGCATTTAACACGGACAACGCCATTTATACGTCTGCCCGCGCGTCGTATGTGAGAGCCCGTGACGGCGGCATTATCTTCGACAGGCTCTATTTCAGTGAACCGGCAACAAGTGTTCGGATCTTTATGTCAAATTATCTGTCGCACATGAGCCCCAAATGGTTATTTACCGGAGCTGACCGTGAGTCGCATAAAGTACCTGGCATGGGACTTTTATATTATTGGGAATTGCCATTCTTACTTATTGGAATATATGTATTACTCAGATTTGAAAAAAGAATAATAAAAGTATTCTTTTTTTCTGTTATTTTATGTTCAATAATTCCGGCAGCTATTACTACACAGGCGCCGCATGCAATGCGCACCTATACCATGATGCCATTTTTGCATATGCTCTCTGCATACGGTTTGGCTTATGCATATTCACGTTTAAAATACAAAATTTTTTTTGTGTCAGTTGTGTCAGTGATTATTCTTCAGGGAATGTATGGGCTTTATACCGGTTATTTCATACGGTTTCCCAATGAACAGTCCGATTCGTTCCAGTATGCTCTTCACAAAGCCGTTGATTTTGTCCGGTCCGGTTCATATCAGAAAGTTGTATATGATAACAGGGATAATCTGTATCAGTCATATATGTTTTACCTGTTCGGGACGGCGTATGATCCTGTCTTGTATCAGCAAAGCGGAGGAACCGTCAGCGGAGGGTATGATAAAACACATACTATTGGAAATGTGTTATTTGAGCCGGTGTATTCTGCCAAAAAACCGGACACGCTCTATATTGTCAATGCCGGCAGGGCAATTGTGGGAAATGTGGTTGCAGAGTTTCGTGATCTGGACGGTACGGTAAAAATTCATGCCATGAGTTTATGAATATACGAATTCGTTATATCGTTGCAACTCTTTGTGTGATTTTCAGTCTTCCCATTCTGCCACTTCTCACACAGGGATTACCATTGACACATGACGGGAAGGATCATGTAGCTCGGATAGCAAATTTCTATCAGACACTGTCTGAAGGCAACATCGTACCCCGGTGGGGGGAAAATCTTAATTGGGGGTACGGGCATCCCGTATTGCAGTTTCTTTATCCACTCCCTTCTTATGCAGCGTCCATTTTTCATGCCATCGGCTTTTCATATGTTGACAGTATGAAGGCAGTAGTCGCACTGTCGTTTATTGCTTCCGGTGTATTCATGTATCTGTTTGCATCGGGGGAATTTGGCCGTCGTGCAGGGGTATTCATATCGCTTCTGTATTGTTTTGCCCCGTACCGGTTTGTGGATATGACGGTGCGCGGGGCAATAGGCGAGCATATAGCATTTGTGTTTCTGCCTCTTGCGTTATTTTTTCTTCATAAATCCCTGTATTTGTCACTTGCCGTTTTTCTGCTCATCCTTTCCCATAATGCACTATCGATCCTGTTTCTTGCAATTATTCTTTTCTGGCGCGGTTTTCCCTCACGAGGGGTTCTGACAGGAGTACTATTAGGCTTTGCCCTTTCTGCATTTTTTTGGATCCCGGCGTACGCAGAAGGAAAATATACACTGCGCGATATTGTGACTGCCGGTGAATTTTCCGGACGTTATGTACCGCTACATAAATTTATTACTCCGGATTGGAATTTCGGTCAGGGAAATGACCTTACGAAGTTTCTGGGATATTTTCAGATTGCAGGTATTGTTGGCTATCTGTATCTTTTTGTTAAA
This sequence comes from Patescibacteria group bacterium, assembly GCA_041753515.1. Lineage (GTDB taxonomy): Bacteria > Patescibacteriota > Microgenomatia > UBA10105 > UBA927 > JBGSUE01. Next base: position 10,401 of record JBGSUE010000017.1, read on the forward strand.
AAAATCGGCCGGAAAAAATTGATGCTGACGTTTGCCATATTACTCGTTTCGGTATATATCCAGACATCCGTGTCTGAACCGGTGTGGAATGCAATAACCATATTGCAAAAATTCCAATTCCCATGGCGGTTTATGAGTGTGTCTGTCTTTGCATCGTCACTTGTGGCCGGATATTTTTTCGCATGGATTTCCGGAAAAATTTACGATAATAATATGCGAAATTTATTCGGTGCCGCAGTAATTATCGGCATCATTGCTGCTTCATCATATATGTGGAAACCGCAGCGTTTTATTGAGTACAAAGAAGAATATTTTACCGGAGTATATCCCGGTACGACGGATACGGGGGAATCAAGTCCCATCTGGTCTGTCCGGTTTATGGAACACGGATTTCAAGATCCTCTTGAAGTCATTGCCGGGGATGCACAAATAATTCAAACCGAGAGAATGACCACTCTGCATACATATTCGGTGGATGCGGAAATACCGTCAAGATTCGTCGAAAATACCCTCTATTTTCCGGGATGGAATGTGTATGTGAATGGTGAAAAAACAGATATTCAGTTTCAGGATCCGGCATGGCGGGGTCTCATGACATTTGATGTGCCTGCAGGCAGTCATGATATATCCGTCCGGTTTGAAAAGACAAAAGTACGATCTTTTGCAGAACTGTTCAGTCTGATAACGCTTATAGGTATAATAGGGACAGCGGTTTTTAAATTTCGTCATCCTGACCGGCCGAAGGCGAGGGAAGGATCCAGTAAAAAACTAGATTCTTCCCCCGAATACTCGGGGTCAGAATGACATATATATGAAATTATCAGTTGTTCTTGCAGTATTTAACGAAGAAGCAAATCTCAGCCGGTGTCTTGATTCGGTGCACGGTATAGCTGATGAGATAATAATTGTTGATGGCGGATCAACCGACCGGACACTTGATATTGCCAGACGTTATGGCGCAAAAATCATACAAACCTCAAATCCTGAGATATTTCATGTAAATAAACAGAAAGCGCTGGATGCCGCCAGAGGTGGATGGATCCTTCAGCTTGATGCCGATGAGGAAGTGTCGCCAAAACTTCGGCAGGAGATAGCGGATGTTGTGGCTTCAGGTAGATCAGAGATTAATACAAAGTACGCATCAGAAAGAATTCCTGAATTGTTCCAGAGACACCAGAATATTGTGGAGCTACGGGATGGAAAAGTCGGGACTGACGGGGAAGACATTACGGCATTTTTTATTGCACGGAAAAATTATTTTTTGGGCGGTATCATTACCCATGCCGGGACGTATCCTGATGGTGTTATACGTTTGGTAAAGCGGGGATGCGCCCAGTTTCCGCAGCGAAGCGTCCATGAGCAGATCACAATTACCGGCAGGGTGTCATGGCTTAAATATGATCTCATCCATTATTCCAGCCCGACGTTTAAGATCTACTGGCAGAATGCCAAGCGGTATATTGACATAGAAAAAAACAAGCTGCTGGATACTCACGCACCGATAGACATCCGATTTTTTATACAGTACGTCTTGTTGAAGCCTGTTGAGACTTTTTTTTCATTATATCTGCGTCATGCCGGTTTCAAAGACGGCTGGCGTGGCTTCATTTTTTCACTTTTTTCCTCTTTACATTTTCCCGTAATTTGGTACCGTTGTGTAAAAGAATTATGAAAATAGCAATCGATATTTCACCTACCAAAAACGCCCATTCAGGCCGGGGTATCGGCGTGTATACCAAAAATCTTCTTGAGGCATTTTCCCTCTGCGCAAAAGACCATCAGTTTATTCCGTACACATATCCCGATGCCGTTCCTTCTGATGTGGATGTGGTGCACATTCCGTACTTTGAACCGTTTTTCCTGACTCTTCATGTGCCAAAAAATATACCGACTGTCGTTACCGTCCATGATTTAATTCCGTTGTCAAACCCGGATTTATTTTCAATCGGTATCCGCGGAAAACTGAAATGGTTTGTACAACGGGCGAAACTTCATAGAGCCTCCCGGATACTGACAGATTCATATGCATCCCAGGGTGAAATTACCCGATTGACCGGTATATCGAAGCAGAAGATTGCAGTGGTCTATCCTGCGCCCCACGATCAGTACTTTCGAAAAATAAACCCGGCAGATATATTGCGGATAAAGAAAAAATATCATATAACGGGAAATTACTTTTTATATGTTGGGGATGTGAATGCAAATAAAAACATTGTACGGCTCCTGAAAGCGTTTGGCGGAGTTTCCGGTATACATGCCACACTGGTTCTGGTGGGTCGGGCATTTCTTGATACACACTTGCCGGAATCACAGGAGATAGAGCGTACGATTCAATTGCTGTCTATGGGTTCAGCTGTCCGCCGGCTTGGATATGTCGATACAGGTGACTTGTGCGCGTTATATAAAGGGTCGACAGGATATCTCCAGCCGTCAATTGCCGAAGGATTCGGACTACCGCCCCTGGAAGCAATGGCCTCCGGGGCAGTTGTGGCAGTGTCCGGCATATCCAGTCTCAAAGAGATAGCCGGTCCTTCATATACATTTGACCCGTACAGCGTGTCGGATATGACGGACGCTATGAAAAAAATGATGAATTTGTCAAAACGGGAACGGACAGCATGTATTGATAAAAACAGGGAATGGGCGTCAACATTCAGCTGGAAGAAAACGGTACATGAAACTGTTTCGGTCTATGCGGCAGCGTCCTCATCCGATAAAATATGAAGGGTATGAAGAAATTATCCGTTATCATTCCCGTATTTAATGAAGAGAAATCCATTGATCAGGTCCTGAAAAAAGTCGAAAAACAGCAGGTACCTGGTTATATCAAAGAGATCATCGTTGTGGATGACGGGTCTACGGATAATACACGGACAACGCTAAAAAAATGGGAAAAAACATGCACAGTGCTCTATCAGACACACAATCAGGGGAAGGGAGCCGCGGTCACTGCCGGATTTACCCGCGCAACCGGCGATCTTATCATCATCCAGGATGCGGATCTTGAGTATAGCCCTGAAAATTATCCGGCACTTCTTGCACCATTTGAAAATACGAATGTCAGCGTTGTATACGGGTCGCGGTTTTTAGGTCCGCATCTGTCTACCATGTTTGTGTATGCCCAAGGGAATAAATTCGTGACACTGGTGACAAATCTTCTTTACAACACGAATATTACGGATATGGAAACTGGATATAAGGTCTTCAGAAAAAGTGTTATTAAGGATATGAAGATCTCTGCCAAACGGTTTGACTTTGAACCGGAATTTACCGTAAAAGTGTTGAAATGTGGATATCAGATATTCGAAGTGCCTATTACGTATTACGGGCGGAAATTTTCGGAAGGAAAGAAGCTGACGTGGAAAGACGGTGTCGTCGCTCTCTTTACGCTCATAAAATTTAAATGTACCGCATGATTGACACAATCCGCAGAAAAATATTTGCTCATTCGGTGGTGAAAAACAGCGCAGTTCTGATGGCCGGTTCTGTTGTGGGAAACGGTCTGGCGTATGTCTACCATTTGGTTATGGCCAGGATTCTTGGTCCCGTTCAATATGGTGAACTTGGAGCCCTTATTTCCATTTATTATATCGTAAACGTGCCTTCAGGAGTTATCCAGAACGGCCTCACAAAATATTTTTCTATTCTCAAAGCCAGGGGGGATACCGGTCAGGCAAAGCAGCTGTATCTGACATCAATTACATTATTGAGCGTTGTCAGTCTTATGGGGTTTGTTGTGTCGCTTCTTATTGTTCGTCCACTTTCCCGCTATCTGCACATTGAAAATCATTATACTGTCCTTGCACTCTATGTATCGTTTGCCACATATTTTATTTCCGTTCCCATGGCAAGTGTGTTCGGCGGTTTCCAGAAATTCGTGCCGATGACGGTTGTCGCAAATATCGGTGCGGTTTTGCGGATACTTTATGGTGCATTTGCCGCGTATTATGGAGTATTCGCATCCATTTGTGCAAATATTGCTACGAATATTTCAACATTTCTTATTAGCCTATATCCTCTCAGGTTTCTATTGAAGGAATCAACATCTCCAATTTCCGTATCGAGACGGAAAGCTGTTGCCTACGCGGCTCCTATGGGCGTCGCCACGCTCTGTGCGACTGCATTGTATTCATTTGATGTTGTCATGGTCAAACATTATTTTTCTTCCTTTGATGCAGGTCTCTATTCATCTCTTGCAGTTCTGGGAAAAATAATATTTTTTGCATCGTTTGCTTTATCGTCCGTCATGTTCCCTACGATCGCCGAGAGGATTGAGAAAGGCCAGACATATAAGAAAATGCTTTTTTTAGGGGCATTGTTTGTAGCCGGAGTATCCTCTCTGATCACTCTTCTCTATTTCCTTTTTCCGGCTTTTACGGTTCAATTACTGTTCGGCAAATCGTATGAGGGAGCCATAGAGTATTTAGGGCTGTTCGGTGTTTTTCTCTCATTAGTGACGGTTGCATCATATTTAACACAGAGTATGCTTGCCGCAGGCGAGACATCTGTATCGTATTTGTTGATTGCAGCAGCCGTATCTCAAATACTCTGTATTTCGTTTTTTCATGACAGCATCATGTCTGTCATCCGTGTGAATATTGCCGTCAGTGCTGTATTGGTAGTACTCTTAGGCCTGTTTTCATTCCGGAAAGCGCGATGAAAAAATTTTCCCTGATCATTCCCGTTTTCAACCAGGAGCGCACCATAGAAGCCGATTTGAAACGTATCACAAAAGTACTCTCCAAACTTTCGGTTCCGTTTGAGCTGATTGTTGTCGTGGACGGGTATTCGGACAGGAGTTTTGATACGGCCCGGCGTCTTAAACTTGCCCGTACAAGTGTCATCGGATATAAGACAAACCACGGGAAAGGGTATGCGATCCGGTACGGGTTTTCCAAAGCCGCGGGGGATGTGATCGGTTTTCTGGACGCCGGCGGGGATCTGAATCCGTCGGTCCTGCCTCTTATGCTTGAAAAAATGGAATGGCTGGATGCGGATATCGTGATCGGCAGCAAACGCCACCCTGATTCTGTTGTTTTCTATCCACTATACCGTAAAATTCTCTCCTTCGGATACCAGCAGCTGATACGGATTTTTTCGGGCTTGAACGTCCGCGACACCCAGGTCGGGTTGAAACTGTACAAGCGCAGGGTGCTTGCAAAAGTCCTGCCGCGTCTGCTTGTGAAACGGTTTGCGTTTGACGTGGAAATTCTGGCAGTATCGCATCATCTTGGCTTTACGAGAATTGTTGAATCTCCGGTGGAGTTGTCGTATCGGTTTTCCTCGTCAATCACAAATGCGAATTTTTGGAAAGTTGTCGCGAATATGCTTATCGATACACTCGCCGTATTTTACCGTCTGCGGATTCTCAAATATTACGACGATGACAAAAAACGCATCTGGAAATTCGACCCGGAGCTCAATTTCAAGGTGAATATCGGATGAATCAGCGAGATTCTTCGTTGCACTCAGAATGACATCATATTTGTCATTCTGAACGAAGTGAAGAATCTAGTCATTATGAATAAAGTATCCATCATTATTCCCTGTAAAACCGAGAACGAGGATGTGAAGAGGTGTGTGCGGGAGTGTGGGAAGCTCTCATATAAAAACGTAGAAATTATTGTATTACCTGATACGGTTACCGGAAACATCGGTCCTGCTGAGAAACGGGATCTGGGAGCGGCAAAGGCAAAAGGGGAGATATTAGCGTTTATCGATGACGATGCGTATCCTTCCCCGGATTGGATTTCCAAAGCCCTGCCGTATTTTGATGACCCCGGTATTGCAGCGGCAGGCGGGCCGGGAGTAACACCGCCTGATGCTCCATTTTTTGAGCAGGTATCCGGCTGGGTACTGGCATCTCCCCTGGGCGCCGGGCCGTATACATATCGGTTTATTCCGCAACAAAAGCAGGATGTGGATGACTATCCGTCCATGAATCTTATCGTCAGAAAAAAAGATTTTGACGCCGTGGGCGGGTTTGATTCCACCTACTATCCCGGTGAAGACACGAAGCTATGTCTTGATCTGGTGCACAAGAGAAAAAAGCGGATCGTCTATGATCCGGATGTCCTGGTGTATCACCGCCGGCGTCCGGTTCTCATTCCCCACTTAAAACAACAGGGCAACTATGGACTGCACCGCGGCCATTTTGCAAGGATTCTCCCCAAAACATCTCTTCGCATCTCGTATGTTCTTCCAAGTATTTTGGTAGTGTTTCTGGTTTTCCCCCTTGTTTTCTCATTGCCTCTGGCGCTCTACAGCACAATGCTGGTCTTTAATGCCGGATGGATTGCAGCACACAGCAACAGTTTTCTATTGGGAATCATCTCTATCCCTGGAGTATTTGCAACCCACCTCTGGTACGGCATCCGCTTCATCCAGGGCTATTTTTTCACCAAAAAACTGGACCGCTAGGAATATGGAAGACGGCGGTAGATGAGAAGCCGGTTTATATGAAGAAGAAGCGTGAACGATGAATGGTCGATTGCGTTTTGGGCTGCATGGACAACCTGTGCAGTATCAATATCCGCATCATCAAGGATGAGGAGTCCTCCGGGCATAACATTATTCATCCATAATTTTAGGTCTTTTTGCACTGCATCATATGAATGGTCTGCATCGATAAAAACTATTCGCGCTTTTTTTTTGAATTTTTTTGCAGCTTCATGAGAGGTCATTTTGTGAACGTTTATGTACTGCTCAAGATGAAGATTTTTGATATTCCTTCCGAAGGAAGCAAATATATTCATTCCCGGATATGCTTGTTTTTCATATCTTTTTTCGAGCCCCGGGTTTCCCTTGAACGTATCTACGGCATGAACAATACCATTATTGCTTATTTGGCAAGCCTTGGCCAGATACAGGGTTGATTTTCCCAGATAGCTGCCGATTTCCACGACATCCCCTTTAAGGTTTTGCGATACGCAAAGCGTTAATAGTGTTGATGCTTCGTGATCGGAAATCAGTCCGAATACGTTCCTCATCCGGTACCTGAACAATCTGTTGCTGACAGGGAGAATTGTTTCTGAAGAATCTGGTGATAGTGCCGGATAATAATAGTGCAGATAATAATCGCTAGAGAGCACGATGTCATGCAATCGATATAATATATTTGAAATTCGCCTGAGAATTCTTGATAAGATGAACTGGATTTTATACCGGTGCATGATAGAATAGTACCATAACACTGAATTACAACTCTACAGTGGTTGACATCATTTGTGATATGAATAACAATCATAATATGGGAAGTTCCGGAAAGAATAAAAATCCAAAAACCCTCAGGCTCGTAGTCGGATATCCGCCGATACGGTCGGGGAAAGGCGTGCCGCTTCTCTCGCAAAACCGCCAGTTCCAATACTTCAATGCTAAAACATACATATATCCGATGGTGCCGGCGTACGCGGCATCAAACGCGGCTGCCCACGGGTATACGGTCAAATGGATGGACGGGATTGCTAAAGAGCAGACGTTTGAAGACTGGCTGAAGGAATTGAAAGATTTCAATCCTGACGTATTGATGGTAGAAACCAAATCGCCGGTTGCTAAAAAACACTGGGAAATTACCAAAATCCTCAAGAAAGAACTGCCCGGTTTGAAGCTGGTGTGGGTCGGAGACCACGTGACGTTTGTGCCTTTTGAATTTCTGGACAATTCCAAAGCAGATTATCTGATTACCGGCGGGGATTATGATTTTGTCATTGTGAATCTTCTGGATCATCTGACAAAAGGAACTCCATTGGAAAGCGGGGTGTGGTGGAGAATGGGAGATAAGAATATTAGTGTGAAAGAAGTTATAAAGGTAAAAGGTAAAAGGGGAAAGGAATATGGAAACACTGGAAAACCGAGCCTGAAACATACGCTTGACGATCTGCCGTTTGTGGACCGGGATCTGACGGACTGGAAGCTGTACGCATACTATAACGGTAATTATAAATATACTCCGGCAACATACATGTATTCCGGCCGCGACTGCTGGTGGAACCGCTGTACGTTCTGCGTATGGGACCATACGATTAATCCTCTGGGCTCGTACCGGCGGTTTACTCCCAAGCGATTGTTTGCTGAGGTAAAGCACGTGGTGGATAATTACGGCGTGAAGGAAATATTTGATGACGCAGGGACGTTCATGATCGGGCCGTATCTTCGCGAATTCTGTAATCTGATGATCGATTCGGGGTACTCGAAAAAAGTGGTTTATGGATGCAATATGCGTTTGAATGCGCTCAAACAGCCTGATTATGACCTGATGGGTAAAGCCAATTTCCGTTTTATTCTCTACGGCATGGAGTCGGCAAACCAGCAAACGCTTGATCATCTGGATAAGGGTGTAAAAATCCCCCAAATAGAAGAGGGAGTAAGAATGGCGAAAAAAGCCGGTCTTGAGCCCCATCTCACAATTATGATGGGATATCCGTGGGAGAGCTACGAGGATGCACGAAACACGGTAAATCTTGCCAAACACTGTTTTGACAAAGGGTATGTAGACACGCTTCAGGCAACGGTGGTGATCCCGTACCCGGGAACCCCTTTGTGGAAAGAATGCAAGGAAAAAGGATGGCTGCTGACGGAGGATTACGATAAATACGATATGCGCCAGCCGGTCATGAAATCGCCGCTTACGGACAAACAGATTTTAGAGCTGACGCAGGACCTCTATAAATCGTTCCTCACGCCGCGGTTTATCTTGAGAAAGCTCACCAGCATCAGGTCGCTTGATGACATCAAATTTTATTTTATGGCCGGATGGCGGTTTTTAGGCCATCTTGCCGACTTTTCCCCCAAACAGCTATCCGCCGGGCGGGAGATAGCAGCCTAAAGAGCCCGATGCTTTCTGTAATGCAAAGTACTATCACAAACGGAATGTAGTACCGGTCCCAGTTGAACTGGAGAAGAAGAAAGATGTACGCAGTAATCCCCAGACACCACAGGGTGAGCACGATCATGTTTTTACGGAACACCATTGAGGCAAGACCAAGAATGAATAGAATAGCGTCGGCAGGAATGGGGATGACGGAAAAATGGCTGAGGGGACCGTACGGCGCATGCGTTCCCAGTGTCATGCGGTATACCGTTGCTGCACGGGTGGGAAAATCCGCAAGAATATCGTACGGAAACCGCTCAATGACCGATCCCACGACAATTTTTTGGTAAAAATTCACTGTATTTATCAATTCAACAACCGGATGTTTCCAGGTGTAGGGATGAAGAAGAATAAATATGAATACCGTTACAAGTGACGCGGCAAGAATTTTAAAAAATATCCTGATAAATTTTTGTTTTTGCCGTATACCATAAAAAATTATTACTGATACAAGCAGTAACAGTGATAAAATACCGTTCAGCTTTGTTGATACTGCCAGTCCGCACGTAATGATAGACAGCGGTACTGTATTTCTCTGATATTTTGACAGGATATAAATGTTCAGGAGCAGGAGAAAATTGAGCGGTGCATCGCCCTTTGCCCGAAGGGTTAATGGGAAAAGCGGAGAGAGATAAAAAAGACCTGATGCCAAAATCCCCGCGAAAATACTCAGCGGTCTGACCAGTAAAAATATGAGAATCAGGATGCCGAAAGACAGAAACATAGCGGTAATCCGGGCCAAACGTATGGGTTCCAAACGAGCCTTGAACGGCTGGGGCGTTTGTGTGAATGAGCCGCCATACTGGTGGACTACCTGAAGTTCCCAGTTCTGGATATCGCTGCAGCAGAGGTTTTGTTCCGTATATCCGAGCCGCCTGAGGTAATCGTCGATTCGATCACCTGCGAGGATGCGGAGAGTTGCTCCGTAGAAATACTCCGGTAGTTTGGGGCCGATAGTCATATCCCCCTGCCAGAACGGATTTTCGAATTTCCTGTCCAGAAAATACTGCATCTGTACGCTTCTGTTTATATAATGGAATTCATCTCCATGTATAGGGACTGAGTTGCTTGTATCAGGCAACTGAAGGGCTATGAAAACAAAAAAGATGAGTGAGATCAGCATGTTGTGAATTTTATCAGATTTGTGAAAAACCGGTATAATAGGGCTATGATGCCCGATTCTGTCGTTTCCATTGTCATTCCGACACTCAACAGCGCAAACGTTCTTGACGCGTGCCTTTCTTCCATTAAGAACCAGAAGTATCCTGGAAAAAAAATCGAGATTATCGTTGCAGACGGAGGATCAACAGACAGCACGCGGATAATTGCCGACAAGTACGGCGCGAAATTCGTAGACAATATATATAAAACCGGTGAGGCAGGGAAAGCTGCGGGGATAAAAGTTGCCAAGGGTGAGTTTGCGGCATTTATAGACTCGGATAATATCCTGCCGGACGCCGGGTGGATTTCCCGGATGCTTCTGCCGTTTTCTGATCCGGACATCATTCTGTCCGAGCCTATCCGGTATACATATAGAAAAGATGGAGGAATAATAGAGCGGTATAGCGCGCTTTTGGGCATGAACGACCCCTTATGTCTTTTTTTAGGTAATTACGACAGGGAGTGTCTGCTTACAGGTACCTGGACGGAAATTCCCCATCACAGCGAGAAAAAGAACGGATATCTCAAGGTGGTGTTCAGGTCACTGCCACTGCCGACAATCGGAGCAAACGGCACTCTGTTCAGGATGAGTACGCTCAAAAGGTTTTCCGAACGGCGTTTTTTATTCGATATCGATATCGTATCCGAAATTATGCGGTCAAATGGTAGCGTCGTGCTTGCGAAAGTCGATACCGGTATCATTCATACGTTCTGTGAAGGATCTGTCATTAAATTTATCAGAAAGCAGAAGAGGCGTATAACGGACTATGTATACTACAGCCGGAAGAAATTGCGGTCGTACCAGTGGACACAAGAAACACGGGGATTGTTCAAGTTTGTTGTGTGCTGTATTCTAGTGATTCCTCTTGTATATCAGTGTATCTTGGGATTTTCCAGGAAAAGGGATGCGGCGTGGTTTCTGCATCCGGTTCTGTGTATTTTGACGTTTCTGATATACTCCTGGTACGTTGTTATATCTCGTGCCGGATTGTCCGGTATGCATATTGATCGGAATCATTGGAGGCAATAATGAAAAAAGGGAAAGTCCTTGTCACGGGAGGCGCTGGATTTATCGGGTCACACCTTGCCGAAAGGCTACTTCGCGACGGACGGGATGTACGCATATTAATCCGCAAACGTGAGTACAGACCGTTTGAAAAGAAATTCCTGGGTGAATTTGGAAAGCAGGGGGAAATTGTGTATGGGGACCTGCGAGATCAGTCAAGTCTAAAATCTGCAATAAAAGGCGTGTCGACAGTGTATCATTTGGGAGCCATTTCCCGCCCGATGCGGGTTCTGAAAAAAGAATATTATGACAATTCAATTCTCGGCACTCGCAATATTCTGGAAGCGTCACTAGCTGCCAATATTTCAAAATTCGTCCATGTCAGTTCCGTTTCAGTATTGGGAACCAGTCCTGATGGCATACCGCTTCGTGAAAATGATTTCCAGTTTGATATGACGGATTATGCCGCAAGCAAACGGGAAGGGGAATTCATAGCACTCTTGTATCATTATAAACACGGTCTCCCGCTTACTGTTATCCGTCCATGTCTCACATACGGCCCGCGGTGTCTTGTGCGGCTTGTTATGTTTAAGTTTGTCAAATACGGACTGTTTCCGATATTTAATGACGGAACGGCGAAAATGGAATTTCTCTACGTGGACAATGCTGTCCAGTCGATGATTCTGGCCGAAAGCAACAAACGTGCAGTGGGGGAGGTGTTTAATGTCACCGACGGACTACATTATTCAATTGGTGATGTACTTAATACTATTGCTGATGTAATGGAAGTCAGGAGACCGCGTCTCCGCATACCGGTGAATTTGGGTGTTGCTGTAGGGCATGTCGCCGAAGTGGTCAGTGCTGTTGGTGGTGTCTATCCGCCGTTTTCATCGTCAGCTGCCGAGTGGATGAGCCGCGACATGAATGTGTACGACTGTACACGCGCAAAAAAAATCCTGGGGTATACGCCTTCCATAGATTTGGTAGAAGGAATCAGACGGTCGGTTGAATGGTACCGCGGGGAGCATTTTCTATGACACTTCCGTCAGTCAGTGTCATTATTGTGGCGTATAATGAAGAGCGCCGTATCGATGCATGCCTTGCATCCGTTGTCCGGCAGAACTACCCCGACGATAAGCTTGAAATAGTGTTTGTTGACGATGCGTCGACTGACCGGACTGTCGAAATTGCACGCAAATATACTGCACGTATCTATACAAGCGGAAAACGCATTCTGGACATATCAAAAGCCATAGGATTTTTAAAAGCGAAAGGCGAGCTTGTCATGCTTCTGGATGCGGATAATATTCTGCCAGACCCAGGATATCTTAAACGGACTGTCCGACCGTTTCTGGAACATAAAGATTTGACCGGCAGTTATCCGTGCAGATTTGCGTATAGCTCGTCGGACCATCCGTCAAACAGGTATTGTTCCCTTTTGGGCTTAAATGACCCGTTCCAGTATTACACAGGTGCCCGGGAACATCTGACGTATGCTGAAGACATACCGCCTTTTTCAGGCATTATCCGGGATAAGGGAGAGTATTTCCTTGCAGAATTTGACGGATCGCAAAAACTAACACTGGGCGCCATCGGATTTATCGGGAAAAGGAAATTATTGGCGGGTCAAATACGGAACGGATATTTTTTCCATTCCGATGCATGTAATGCACTCATAGCTCGGGGATACAATATGTATGGATTGGTGAAAGAAACGATCATACACAACCACAGCAACTCCCACGCGGAATTTTTCAGGAAATTAGAAAGGAATTTCAGAAATTACCTGAAGCTCCGCTCGTCGCGTACAGATGTATGGGCAGGAGGCCGTAGTTTCTTTCGTGCACTACTGCTTATGATTACAGTCGTACATCCGCTTACCGTAAGCCTAAAGGGATACAGGAGGTTCAAGGATCCTGCATGGTTTTTGCATCCTGTGTATTCGTTTGCCGTTGTTGTCATGTATTCATTTCTGTATGTACAAAACAAGGCTTTTGGCTGTACTCAACAATAGCTGGCCGCCACCGGTTGAAGTAACCGGTGTGTCGGCACTGTATAAAACTCAACTGGAGCTTGCGCATCGCGGTCACCAGGTTCATATTCTGACATCGGTTGGGGTGTGGGATAAACTGTCCGAACCGATCAGTATCCCTTCTGTACCCCAAACGTTCCTGTGGATTCGTGAGCAGGAAAATAAGTATGGTATTTTTTTCCATACGTACAATCTGTCAATTTTGCGCCGTTTACCCAAAATCGCGTTTATCATCAACAGGATACTGCCGGTTTTTATTGTACCGATTATCGTACTCAAACATGGAATTTCAGTTGTCCATGAATATTCATCCATGCCGGCACTTCTCTGGAGAAGTTGGTTTTTTAAAAAAATTCTTGGTGTACGGGTATTCCATTCGCTCATTTCCGAAGTACCCAAGACCTTTTGGTCAGCCAGGTTACTGCCTTTACCCCGAATAGACGGTGTAGTCTCAATAAACCAAAGAATCAGGGATCAGATTGTCCGCACTGGGTATCCTCCTGAAAGAGTACATCATATCAGTATCGGTGTGGATGCAGAAAAATTTTCACGAACACCCCGAAGATCTGATACGAAAACAAAAACATTTCTTTTTCTGGCACCTCTTGAATCCCATAAGGGTCCTGATATTTTTGTGCGTGCAGCCATCATATTTCTGAAAAAAAATCCGAAAGCGAAAGTTCGGTTTGTCATTGCAACGTATGAATCACCGGGTGATACGCCATATAGCGAACGTAAAAAAGAAATTACCGACCGAATTTATCTGCATAAAAGACACTTTCAGTTTTTGGAAGGCATGCATGATGTGGGGAAACTGATGGAAGAGAGTGACGCAGTAGTACTGCCTCAGAGACGATTGGATGGGGCAACCGGATACCCTGTCACCATGCTTGAGGCGATGGCAGCAAAGCGACTGGTAGGGGCCAGTAATATTGCCGGCATCAATGAACTGATATCGGACGGAAAGAACGGCCTTCTTTTTCCGGTTAATGATTCGGAAGGACTTGCCGGACAGATGCAGAAAATTGTGTCCGGTTCCGTCGATACCGGCTCTTTAACGGAGAATGCGTACCGGTTGGTTATGTCTAAACATAGTGTTAGGTCGGTAGCTGAAGAATATGAAAGGATATATACCTTAAGTGACAAACAATATCTTGTGAACAACCGGTTGCTGTATTATGCATCGCTTCATAATGACAGGTTTCAGGCTGAACGATTGGTCGGAGATGCATTGCTTAAAAAAGATAAAAAGACGAAAGATGCGATCGGCGATATTGCACGGAAATTTAAATTGCGATATGCCATTGCAAAACAAAACGACAGGATGCCTGTCATCCATTCTGATATTGATCTGGTTATACGGGAGAATGATGCGGACAGGTGGATCGAACTGTTCAAGCGTGAAGGATTTTCCGTCCGTGGTCATGACGAGTTTCTGAAAAAGCGGCAATGGCAGTATACGGTGGAAAGAGACGGGTATACCAAAATCGATCTGACCATCCGTTTTGGATGGCAGAACAGGCAGTATTTTGATGATGCATTCATTTGGGAGAGAGCGGCAAACGGCCGATTGGATAAAACTGCTGATTTTGCAGTTACCATCGGTGCGATACTCTTCAAACGTCTGTATATTACCTATGCTGAGTATCTTTCAATAAAACCGCTGCTGACGCGAAAAAATCATGATGAAATACGGAGACAGGCTCAAAAATTTGGTTGGACCGATTGTTTTGATGTATTTTGGGAATATGCATCGGGATTGTCTGATGTATCAGATTTTCCGGCGCTCCTTGGTATATGTTCTGTAGGGAGAATCATGAGGGAACAGTTGAGAAATGGCGCATTCTCATTGAATTATTATTTGTATTTTGTATTATCAAGACTGCGGTATGCAATTGACCGGCGGCATCTGCCGTACATGGTCGACTGGAGCAGCACAACAGACAAAGAAATATGATTATCACTTTTTCCGGTATGGATGGGACAGGAAAGTCGACCGCTTCCCGCAAACTTTCAGATCATCTTGCCGGGTCCGGGTATCGGGTGCGTTATGAATATATCGGCGAGTATTTCATCCTCAAATACATCGTTTCACTTCTTCATATGACGTATAAAAAAAAAGGCAGACAGACACAGGAAAATCCGTTTCTCTCTGGCGAAACCAAACCCTGGATGAAGTTGTGGGTATTCTTGACTTTTATTGACGGATGGATGCGATATCTGCGTTTGCGGATACTTTCCGGTTTAGGATATGCAGTAATCTGCGACCGCTTTATGACGGATAAAATACTCGGTCTTGAGTATTTCGGGTATTCAGCACGGAGGATTTCCGATTTTCTCCTGAAATTCAGCCCAAGACCTGATATTGCATACATTCTGGATACGGATGAAAAATCCGCGCAAATACGGGAAGTGAACCATCACCATCCCCTTCGTTTTTTTGTTTATATGCGAAAACGGTACAAAGATGCGTCCGGCATTGTCCACGCAGAAATTGTATCAGGTAATTTTGATGAAGATCGGTTTTATCTTCCTGAACAGAAGAAAAATGTTACAGGGAAAACTATTCTTATATTTCTTCTCTTCGCATGCATTGCGTATCTTCCCATGTTTAATACCCGGATTATGTATACGACGTGGGATTATACGTTTCCGCTGACGCGACTCCAAGTGGAAAACCGGATTGATACGGCAACCAGTGCCATTAATTGGCGGTTTGCGACAGGGACCGCGGATATTCATGAGACCATAATGTACTACTGGTGGGTGTTCATTTGGCCGTTTACGCTACTTTTCGGTTATCAGGCAGTAAAAGCTCTCCTTCTCTTTCTGACTGTCGTTTCCGGGTATGGCATGTACATTCTGCTCACGCGGCTGAAAGTATCCGGATTAATTGCTCTCTTGTTATCAATCTTTTATATGTTCAATCCGTTTTTCTATTCACGGATTCTTGCCGGCCACTTCAACGCTGCAGCATTATCTGCTTTTCTTCCATTCCTTATTGTGTTTGTGGTTCGGCTGACTGATTCATCATCCTGGAAATATTTTCCCCACACCATATGTTTTTTCATTCTCTCTTCATTACACCCCATGGGCATCGGGATCTCTGCGATTTTTCTGTCGGCTCTCTTTTTGTACAGGATGATATTTTCTGATATCAAAAAAAACATATGGATTAAATCCGTTGTTGTTCTTTTGTTTCTGACGGTAATAAACATGCATTGGATATTTCCGATGGGAAAGAATTATCTTGAAGGCAATGCATATTTGCGCGGGGATATTGCCGCATCAGATGAGATGACTCAGAGAAAACAGAAAGTAGAAGGATCCGGCAGCCCTCTTTGGTTTTCGATGAGTTTCTATAACCGCATCGGTTTGGATACGGAGTATGTAATGCCGGTTCAACGACCGAAAATATTTATCGCAGTACAGATCCTGATGATTGCCGGCACGCTTCTGTTTGTAGTTGCGGCGCGTGACACGTTGGGAATGTTCATCGGACTTTTTTTCCTCTTCTCTGCTGCCATGACGAGCGGGGTAGGAAATCCGGTTGGTACATTTGTCTATAAGGAGTTGTTATCTCGCGTCACTCCTCTCTATTTTGAATATTCAAACAGCAACCGTTTTCTCATGCTTGCCGTCGTGAGCGGAACGGTATTATTTGCATATGGAATAGACCGTATTCTGCGTAAGCATATCCACTTTATGCTGCTTGTATTTTTGTGTTGTGTATTGTTTGTTGTTGTCCGTGTTGAGCCATTTATGAATGGCTCACTTTTTGTTCCCAAAACCCTGTATCCGACGCTGCCTTTGGCTATCAAATTCCAGCCGTATACTGATGAAGTACGGGAAGTCCTGAACCGTGTGAATGAGCAGCATGATTATCGGGTAGGTTATCTGCCGCCGTTTCAGACATCACCTGTAGACACATCGGTGATGAATCTCGGGACCCAGGCGATTCATGGGGCAAGCGGTGACTATTTCAACGGGTATTCGATGGATATTCCGTTTCACCGGTATATGATAAGCCTTTTTTCATCTGATACACCATATACGCGTTTGGGAACATTACTGGGTCTGTCTAACGTCGGTGAATTTTATTTTCCCCGATACCCCGCATACCGTTTTTTTCTTTCATTCGGCCAGCACAAAAGCAGCAATACAACAGAAACGCTCTATGAGTCCGACAGAGTCATCGAATCGAATCTATCCCTTCAAACGGATATTGCTGTAACAGAAATGCAGGGAATCCGTGAGTACCGGAATTCGAAAAATCTTCCCCGGATCTATTCGTTTGACCGTCTGTATGCACTGACCGGTGGATATGACCAGTTAGCCATGCTCGTTGAAAAAGATCAGATAGATTTGAAACAAGAAAGTGTCATCTATATGAAAACAAGCACACCCGAACAGATCAGGCAGGCAGATGGGATTTTGGAGAGCGAATTCGGCAAAGAGC
The DNA here is from genome assembly GCA_041753515.1 of Patescibacteria group bacterium. GTDB lineage: Bacteria > Patescibacteriota > Microgenomatia > UBA10105 > UBA927 > JBGSUE01. The sequence goes on from JBGSUE010000017.1 coordinate 27,928, forward strand.
GTCTGGCAATGAAACTTTCCGCAGCTGCACGGCCGGATTTTTTGAGTAATCCGAAATACAATCTGCGTAATTTTTTTCAGGGAGAGTTGGATATTTCTGAAATTCCCGGAACAGATAAGGGTGTTAGATTAAATGCCGGACAATATGAGGTCGGTGCTTCGGATGACAGTGTTATGGTGGTGGATAAGGGGGTCAGCGTGGATGTTGTCCCGGCAGGTATGAAGCTGAATATTTTTGACCAGACGGATATTTCAGATGCCATCGTAGTATCAAAATCAGAGTGGCAAAAAAGTCTGGATGAAGCTGCAAAGCTTTTAGCAAAAACAACTTCAGGAAAAAATATTCCCGGCAACGGTGCGATTTCGTATAAAAGAATTTCCCCGGCAACATACCGTGTGTACAAGACGAATTCAGACAGGTATCTCTACCTGTCCGAAACATTTTCTGACCGTTGGTATATTGAAGGATATGAATCTGTTGAGCCGTTTCAGGGTGGGGCGGAAGGAGTAACATTCCGCATCCCGTCTCAAATTTCCCCAACGTTTTATATTAAATTCCGGGGTCAGAAGGATATGGATTTGGGGTATACTATACAACGCATAGGATGGTTAGTCTTTGTGTTCACCGGAGTATATATAGTAAAAAAATATGAAGCATAAAACCGCACTTGTAACCGGATCGGCCGGGTTGATTGGATCCGAGGCAGTAAAATTTTTTGTAGCGAAGGGTTTTATCGTACATGGAATTGACAATAACATGCGGGCATATTTTTTCGGAAATGAGGCGAGTACGGAGTGGAACAGGAAGCTTCTGGAAAAAAATCTGAAGACACGGTACATCCATCATGCGATTGATATCCGTGATCAGAAAAACATAGATGAACTTTTTAAGAAAACACGGTTTGATCTAATCATACATACTGCTGCACAGCCGTCGCATGATTGGGCAGCCAAAGAGCCTCTCACTGATTTCTCTGTAAACGCCACAGGGACACTCATACTTCTTGAGGCAACCCGCAAATATTGTCCTGAGGCAGTATTCATCTTTACCTCGACGAATAAAGTTTACGGCGATAATCCGAATATTCTGCCGCTTATCGAAGGTAAAACCCGTTGGGATCTACCCAAGAATCACCCAATGTGGAAGGGAATAGGCGAAACAATGAGCTTGGATAGAACTACACACAGCATATTCGGTGTATCAAAGACAGCGGCTGATCTCATGGTTCAGGAATACGGCAGATATTTTGGTCTTGCCACGGGATCGTTCCGCGGCGGATGCCTGACGGGTCCTGCGCATTCCGGAACAAAACTTCATGGATTTTTGGCATATCTGGCGCGCTGTATTTTCCGCGGTGATACGTATACGATATACGGATACAAAAAAAAGCAGGTGCGCGACAATATCCATTCGTTCGATCTTGTGAATGCGTTTTACCATTTTTACCAAAAACCGCGGGCAGGTGAGGTATACAACATCGGTGGATCACGTCATTCAAATATATCTATGCTTGAGGCTATTGAAAAAATTGAAAAAATCATGGGGAAAAAAGCGAAAATAAAGTATATTTCGCAAAACAGGATCGGTGACCACATCTGGTACATTTCAGATGTGACGAAATTCAAAAAACATTATCCGGACTGGGAGTATGAGTATGATATTGATAGAATTTTGGAAGAGATTTGTTCGAGTGGGCATTTTAATTAAAAGTCATCCCGAACTCGTTTCGGGATCTTGTTAATATAGAACAAGATGCTGAAATAAATTCAGCATGACGTGTTTATATGAATTACAAACATATACTCGTTACAGGAGGGGCAGGTTTTGTCGGATCAAATATTTGTGTGCGGTTGAAACATATACATCCGGATTCTGAAATCACTGCTTTTGATAATTTATACAGGAAAGGCTCTGAATTGAATATCCCAAGACTTGAAAAATGCGGTGTGACGTTTGTGAAAGGTGATGTGCGGGACAGGAAATCACTTCTGAAACTGAAGACTGATCTTATTATCGAGTGCAGCGCCGAGCCTGCGGTGACGGCGGGTGTGGGAGGATCACCTGAGTATCTGATAGATACGAATCTCGGCGGGGCAATAAACTGTTTTGAGTTGGCACGAAACAATAAAGCGGATGTCATATTTCTTTCCACAAGCCGTGTGTATCCGTATGACGGCGTTTACCGGTCCATGTACGGGGCAACGAAGCTTGCGGCAGAACATCTATTAATGGAATATATACAGACGTATGGTATTGGGGGAATTATTACCCGTTTCGGTGTGATTGCCGGCCCCTGGCAGTTCGGTCGGACTGATCAGGGAATCGTATCGCATTGGTTAGCCGGTCATGTATTCGATTTTCCTCTTTCCTATATAGGGTACGGTGGGAAAGGTGAACAGGTACGGGATATTCTCCATATTGATGATGCGGTTGATCTTATCGTAAAACAGATCGGAATGCTCAACACTCATTCAGGAATAACCGTGGATGCAGGCGGAGGAAAAATGAATGCAGTGACACTGAAAAAACTCAACGATATTGTTTCTGATATTTCGGGAATTGAAAAACCCATCGGATCGGTGAAAACAACGAGACCTAATGATGTGTTTTCGTATGTGTCCGATAACAGAAACGCTGCAAAACACTTCAGCTGGAAACCGCAAAAAACAGTAAAGGATATTGTAATGGATACGTATGGGTGGATGAGACAACATCAGGAAGTACTGCGTCCGCTCTATATACAATGAAACTGCTTATACCAGGACTCGGAAATACAACAGGAGCGGCAGGATACGAACAGCGAGCGCCCAGCGGTGGAGAAATCAAGCTTCTCAACATGCTCCGTAATTGGAAACAGGCAGATATTTCGTTTCTTACAACTCCCGGATATGCAGCGTTTATGGCTTCTCATGATATTAAAATAACATTCAAAACATTATCCCAGTCATGTGAGTCATCACGCTTCGGTTTTGTCACGCTTATGGGAAAACGCTTGCTGGAGTCGCTCTTGTTCCGTTTTTACACTACGTATGACATGATATACTGCCCGTCGGATCTTCTCTTTGATGTTGTTGTGTCGGTTGTGTATAGACTTCGGAACATTGGTAAAAAACTTGTCGTCTGCAGTTTTTTAGTCGCAGTCGGTGAACCGGATGCTCCGGTTCATCCGCTGTTTTCTTTTCAGCAGAACATATCGTATCTACTTATGAAGAGGTTCGCGGACCGGGTATACGTACTGAATAATTATGACAAAGAGAAACTCGCTGCTCTTGGTTTTGACCGCTCAAAGCTGTTTGTGACATCAGGGGGATATGATCCTGCCGAAATAGCTGTCTCATCAGTAAAAAGATATGATGCGGTCTGTATTGCCCGTTTTCATCCGCAGAAAGGATTGGAGCAACTTGTGAAAATCTGGGAAAAAGTCGTGAATATCCGGCCTGTGGCAAAACTGGTTATTATCGGAGGAGGAAACAAAGACATACAAAATGACCTTGAAGCATCGGTCCGTACACTGAATCTGGAGAAAAATATTATTGTTCGTGCTGATATGGCAAGAAAAGAATCGGTCCGGATGCTTCGCAAATCGCGGGTATTTCTGTTTCCCTCAACGTTTGAGAGTTGGGGATTTGTAGTCGCTGAAGCAATGGGTGCCGGTTTGCCTGTCGTGATGTACGACCTGGCACAACTGAAAGGACTGTTTGAAAAAGGTACCGTGAAGATCAGTCCGTTTGACACGGAAGCATTTGCACGAAATATTGTCGACCTTCTTGGTGATAACAAACAGTATCGTGAGTTGAGTGAACAGGCAAGAAATCAGGCACGTACATATACATGGAAGCATGTAGCCCGGGTTGAATTTGAGAATATGAAAAAACTATGAACATCTGTTTTGTGACGAGTGGCTCTGAAGATGTGGGAACCTATTTCAGGGCGTTTTTTTGGGCACAGCATTTTGTAGACCGGGGGCATTCGGTAACACTTCTGTCGTCCCATAAAAAGGCAGACTGGACGCCTGTCCGCACCAAGCTGAGAAACGGGGTACGGATTCTCACGTATCTGAAAAGCCCTTTGAGGTTCGATTATGCGGGATTTCTCCTGCGGCCTGTTTTCGTCTTTTTCCATGTACTTTTTGGAAGGTACGACGTGGTCCATTCGTTCGTATCATGGCAGCCGCCGTCGGCAGCTGCTCTCCTGTCAGTAAAAATTTTGAAGGTATTCGGGAGTTCTGTGCGTATTTTTGCGGACTGGGATGATCTGTGGGGAACCGAAAACGGCATTGCCCGCGAGCACGGTGTGGCGGTATCACGAATTGCTACAGTGTTGGAAAAACTGGTACCGCGGTTGGCAGATCATGTAACCGTTGCCAGCCGGTATCTGTATGACTATGCTGTCAGCTCCGGCATCAGCAGGCAGAAATTGACTGTTATATTCAACGGTTCTAATATAAGAGATATTAAGCCGATGGGCAAAATACGCGCAAGAAAATTGCTCAATTTTCCATTACGGATACATATTGTACTCTACATTGGGCAATTCCATACGCACGTGTTTGAAAAACTCCTGAAAGCAGTATCAGCCGCAACAGGAAAATTTCCTGATTTCAAGTGTTTGATCGTCGGCCCTATACCGGAATCAGGAATAGCAGGAAATTCCGGTGTCGTGCAGTATACCGGGAGTGTAGCGTATGATGCCATCCCCGCGTATTTGTCAGCTGCCGATCTCCTGCTCCTGCCGATGGATACTACCCCTGTTGAAGAAGCCCGTTTTCCCATACGGTTCGGTGATTATCTGGCTTCCGGTACTCCGATTCTCGCAAGCCCTACAGGAGAGATCAGAAGACTTGTCCAAGAGAATGATATTGCATATATTTCGGATATTGCAGATACGAAGCAGTTTTCAAAAGATATGATACGGTTATTGAAAAGTAATAAGACCGGCCGGATGGGGAAGCGGGCGAGGTTTTGGGCAGAACATCATTTTTCATGGGAAATAATTGCGGAAAAACTTGGTGCACTCTATGAGCAATAAACCGAACGCGCTGATCGTCACACCGTTTTTTTCGCCCAATATCGGAGGCGTGGAAACGCATCTTGATGATCTGGTGGATGAGCTCAACAGACATCACATCCCGTCAGTTGTATCTACCTATAGCCCGTTGACCACAAAAATTATATGGCGTCGCCATGAAAAACGGGGCATGTGTGATATCTACAGATTGGGATGGTTCGGGCACAATTGGTTCCCGAAAATCGAAAA
>JBGSUE010000018.1:0-23148 GCA_041753515.1 Patescibacteria group bacterium
TGCTTAACTGGGCAAGACCCCAAGAGAATACTACGCATGCTCAACGAGGAGGGTCCTGCAGAAACGGACAAAAACAAAGAAGGAGCCTACCGCACGCTCTTTAAATACATCCATCCGATCGCCATCGGGGAAATTGACCGCATATCGTCCAGGACCATTCTTATTGCCCAAAAAATGATGAACATGCACCCGCAATCATTTCCAGACCAGGAAAAAATCACCTGGATTGCCAAACACCTCTACAATGATTATCCGGAGCACGGCTTTCCCATTCTGTACAATGAAGCCAAAGAAATCGGTCTTCCTGTAGAAAAAGCGGATATGGAACTGTCCGATCTTCTGCGCAATATGATCAACTATTATGATGCCACAACAAATCCGGCAACAACGCATTTTTCGGAAAATCGCTTCCACTACAGCACGTTCTCAAATCTGGTTGAATCCGCCGGTATCCGAACCGCCTATCATGTATCATATGACAAAGTCCTCAATCAAATCAGCAAGAAATGGCAACGCGAAAACGATCTTTCACAATGGCTGAATATTACTCCTCCTTCAAACACCGGTGAGGCTATTCAGATACGACCGCTCGATATTGCATACCAGAAAAGTCAGGAATCACCGGACAATAATACTGCCTCCTCACCACTGGAAAAACAGTAAACCAGTCTTGAAAAAAAACGAAAGCGGGGGATACCCGCTCCGTTTTTTTCTATGTTGTGTTTCGTGTCTCTTGTCATCGCGAGGGATGCACCATCCAGTGCATCCCGTGGCGATCCCATACGAGATTGCTTCGCCGTCGGAACGGTCTCGCAATGACAGTTCGATTTATTTCTTCAACTGCTTCACTTTGATCTTCTTGGGTTGGATTTCCGGAGACTTCGCAAATGTCACTTTCATGACGCCGTTCTCGTAGGTTGCGTCGGGCTCTTTTGCGTGATCGATATCGCCCGGTACTGCAACGCGGTACGAGAATGATCGCGATGCCTGGCGGTAGTACTTGCGGTTTTTGTCCTTCTCTTCCTCTTTTGCCTCGCCCCGTACCCATACATACCCGTCCTGAAGCGTTACCTCGATATCGTCGGGATTGATGCCGGGAAGCGCCGCTTCTACATAGACGTTTTTCTCATCTTCCGAAACGGACAGGCCGGATCCGGCAGACGGAACGTTCGCCCAGTCTTCGTCGTCTTCGAATATTCGGGAAAGGGTCGGAAAAGACCACATGCGCCGTGGAACTAAATCATATGCCATACTCGTATCACCACCTTTCTAGCACTCTTATACCATGAGTGCTAATAGTTGTCAAGAGAGGAGCTTTGACTGCAATAGCGGCCTGTTAAATCCGACGATGAATTCCGGCTGTTCTCCCTCGCTGACAATTTCGGTGACCGGCACACCCATCTGTCCGGTTTTTTCTACCATCTCCCGGGCGGCAGACTGGTTTAAGTCCACATGGACTTCTTTGTAATCGACGTTGTTTTCTTCAAGCCACGCCGCCTCCATTTTGCAGTACGGGCACGTCATTGTTGAGTAAAGAACTACTTTTTTCCCTTTCATATGATCCTCCTTTCAAGATCAGAAAGTAATGCACTAATATCTGCAGCAATCGGATATTTCAGGCTGTACAAGACTTCTTTTCCGTCTTTGTGGGCTACGACAAGCCCCGATTCCCGCAGCTTCTTCAGGTGCTGGGAAACCGCCGACTGCGACAATTTACAGACAGAAATCATCTGGGTTACATTTTTCGGGCTTTGAGCCAGACAGCCGATAAGTTTAGCTCGTATTTTATTTCCGATAACAGAATACACATCCTTCATTCTTTTATATTAGCATATTCTAATATGTTGTCAAGAAGGGGAGTGGTCGATTGAAGAATATGAAGCTACAAATGCGGCCAGCGCTGTCGTAATGGGAACGGAGACGATAAGGCCGATACTTCCAACCAGGGTCCGCACGATTTCATCGGCAATGATCTCATGGTTCACCACGATCCCGTATGGTTGATGTGAATACAAAAACAGAAGCATCAGCGGGAGCGCCGCGCCGGTATACACAAGAACAAGCGTATTGACCATCGAGGAAATATGGTCATGACCCACATCCATTGCCCGCCGGAAAAGCTGGATAAACGGAAGATGAACATTTGCTTTTTTCAGCTGGAATACGACAGCGGACTGCGATATCGTTACATCGTCCAAGATCCCTAAAACTCCGATGATAATGCCCGCCAGTAGAATCCCTTTCATATTCAGGACCCTGTCGGATACCGTTTCCAGAAATACTGCCTCCTCCGATGCAAACCCCGTAAGAGATGCTGCATCAATCGCATACTTAGCCAGAAATCCGGTGAATACAAGCGTTATCACCGTCGATACGATCGCCACCCCCGTTTTTCTGTTGAATCCGTGCGACAGGATAAAGGTAACGGGAATAATCATGGCAGACCCGGCAATTGCAGTATTTACAGGATCGGCACCGCCGGTAATTTGGGGAAGAATATACCGAAAAATCACAAGAAATGAAATTGCCATGCCTGCCACGGACAACGCGCCGCGTATTTTTGTTATAACGACGACAAGTGCCACAAACAGCACGAAAAGCAATTTAATCGTCCCTTTTCGGTTCATGTCCGATATGTAGTATGTCCGTGTACCGTCCGGCTGTACAGTTTCCGTTACCAGAACTTTATCACCGGGGGCATAATAGATACTGTTGGCAACAGGAACATCGCCGTTTGAGAGAGTTATCGTTGTTCCCTTTGCGCTCCCGCCCGTTGCTACAAGCTCCAGTTCCTGCACTTTCTGCGTCCGGTTCATGACAGTCAGTGCGGATTCATCGATAATCCGCACAACTGTTGCTTCAAAAATCGTATCCGGGTCATCTTGTGCATATACAGGTACCAGCAGAAGAAAAGCAGCAACAAAAAATAGCACAATAAAACGCATCATACGGAGGTATTATATACTACCTTATGCCTGCATAACATAATTTCCGGAGATTAATAGCCATATCGTATACAGTGTCATTGCGAGGGATGCATCAAACAATGCATCCCGTGGCAATCCCGTTGAAGATCATCCGATTGAGATTGCTTCAGTCGCTTCGCTCCTTCGCAATGACAAAATTCGTTTAGGTATTGATTAATAATATTCACTATTTCAGATACCTGTCGAAAAATTCGACGGAGCGGTTGAGGGCTGTCCGCAGATTCCCGCTTATGTTATGGTCATCCCCGGCATACTCAAAATATTCGACCGTTTTTCCGGCTTCCTTCATCCGTTTTTCCAGAAGCTGCGATAACTCCACGTCAACCGACGCATCAAGCGTCCCGTGATGAAGCTGGACAGGCCCGGAAATATCGGACAAATAGCTTGTCGCGGAAAGTGAATTCCAAAACTCCGGATTGTCCTTCGGCTCTCCATACTCCCGGCTCAACTGGTACCGCCACCATCCCCTGCCGCCGGGGGTCGGTGTACTGTTTGTATTTGTCCTGCGCCGCCAGGTATAAAACATGTCCTCATATGATCCCACAACCCCTGCCCAGATGACTCCGGCTTTAATACGGTTGTCCACCACCATTGCCTCCAACGTGATATGAGCGCCCATCGAATGGCCCCACATGCCGATACGGTTTTCATCCACCCCATCGAACCGGGCAATGGAGGATAGCGCATTGAGTACGTCGATCGTATAATCGTTTGTCCCGTACCCGCCGCCTGCAACGCCTTCCGAATTGCCGTGACCGCGGTAATCGGATTTGAACGTCACGTATCCGGCGCGGGCAAACGCATCCTGGTAGGCAACGTATTTCTCCGTTGTCCTGTACTGGGCCGGCGGGATGTACCCGTGATTGAAAATAATTGCCGGCCATCCGCCATCGGGTTCACTACCGGACGGTACGGTCAGTAAACCAAAAATCTTCAATCCTTCTGATCTGTACGATACCACGTATCTACTGTAATTACTGCCGGCTTCCAGTGTCTGCTCAATGGCAATATCCGATCCCGGATACTCCCCTTCCCGCAAGGCCTCAATGGACATCGGATGCGGCTTCATCTCCGGTCCGCCTTCATTCACATCATTCTCCACAACAGCCGGCAATTCCCTCACCGGTGATACATGCCACACAACTACGCCTGACGCAATACAAAAAAGCACAAAGAGAGGGATTATTTTTTTCATGAAGACCCATTATATATGTAATCTATATTACTTTTCAATGGGTACCGGTTTTACAAACAAAACTATTGCTCCCATAATAATTACAGCGCCGGCGATCTGATGGAAAACCGGCGTCTGTCCGGTAATAGTAAATGAAAAAAACGCGGCAGACACCGGCAGGAGACTTGAGACAAGACTGAAAAGCGGAGCGCCACCCCGTGATATTGCATAGTTTACCAGTGTAAATCCGGCAAGTCCCAAAACGCTATTGACAAGGATAAACCCGGGTACGGGAATGCCCGATAGCGGATCCAAAAAAGCGACAAGTGCCCCATTGACGAGTGCCGAAAGCCCGAACATCCAGAAAGTCATCTGCCTCACGCCCATTGCGGGGGATATCTTCTGGCGCAGGAGACCGCTCACGCTGATAAGAACGGCAAACACAAGAAACAGCAGGTCTCCTGCATTCATGCTCACTTCCCCACCACTATAGACCGTGATGATAGTGCCGAAAAATGCGAGGAGCAGTGCGATCATTTTTCGCGGACTTTTCTTTTCACCGAGAAACAAAACAGCTCCGATAAATGTCAGAAACAGATTAAGCCTGGATATTATGGAAAAATTAATGGAAACCGACAGCTTCAGTCCGAAAATGGATGAAATATCGGCCGCGATCCAGGTAAGAGCGGCAATAAGAAAAAGATACAGGATACTGCGCGGCTGATGGAGCCTGAATACACTTCGATGGGACAGGGAAAATACGGCCGAAAGTATGAAAAAGCATACCGTATTTGTAAGAAACAGGAGCTGCAAGGGTGAAATGGAATTTTTCACATAGACGGATTGAAGAACTATTGCCAATCCGTATACGATACAGAAAAGAAGTGACGCGCCGAAGGCTTTCAGAAACATTACGCAATAATAGCATACCGGACACCACGGGTGGTACCCATTTTTTTCACATAACCCGCTTCAATAAGCTGTGTTATATCATTCTGAAGCGTACGCTCCGGAATTTTCCGGAATCTCCGCTTCAAAAAATCCATCGATACGATTCTGTGGTCATCCAAAATTCTCATGATTTCACCCCGGCGCGGCAATAAATGCGTATATTTATCGGTTTTCGGCAACGGATTCTCCAGAACGAGCCTCACCTTCCGTACAAGTGCTTTGAGGAAAAACTCTACAAACGGCGATACATCCTGTGCGTCATAGCCTAAATATCTGTAGTACTCGTCACGATGTGCTTCAAGATATTCTTCCAAAGGCACCAAACCGCCAAAATCATATCCTGACTGCTTCAAAAAAAAGGCCGACATGATTCTTCCCACTCTCCCGTTTCCGTCAAGAAACGGATGGATTTTCTCAAACCAGATATGGGAGAGAGCAGCTGCTGCAGCCGGATGATCATTATTGCTGTTGAGATAAAAACAGAGTTCCACAAGAAGCGGCCGCACATCTTCCGGCCTTGGTGTCAGATAGACGGCGATTCCTGCCTGGTTATATATTGCCGAATCCTCAATCCTCAGATGTCCGGCACCGGCGGAAATATTCTTCATGACGATCCTGTGAAATTCACACACAAGATCAATCGTCATTTTTCTGTCTTTGTACGTCTCAAGGCGTTCATACACATCATGAAGATTCTGTACTTCCAAAACCTCGCGGCTTTCAATGTCCCCGGATAACGTCTGCATATCTGCCTCTGTCATTGAATTTCCTTCGATTCGCGCGCTGTATAAAGCGCTTTTGAGAATTGACGTTCGCCTGATTTGGCGTGCAGCATCTTGTGGAATCGGCCGCATTCTGTACGCATCGTTCAATACATCAAGCTCATACAAAGACTGGCGAATCACATCTGACGATTGAAAATAAGGAGGAAATTTCACACCATCACTCTATCACACGATTGCGTAATGTTGCAAGATGTGGCGAGATATTGCGAAATATTGCTAAGGGCTCGTCTGTTACGGCCCTTTGTGCCGCGTCACTACAACTGAATATCTCTTATGCAATTCGTGAACGCGGCCTAAACCGAATTCATATCCACCGAAAAAGAGCGCCGTATAGAACATATCTCCCATCAAGGAATTGCGGAAAAACGGGATGGCGGCCACATAGCACGCAATAAGGCCCGGGAGATCTTTCGTATACATCGTGCCGGTTGCCCAGACGCCGAAATTCGTCAGAAGATAAAAGACGACAGACGAGAAAAGTGCAGCACCGGCCACAAATCCAACTGTTTTGTGGTTTTTCAGCCATATACCGATGAGTCCGGTAACGGCAAACCCCGTATACACATACGGCATTGTGCCATGAAAACCCAAAAAAATATCCGATATGAAAAGAGCGACTAAAGGAACAAGCAGGGCAAATTTTTTGTTGATGTACACGCCGCCGAAAAGTGCCATTGCCGCAATAGGCACCATGTTGGGCGGATGCGGAAGAAGGCGGAACAGCGCTGCCAAAATTATTATTAACATGGGGTTGAGTAAATTTTTCATATTGTTCTTATGTCATCGCGAGTCCATTCTGATGGCGCGGCGATCCCGTTTTCAAATCGGGATTGCTTCGTCGCTGACTCCTCGCAATGACAAATAATTTGATGAGACATAAAAATTGAATCCATCAGTAATTTTCTATCTTCCATTCAATTTTCTCCCCTGTTTTGGTCACATAATCGGCAGGTCCAACGCTTGCCATGTCACCGTTCACGTAAAACGCCCAGAATTCTTTTTTTTCTGCGTCAGCCATCCGGCCGTTAATAGATGAGACCATTCCGACCGTATCCAATGTCACGTCAGTTATTTCTTTCAAAAGAGTCAGTGCATCTTTGTTGTCGACGCCTTCATACAAAAACGTGTCAGGCTGTTTTATGCCAAACTGGACTCGAACTGGAGCCGGGGGTGAGGGTCTTACGAAATAAAATCCTGCGGCAATACAGACTGCAATGCCGGCGGCTACCACAAACTGCTTATTGAATTTCATATATACCTCCTGCTCGGGAAACAATATCGATGCACGGGTTTTCTGGCTATATACTAAAAAAACTCAGGTTTGAAAGAAGGTTTTTTCAGTATCCATCCATCTAACCAGCTTTTTCCCTAAAAATTTCTTAGTTTGATAATGCGTAATACTACGTATTAAAGAAATTTTCAGGGTTCAAACCTGAATAAGATGGATGTACAGTTGCGGCACAGCTCCGGAATAATCGCCGGATTGCCCCATACACTTCACACACAATACCACAGATTCTATCTGATGGCAAGATTATCCATGAGGAACTTCATTCTTCTACCAAACTCCTCTTGAACTGATCCCAACGAATGGAGATGCGAAATATCAACAACACCGAAACGATATCGGGGCATGCTTCGATATATTCCTGCAATCGACAGATCATCAATTTTCCCCCTCGGTTCTTTCTCCGGATCCCAAATTCCATTCATATCCGATATTGGAGAACCAATAGGAGCAATAATTTTTTTCCTCATATGCTGCATCTGAATAAACAAAAATATCATGAGCAAGCTGTTTTGCATGCCTTCACTTATTGTTTGAGTTTCCACTATCGTAATAAGATTAATCATTTTTCGTATGTCCGTTTGTGCGATTACGTCTGCCAATAACCACGGTTGGCGGATTCCTGCATGCGAAGCAAGAGCTGACATGCCGTCGCTATAGACAAGTATACGTGTATTGGGATCCGATGCATCAAAAGTCGCAGTTGCAAGATGATGGTGGGCAAAAGTCGGATCACCAAGTCCGACAACTCCTACTGCAGGATCCGATTTTTTCCTGTTAAATTTATCGCGATATGCTGAATATGCAAATGCTTCTGCTTCCTCCGGTTCTCCGGCATGCCGCGCGCCAACAGTTATCCCGTCAATCAAAGCCGTATCTGGATGCTGAAGAATCTGTGCTTTCGTCGATTCTATCCTTCTTCGTCTTCGGCTTCCGCGGACACTTGGAGTTATACATGAAAACTCAGTATCTCCCGATACTGCACCTATTGCCCTGTTTGTCCTGTGGTCAAGGATTCCCATTGCCACTGTTGCTTTCCCCACAATTCCTGCTTTTTCAGCCGCATCAAAAAATCTTGGATTCAAATGATCAACAATAAATCTCACAGCTGCTTGTTCGGATGTACTATTAGCAAGATCTTGAAACGGTGATTGAGGATCTGATCCGCTTTCCGATTTTACTGTGTGCATTTCCTTTCGTATAATTTCTGCAAACTGAATATCAGGATGATGTTTATCTGTCACACAATCAAAATCCAAGATAATATCCAGCGGCCCTGCCGTACAGGCAAAGACAACATCTCCGGAGTGATCTCTCTGAAAAAATCTATCTTCAAGGCTTCCACGATATCCGATAGAAGGACTTACAAAGGCACCAATGTGAGATTGATTGACTCGCCCAAGTGAAACATCTGGTCTGTGCACAATTTTCATTCCGTCCCAGTGAATAAATGGCCCATCACTGCTTTCCCAAACAGGGGGATCAATCACACTCTCCCGCAGTATCGGCCAAGTCCGGTCACGAAGCACTGCATCGTTTCCACCTGATACAGAAGACCCAGCTATCAACATTTCTAATAGAGCCTGACATTCCAAGTAAGAACCGATAACTAATTCTTCACGAGGATAAATAATTTCCGTACGTAACGGATCTGGACGGATATGTGTAAATGCCTCTCTTTGTACCATAATTACATCCTGTAGTATATCAAACACTACCGATTTTATATAGCAACACGTGATAAAATACCTGCATGATGAAATATGTGCTCACATTACTATTTCTGTCAGCGGGATTTATGGCAGGATTATTGTTATTGAAGCAAAAAAATACCGCTCCTCAACCCGATCCAGTATCCGAAACAACGTATGCCATACCGACACTATCTCAAGAGCCGCCGGCGATGGCTATTGAGGTATTGCGGGCGCGCGAGTATCCAGCTACTCCCCTTACCATTACCGAAACGCTCACACCCGGCTCCAATTATACGCGCTTTATTGCATCGTACCAGTCGGATGGACTTACCATTTATGGCTTATTGACAGTGCCAAATGGCGCCAAACCCCAAAACGGGTTTCCTGCCATCCTCTTTTTACACGGGTACCTGCCTCCTGATTCATACGTTACGACGGCCGACTATGTGGCAACGCAAGGAGGTCTAGCAGAGAGCGGATTTATCACGTATAAACCGGATTTGAGGGGACACGGAAAAAGTGAAGGAGTGGCAACCGGTGCGCATTTTTCACCCGATTACACGATCGATTCCCTCAATGCACTCGCCGCTCTTCGTGAATTTGACGGCGTCAATCCGGACGCGCTGGGTTTGTGGGGACATTCAAACGGAGGAGAAATCGGACTGCGGGTCATAGAAATCACTGATGAAGTCAAAGCAGCAGTCTTCTGGGCAGGAGTCGTGGGGAGCTACCGCGATATGCTTGAAACATATCTGGACCGGATAACATTTCTCAAGCGGCAATCTGCTGATGTATTTGGAACATACGGCTCGCCGAGTGCAAACCCCGCCTACTGGGACCAGATCGAACCATACAACTATCTTTCTTACATTTCAACGCCCATACAACTCCATCACGGAAACAATGACTCGGAAGTCCCGGTTGAACTGTCCCGCAGTTTATTTTCAGCACTTGAAGATGCCGGAGTTACTGCAGAATTCTACGAATATCCGGGGGCAGATCACAACATGACGGGCACTGCATTCTCCCAAGCCATGTCCCGCACTGTTGATTTCTTCAGGAAATATGTGAAATAACGTCAGACGGAAAGTTTGATTGCAGATGCCACCATCACGGCGGCGGCAGTGATACGGATGGCATAGACTTTCACCGGATGATGCTCTAAAAGTTTGGGAGCCACAATTGACAAAACGATTGCCACTATCATGGAAATCGGAATATTTATGATAGCATTGGATACGCCAACATTTTCTGCATACGCCCTATTTGCTGCAAGAGTGCCGACAGTTTCAACAGCCGCCAACAGAAGGCATATGCCGATATGTTGTTTTGTAATCTTTGGGACATCAAGCCGGAATTTTGGCAATGTAAACAGAAGAAAGAACAGCACGATGATATTCGGCCACAGGATGACATTCCAGTATCCGTTTACCCCAATTGCCTGCTTTGTCACGATATTGGACAGCGTTGCGGCAACCATTCCCAAAAGCGCCATCACTACCCCTTTTTGGAAAAATGAAGTCAGTTTAGATTTCTCGTCATAGGTAACGAAAAACCCCGCAACAGTAATGACGGGCACCAACCAGATTTTTGACGGGTCCAGTATTTCACCTAAAAATACAGCGCTTAAGAGAAAACCAAGCGGAGTGCGCAGATTATACAAAGGTGAGATTACGCTCACATCAAGCTGGAATAGTGTCAGGGTGAAGAGCGTCCAGGAAAGTGCATTGAAAAATCCGATAAGAATGAGCGGCCACCAGTCCACCGGCAAACCTGCCCCGTAATGAAGCGCTGTCGGTACGGAAAACAGGACGAGTGCCGCAGACCAGAGGAAATTGAACATCCACGGATTGGTGATGGAATACTTGCTGGTAAGCTTGCTGACAATGGTAACCGCCCCATACAAAAACGCCGCAATCCAGGCAAAAATATAAAATGGCATGGAGAAATTATACACCAGAAACGAAGGTATCAGTCCACAAACGTGATGGCTGAACCCGTTTTTCCGGCCCGACCGGTCCTGCCGATCCGGTGGATATATTCATCGTACGTATCAGGCGGATCGTAGTTGATCACGTGGGTAATGTCCGATACATCAATGCCGCGTGAAGCAACATCAGTGGCCAGGAGGAGTTGCACCCGGCTTCTTTTGAATTCTTCAAGCGCTCTGTCCCGCTGTGACTGTCGCTTATTCCCATGGATCACTGCCACCCGGAAACCCCGAGTCGCAAGTTGTTTGGACAACCGTTCTACTCCCCATTTGGTCCGGCCAAACAAAAGTACTTTGGAAAACTCCCGCTGAATAAGCATTTCATGAAGGATCTCAACCTTGTCTTTCCCGCGGGTTCTCACAATATCCTGGTTTACCTGCTCGGAAGGCTTAGTCTGCTCCACAGTCACATGGACGGGATCTTTTAAAAATTTCTGCATGATCCGTTTCACGTCTTCCGCAATGGTTGCCGAGAAAAAAAGAGTCTGCCGGTCCTTGCGGGTTTTTCCCATAATATATTCAATATCGCGGATAAAACCCATATCCATCATCCGGTCCACTTCATCCAAAACCACGACACTGAAAGCATCAAAAAACAACACTCTCTGCCGTTCAAGATCCTTGAGTCTTCCCGGAGTACCCACGACACACTGGTGATTTCTCCGCAGTGCGTCAATTTGTCTGCCCATCGGCATCCCTCCGACACACAAAGCGCCATAATATGAAACACCGGCTGAAAATTTCTTCAACTCGGAGAATATCTGGCCTGCAAGCTCGCGTGTTGGAGCAATAATCAGTGTCTTTCTTTTGCTGTCATGCATCGACTGTTCAATAATAGGCAGTAAAAATGCGGCTGTTTTTCCGGTGCCGGTCTGGGCAACACCAACGACGTCACGCCCGGCCAGCACATGCGGAATTACCAGCTTCTGCACCGGTGTGGGATTCTTGTACCCGGAGCGGTTAATGTTTTGCACAAGTGCACCGGATAATCGAAACCCGTCAAAACTGCCGGTCTCTGTTTCTGCCATTTGTATGGCCGGGTTGGCTTTTTTCACAAAAAGCGATGCATCCAACGGTCTTTTTGCCGCACGCCCTCTCCCGCCACGCACCGGAGGTCTGCGGTTGGAATTTCGAAAATGATTGTTGTATCTTTGCATAATATCCTTTCAGGCTTTCCCATTTTTGGAAAGCAAAAAACTGCTTAAAACAAGAAAAATAGTTCTGGTTTGGGAAAGAAAGATACAAATATAAGAAGTAAAATCTTGGGGTATCTTTAACTTATAGCCAAATGAAATATTAAAATTTTATTAAGCAGATTTTAACCTTACAATCTGCCGTCAATCCGTGTACTATACCAGAGTCACCAGAGAATGTCAATAGACTATAGGATTATCGCCTATTAACGCTCACAAACCAGAAAAACTTCACACACCGGAATTTTCAATTATTCTATCAATCCCCGATTGAATAAATCATCAAAAATGATCTGGTCGACGGGGGAACTTTTCATTTTCCAATCGTATCCGACGTACCGGAATTCAGCCACTTCGGCAGATGCGGCCAGTTCGCCCTCAAATTTTGCCGTAAAGCACGTCATCCTCACTATAATTCCCGGTGGTTTTCCATGCGCCTGTGCCTCATATATCCCGAAGTGTTCAATGGTCTCGGGGATGATATCTACGGACAATTCTTCTTTCACTTCGCGGATGAGAGCTTCCTCGTCCAACTCCTCCCCTTCCCGCTTCCCGCCGGGGATATACCACGTATCCTTCCCCCGTGACAGCGTCGACAGGATTTTATTGTCTTTTATATCTATAAACGCCAGTTTATCGATATACATCTTGTCCATAGATACCGATAAATTATAACATGGAAATTTCGTCCGGCAACCGGTCTATCCCTGCAAATTCTTCAACGACGATGGATTTGATTTTCTTTTTCAAACCTTTACTGATATGCGGATATGTCATCTGGATTTTCCCTCCAATGCTCTGGCAATCGTCTTCAATAAGAACGTCCGGCATCAATTCCTCAGCCACATCTTTGTACTCCTGTCCTGACTTTCTGAATAATAAATTTTGATAATCCGGAAAAGAAAAGTTCTTCAGAACATTTTGTATGTCTTCGATTTCATTTCTATCAGTACGTGATGTCAGATAAAAAATTTCTGCCCCTTGTTCTTTCCATGTATTCAGTTTATCAACTGCCTTCCCATTTGGGATGTATGAGACAAAATCAGACACCGACGTTTCACGGGTTGCCGACTGCCAGACACGTTTCAGCCGGCTGACTCCGGCTGCAGATTTGTGCATGATTATGGTGCCTTCCGTAAACACCAGAATTTTCATATCTTGAATCAGTACTTACGCAGTCTCATGTCATCCTGATCCGCCCTTCTGGCGGAGAAGGATCTAATAATTATGATTAAACTAGATTCTTCGCATTAGAATGCTCAGAATGACAATTAAATGCGCAACTCATGCTTAAATCATAGACGATGATTGGACGATTATTAGACGATTGTCAAAGCAATTTCTCCATCACATACTCATCATAATATACACTGTTTACCAGGAGTTCTTTTTTGAGCTCCCCTGCAATGGTGAATCCGGATTTTTCGTAGAGTTTCCTTGCTGCCGTATTTTCCTTATTGATATTCAGTTTTATTTTTACACATTCAGAAAACGTGCCCGCAACGCGCAGTGCTTCTTTCATAAGCATTGACCCTATGCCGCTTCTTCGATACTCCGGTTTCACAAATACACTATAGAAATGGATCACATGTTTATGTGCCTGCTCCAAATCCCTTACAACGGAAGTCATTCCGATTATCCGGTCATCATCCACGGCAAAAAGCACGTTGGGCAGCCTGCGCTTCCACTCCTTTTCTGTCAATCGGCTCTCCTCCTCCCAGGTTTTGCCAAATGCTTCAGGGTTGGTTTTGAGTGCCAGCAGCCGGAAATCCCGGTATTCCTTCCACCGATCCTGCTTTAATCTCCGTATGGCAACCATAGATATGCATAGTATATACTATTGCCCATGTACTGGCTGGTATTTTCACTTTCAAGTGTTATCTTTGCGTCTGTTTCAAGTCTGTTCCAAAGGATTGCAATGAAACAGGACAATAGTGATCCGCTTGTATCAGCGACAATTTTTTCATTTCTCTTATCTTCTTTTCAAATCCTAGTTGCACTTTTTGTTGGTTTTCAGTTTCCTGATCTCATTACTCTTGCATACCTTCTGGCATCTGCGCTCCTGTACGCAGTCGGCGTCCTGTATGGTTTTAAGGCAATGAAATGTATCGAGGCTTCGGAAATGTCTATCATCGCCACGTCAGGTTCATTGTTTACCATACTGTTGTCATTTATCATCTTACATGAATCACTTTCTCCCGCACAGTTATCCGGTGCACTTCTTCTCATTATTGCGGTGATCATTGTTCAGTACGAACGCAAACGGACAGCGTCATCTGGAGTACAGTATGCAATAATATCTGCCAGTGCCTATGGCAGCGCTGTTATCATTGACTCATTCATTCTTCGATCTCTAGATATGTTCTCGTTTATGCCGATTTCATCATTTATCGTTGGTTCTATTTTACTTACTTTACAGATCCGACGATTTGCAAATCTTAAACATCACGTTATGCTTGTCAATAAAAATTTAATCATGTATACATTTCTGTATGTCTGTGCAGCGATAACGTTTTATATACCCGTCCAGTCAGGAATTGCCGTTGCACAAGTTTCCAGCATTACCAAAGCATCCACCATCACAACGGTTGTTCTGGCAATGATATTTCTGAAAGAAAGAAACAATATGGGCAGAAAAATTATCGGGGCGGTGCTCACAACCGTCGGAATTTTTCTCTTGCGCTGACCCCTATCTTCAGATCTTTATTCATATCATCTGACTTTCTCACATTAGTGCCTTATGGAAAATTATTGCTACTGATTGTTGATTATTCTTAAGAATATATAATGAAATAGTGTCATTGCGAGTCCGTTCCGACGGCGCGGCAATCTCGTTCATACATGCATAAATACTATTGTGTTTATATCATCACCAATCAGTATAATACTGTATTGTATACAGGAGTAACCGGAAACTTGTTAGCCAGAATTTATTATCACAAAAATAAATCCGTTTCTTCATTCAGTCGTTTATATAATTTACATAAACTGGTGTATTACGAAGTCTATGAGGATGTAAAAACAGCTATTTCCAGAGAAAAACAGATTAAAGCCGGAAACAGAAAGAAAAAACTGGATTTAATAAATAAACTTAATCCGCAATGGAAAGATTTATATAACTCATTAATATAAATGTGTATGAGATTGCTTCGCCGCGCCAGCTGTGGCGGAGTCTCGCAATGACACAATTGTGTGTGGCATGTACGTGATGAATTATTCCACGCCTGTTAGTGTACTGAAAATAGTTTTGTTAGCCTCAATGATGATATTTTACGGAATCGAAAATCGGCGGGCAATATTCACAACGATCGGCATATATCTACTCAGGTAAGACACTATTCTTTCAAGTCTTTTTTCATCTCGTCGAATTCTTTTTTAGTGATCTCACCCTTCGCGTAGCGCATTTTGGCAATATCAAGCGGAGTCTCGTGCACGCCGTCATGCGGCAGATGTTTACCTTCGGATTTGAAACTTTTGATTAATGATACAATAACCCAAATAAAGACCGCCCAGAATAGAACATTCGGGAGCCAGGAAAATATTCCCCAACCCCACATATGGTTTGGCCATCCCCAGGAATAATTCATCATAGATACCTCCAATTATCAAAGTATACCACGCTGCTGAAAATTTTCTGAAACGGTATAATATGTATACAAGATAAGAAGTTACAAAAATCGTCATTCTGAGCGAAGCGAAGAATCTAGATCCTTCCCCCGAATACTCGGGGTCAGGATGACACAATTTTGTCCATTCATGAACGGTTACTTATATATATGAAATCCATTGCACTGATCACGGATACTGATGAGCCGCATCTCACATACGGCGAAAAACTTCTGCCGCCGGAACTGGAAAAACGGGGATATACGGTTTCGGAAATCCCGTGGGACAATCCCGACGCGGATTGGCGATCATTTGACACCGTCGTTCTGCGCTCCTGCTGGAATTATTACCGCCATTTCGACACATTCCGCCAGTGGCTACAAAAACTTAAAACCCAAAACGTGAAAGTATTCAATCCTGCAGATATGGTTCTGTGGAACATCGACAAAAAGTATTTGTTGGAACTTGAAAACAAAGGCGTCCCCATTATCCCCACCAGGATTCTTGAAAAAGGCAAACCGTTTGATCTGGAAGAAATATTATCAGGACTTCCGGCAGATGAAATCATCATCAAACCCACAGTCGGGGCAAGTGCGCATCATGTGAAAAAATATCCACGGGACAGCATAGTTTCGATGTATCGGTACATCGAAAATATTCATGCATCTCATGATGCGATGATTCAAACGTTTTTGCCACAAATATCTGCCGACGGAGAATTTTCTTTTATATTCTTTAATAATGCATACAGTCATGCTGTGAAAAAAATGCCAAAAAAGGATGATTTCCGGACACAGCCCAGATATGGCGGAAAAGATATTTCAGTCAAACCCTCTGATGATCTCATACAACAGGCAGAGGATATCATCAAAAAAATCGATACCCCACTTCTGTATGCCCGGGTGGACGCGGTTGACGACAACGGAATACTCCGACTGATGGAGCTTGAGCTCACCGAGCCGTACCTGTTTTTTGAACTGGACAAAGAGGCCACGCGCCGTTTCGCGGACGCCCTGGAAATACTGACCTCCTGAATCTCACCTGTTCATGAACCGGAACAGCCACCCCAACATGCTCTTTGTCCCCTCTTCTGCCTGCACTCTCTCCTGTAAAGCCACTTGCGCTTCGTCAAGCGCCATGATCATTGCGCGTATTTTTTCCGCGTCACTTTCATTTTGTGTCTCAAGAGACAATTTCCTCAGTTGTTCAATGCGAACCTGGTTTTGTGTCATCTGGGCTTTTACGTTTTTAATGGCTTTGTAATCGGGACCTGCCAGCCATTTCATCCAACCCCGTCTGTCCTCCAGTTTTTGAAGATCCTCGTCAAGCTTCTCCTGGGTCTGGTTCTGCTCCCGTGCAAATTCCCTTACCTGTTCACCCAGGCCGCCTTCACGATCCCCAAGCTGCTGAAGTTCCATGACACGGGCCGCAACTGTGCTCATGTGTTCAAATGCATTTTCACTCCGGTTTGCTCCGAATTGGCCGGATGCCCCTTCCATTTCCTGTTCATTCTCCATTTCCTGTTCCTGCAGCTGTGATTCTTCACCCTGATTCATGACCTCGTTTTTGTTTTCATTCATGTTTCCGTTTCCCGGCTCTCCATTCTCTTTGGCCAACACCAACGGAACGGATACTGCCAAACACAACGAGATCATCGTTATTGCTATCATTTTTATCATATCTTTCACCTCCCTCTCATGTAACCCCGGCCATGACCCCCACCCTGGCCGGATCCGTCATATCGCCTGTATAATGTATCAAACGGGCCTCTCCCCGCCCACCACGCATCAATGCCGGTTGCATTAATCAGATATCCTGATAGGATAACCGATACGGCAACTGCAAGGATAATGGTACCAAAATTTTTCCTGTAGGAAAAATCGTAACGTTTCAGAAGTGCAATGCCGCCGTAAATCCCGAATACGGCAACCGGAATTGCCCACCAGGGGAATGTGGACACAAGCTGTTCCCAGCGAACGGCTCCCATCGGGCCATGGGTGCGGAGCGAAAATACAATGAGGCTCACGAGGAAAACGGATACGGTGAACGATCCGGCGATACCGGCAATCAGAAGAATCGATCCTCCAATAAAATGCCAGCGCGGACGCATCGCGATCCTGTCCGACCTGATTTTTTCCAAAACCTCATCCGCAATGGTTAGTTTTTGTTTTTGCATACTATTTTCATCATACCCCGGGCACGGTTCACGCGGGTTGCAACCGTTCCCATTGGTATACGCACTATATCACTGATTTCTTCATACGATTTTTCCTCAAGATAAAAAAGCACAAGCGGCTCACGGTACAGTATCGGCAAATCATTAAGACATGTATGAACCATCCGGACGGTTTCCTTTCGTCCCAGATCGCCAAGAAGATCTTCTCCGCTAACCAGCTCCTGGGCATCAACGAGAGGATATTCCTTCCTGTATTTTTTTACCATATTCATTGCCTCATTATGGACAATCCTGTAGATCCAGCTTGAAAATTTTTTGCGCGTATCAAAACCGTTGAGATTCATATATGCCTTGATGAATGACTCCTGCACCACGTCGTGCGCCTTGTGTTCATCATGCACCAGATACCGGGCGTAGCGCACAAGCGCATCCTGATGGCGCCGCACAAGAACCGCAAACAATTCCTTGTTTCCGGTTCTTGTATTTTCGACAATCTTTTCATCTGATAATCCGACACTGACTGTCATGGTGTACATTGTATACCTTACCTGTTTTTTCCGTATCTCATACCGGTTCCGTTTCCGGTTCCGTTTTTAAGTTCAAGTCCGAGTTCTGCACGAATTTTGGTTGCTTCATCGGTTTTTCCCTCTTCAGCCAACTTATGTGCTTCGGCAAACCTGGAAAAATTCTGTGCGTTTATCACCTGCGTTACTCTTCCCTTTCCCTGCATCAGCTCTTTCCAAGCGTTGTAATCATTTGTTTCAAAAGCCTTTTCCATTGCTGCATGGCGCTCCGGACTATAATTCGGTCCCTGCACTGCCGGGTCACCACGGTAAGCTAATACATTTCCGGCATTCACAAGTCCTGCAACTGCTGCCACTCCTGCAACAATTCCCGCAATCATCAATGTTTTTTTCATATACATCTCACCTCCTTACTGGTAATACAACCGGGGATGGGATTTTCTTTCATTCTGTGTGGTATCCTATACGTATGAAGCTGTTTTCATTTATCCTGTCACCGTTTGGAAAGAAATGGCGTACTCTACTCTTTCTCATTATTGCTGTGGTCATTCTTATGATTAGTGTTGCCAACAGGCTGAAAAAACCTGCATATACGACCGATACGGTGAAACGGGCAACCGTCACCCAGACTGTCACCGATTCGGGAGTGATTTCCTCAAACAACACAGTCGCAGTCTACTCCCCTGCCACCGGTACGATAACGGAAGTCTATGTACAAAACGGGCAGGAAGTGAAAAAAGGCGATCAGCTTTTCCGTGCACAAAGTTCTGCAACCCGGGCTGAAACGCAGAAAGCTTATGCGGATTACCTGTCTGCCAAGAGTTCGCTTGAGGTGGCCCAAGCCCAATCGTACGCTCTCCAGTCTGATATGTTCTCGGCATGGGATACGTATAAATCGCTTGCACAGAACGATACGTATGAAAAATCCGATGGGATACCGGATGAGGAAAAACGGACACTGCCGCAGTTCCAGACTGTGCAGAAAGACTGGTTGGCCGCAGAAGCCAAATACAAATCCCAATCTTCCGTCATCGCCCAGGCCACAGCCCTCACAAGCGCAATGTACGAAGCATATATGGCCACCCGTGATGCACTTGTTGTAGCACCGTCCGATGGCATTGTCGCTAACCTCGCAGTCATTCCCGGCTCGGGAGTAGCGATCAATTCCGCGCTTGCTCCCGTCCCGCCTGTCCTTTCGCTTTTGACAGCAGCCGCAACCGAAGCGGTGCTGACACTGTCGGAAGATGATGTGATGAAACTCACACCGGGACAAAAAGCAACAATAACAGTCGATGCTATTGACGGAAAAACGTACCACGGCACAGTCGCACGAGTTGATACGGTGGGGCGCGACGTGAAAGGTGTAGTCCGGTATTATGCTTACCTCACAATCACGGATCCGGACGCAATGGTCCTTCCCGGCATGAACCTGGATGCAGCCATTGTGACGAGTGAAAAATCCGATGTTCTGTCAGTCCCCAACAGCGCCGTCAAACCCTACCAGGGAGGAAAAGCAGTACGCATTCCGTCCAAAACCAAAGAGGGGTACACGTTTGTTCCCGTCACGACAGGCATCCGAAGTTCCGCGGTGACGGAAATCACCGGCGGTTTGTCGGACGGACAAATCGTGATCAGCGCGCTTGCCGCGGACGTGAAAAAACCCGGACTTTTTGGCATGTGAACAGCATGAAACATACGCCCCTTATACGGCTGGAGAGAGTTTCCAAACACTACATCCTGGAAAACGGAGACCGGTATCCTGCTCTCACTGACATTACGCTGACAATCGGTCAGGGTGAATTTGCCGCCATCATGGGGCCGTCCGGATCGGGAAAATCAACGCTCATGCACATTCTTGGAGCTCTGGACACGGCCTCTTCCGGCTGCCAGTTTTTCCGCGACCGGGACATCAGCGCGTATTCGCCCAACCAGCTTGCCGAAATCCGAAACCGGGACATCGGATTTGTCTTCCAGTCATTCAACCTCCTCCCGCGCACCAGCGTTCTAAAAAACGTCGAGCGGCCAATGGTTTATGGAGGCATAGAAAAAAACGAACGCAGACAGCGTGCTTTGGAGATGCTTGCCCTCATGAAGATAGCGGATAAAGCGGAAAGCATGTCCAACCGCCTCTCCGGTGGCCAGGTACAGCGGGTAGCTATCGCCCGCGCGCTTGTGATGGACCCTGCAATCATACTGGCCGACGAACCCACGGGAAACCTGGATACAAAGACAGCACATGAAATTATGGAATTCATTAAAGAGCTGAACAAAAAAGGAAAAACAATTGTTGTCATCACCCATGAGGAGGATATTGCCCGGTACGCACACCGCCAGATCAGGCTTCTGGACGGACGCGTGGTATCGGACACACATACGTAAAATATGGAATACAGGGAACTGTTTCTCTCTGCAATCGCGACACTCAGGTCAAACCTGGTCCGGACGGTTCTGACCATGCTTGGCATCATCATCGGCACCAGTGCCGTGATCCTCATTGCATCCATCGGGGCAAGCTCCATCGCATTTATCACCCGGGAGCTCTCCCAATTCGGCACCAACTACTTCCAGATTGCGCCGGGCGCCAATTTTATGGCCGCATTCGGAGGCGGATCCGGAGAGCCCTTAACCATCGAGGACTCAGATGCAATTCGCGATGCACAAATTCCCAATATCGAAACCGTGGCACCCATCGGTTTTGCATCACGGCCGGTTTCGGCAAACGATGTCAACAAAACATACCTTGTCTACGGGCTGACGCCGGAAGCCCAGGTAATGCTCAAACCGACGATCCTGTACGGACGGGATATTGCCGATGAGGATGAGGGAAGCAAAGTGATCGTACTGGGGATTGATGTGTCCGAGGATTTATTCGGGAATGATACCGATCCGGTTGGGGCTGCTGTGACGATTGATGATGCAAAATACCGCGTCATAGGGGTAACAAAATCCAGCGGCAGTTTCATGGGAGGCTTTTTCAATTCTGCTGTTATCGTACCGTTGAATATCATGATGCGCGAGATCCGCGGCGACGAGGAGTTGACGGAAATAGACATCAGCGTCACTGACACGGAAATTCTGGATGAAACCATGGAAGAGGTCACGCAGTTTTTGAGGGTTCGGCGCAACATCAAAGACGGAGATGAAAATGATTTCACGCTGACAAGTTTCAAGGAGTCCTTGGGGATTATCGAAACAGTCACGGGGCTGTTGACCGCACTCATCGCAGGAGTATCAGCCATATCGCTTGTCGTGGGAGGAGTGGGCGTTATGAACATTATGCTTGTGTCGGTAGCCGAAAGGACGCGCGAGATCGGTCTTCTCAAATCCATCGGCGCGCGCGATGAGGATATTCTTGCGCAATTTCTGATCGAATCGGTCGTCATTACCGTATCGGGTGGCATGATCGGAATATTCCTGGGTATTTCCGGATCTCTCCTGATTGCAACGGTTGCGGGACTCCCGCGTGTCGTCAGTTTTCCGTGGATTGTAATTGCCGTTGTCATCTCGACACTCGTGGGAGTGGTCTTTGGACTCTACCCCGCCCGCCGCGCTTCCCGCCTCTCCCCCATCGACGCCCTGAGACATGAGTAAGATAAAAAGTATTAAATCGGCATACCCTTTTGCCACGTTTGAAAAATTGTATGATTGCCAATTCGTAAACCACCGAAGGTATAGGTGCCTATCCGTATCCCACTGGTATTATTATTGAAAATATCCCCCCAGATAAAATGAATTGGGGTGTAGCGGCTCACTAACATCCCAGGAAATTTTATAAAATAATCGATGTATTGAATGGAAAGACAATCTTTATAATTTGTTGAGCGGGAATAACATTCACTGAAATAATCTGGACCTGAAATAATATAAACAGCGGAGAAAAATACATAAACAGTAAAAATAAATGCAAGAATGAAAAATATTTTTTTCATAACAGGTAAAATAATGATACCCCGTCTATGATTCGATAGTCAACGAATTTTCCTACACATCCAGCATCACACAGACCGGGTAGCGGTCGGAGGCGGTGTGGGTATATCCCCCATCGACGCCCTAAGACATGAATGAATAAAATCAAGGTATACTAATAATAGTGTCATTGCGATACCGTTCACACGGAGAAGCAATCCCGAGCATCTGAAATAGTGTCATTGCGAGCCCCGAGTACTCGGGGCGAAGCAATCTCATACCGTTACACCAGACTATTATATAAATCTTTCCACCCTGGATTAAAATTATTGATAAGCAGTATTTTTTTCTGTCTACTGCCGGCTTTTTATTTGTTTTTCCCTTGCAATCGCTTGTTTCACATCTTCGTAAATTTCATAATATACCAATTTGTTTAAATTGTACCTGCTGCTAAACGAAGATACAGATTTATTTTTATGATGGTATATCCGGGCAACGATATTCCCAGTGACACCTGTGTATAGAACCGTATTTGTCGGATTAGTAAGGATATACACACTGTAATACTTCCTGTTCATATCAAGAGATCGCCACACCCGCCTTTCGCGAAAGGCGGGTTCGCGATGACACCATAACTATACTTCTAAACCGTACCCATTGAAAAATATTTAAAATCTTCTCATCGGAATACACTACACATCCAATGTCAAACAGACCGGGTAGTGGTCGGAGGCGGTGTGGGTATACTGATTTTTTATCACACAGTATTCTTTAATATTCTTTTCTAGATTTTCGGACACGAAAATATAATCGAGCCGCATATTGTTGTGGGCATCGTGCTCGTTCAGTTGTGTTGGTGCGGTTTTGATTGCAT
>JBGSUE010000019.1:0-8126 GCA_041753515.1 Patescibacteria group bacterium
TCCGATAAAGATCATAGAGTGAAGAAGGTTGTGCGCGATATCCTTCTGACAGTACTTATGGTAATCCTTATATCGCTTCCCAAATTATTCGACTACTTTCTCCGGGTAGTGCCCTACTGGAACCGGATTATTGCCGATCCCACCCGCGGATCCCTTCATCTGCCGTTATTTCCCCTTCCGTTTATCATGCCCTGGCATGTTCCGTTTTGGGGAAGACCCAGAATCAAGGAATTTCTGGGAATTTACCAGAACTGGTACGAGTATTATGCATATCTGAGCCCTATCCCGTTTCTCGTTTTTTTGTACGCAAGACGTGTGTGGAGCGACGCGCGCGTAAGGATTCTGTCAGGAGTATTATTGGCAGCGGCACTCTTTGTCGCATGCCGGTATCCGTATTCACCGTTTTATTACCTGTATGAATTCCCTCCTATTTCATCGTTTCGTGTGCCGCAGAGGATGTATGTGCCTGCAACAGTCCTTGTAGTGGCGCTCGTTGCCCGGTCATTGGAAGTCCTATGGAGGAGTGTCAGGGGCAGAATTTTGTATGGGATTATGATCGTGTCATTCCTCACAACATTTCCGGTTACCATGCATCTTTTTTTTATCGAAGCGTTTGAAAAGCCTGTCGTTGGGGCCCGCGAAATTGTCGCATCCCTGCGTGCGCGGGATTCCGGTAATTTCTACGCAGCACAGATGTACCCGAGGATTCAGGGGTATCTGGTTGCCGCAGATATTCCCGTCATCAATTATTATTATGCCTGGTCCCATACGAACGCGCCTGTGTTTGATGATTCGGATGAACGGATTCGCAATGATTTTTTTGTGAAATACCGTCCGACGTATATAATCGGTACAGCAGAAGATATTAGATATCAATCTGTCGGGTACTATCAGGTGCAACGTTTGGATGACGCAGTCCTGTGGAAGACAGATACACCCAACGTGTTTCCGCCACCATTATGGCATTAAAACGGCATATCAAATTGGCAATCGTCCGCGGGTCTTTCCTGAATGCGTTTGAAATGCAGTTTTTCGAACCCCTGGCAGCAGAGTTTGACATTACGGCGTTTTCATCGCTTAAGCCCTTTCATGACCGGTTTTCTTTTCCGGTGATCCATCTGCCCTCACCTATGGATCTTCCCGAGTTTCCTCTTAAAATGCCCATTCTCAACAGGATGTTCACCGACGCACACTATCTTTTTGGTCTTGAAAAGCACCTATCCGGATTTGACATCGTTCACACAGCGGAAACATATTACCGTTTTACCCAGCAGGCATTAAACGCCAGGGCGCGGGGGAGTATAAAAAAAGTTGTTGCGACAGTTTTGGAAACAATACCGTTCAATAATGAAGGGATCCATGGCAGGTATGCGTATAAAGCACGTGCGAGAATGGAATTGGATCATATGATTGCCCTGACCCGAAAGGCAAAACGGGCACTTATGGATGAAGGGGCTGACTCGGAAAAAATTTCGGTCATCAGCCATTATGTGGATACGAAGCGGTTTGTGCCCAACCCGCGCCGGCAGGAAGAAATTGCAGATCCGCAAACCCGCAATCTGACAATCCTCTTTTGCGGCAGAATGGAAGGGTATAAAGGAATATTCGAAATTCTTGATGCGGCTGAATATCTGGTTGCAAATCTGAAAGAGTACGTGCTTACTTTTGTGTTTGCCGGGTCCGGTTCCAAAAACTGGGAGTTTGATAAAAGAGTCCGGCAATACGGATTGCACCATCATATACAACGGATACAATCATCATATGATGCGATGCCGGGAGTATACAAAAAAGCGCATATCTATATTGCCCCCAGTAAACCTACGACTACGTGGGAAGAACAGTACAACACGACACTTCTCGAAGCACAGGCCATGGGTTTACCGATTGTGACAACTTCATCCGGCGGTATTCCTGAAAATGTGGGAGATTGTGCGCTATTATCAGCACCGGGGGATGTATCTGCCCTCACCGGAAACCTGAAACGTTTCATTTTGGATAGCACTCTTCGCGCCGCATATGCCAAAAAAGCCCGTCTTCGGGCGGAGCATGTACATGACATACGTATCGGAGCCCGGAAACTCTCTGCCCTCTACCGGTTAGTCCTTACGCAATGAAAATCATTCTTTTCATTTTTATCCTGCTTTCGGCCGGCAGTGCGCTCACGGAATCCCTGACGTTTGATGAGCCGGCTCATATCCAGATGGGCCTGGAATGGTATCAGGGAATCTATACCACGGATCCATACAACGCTACGTTCGTTCATGCACTGCAGGTATTGCCGCTTTTTCTGAATCTGCTGCCGGGTGGCATTCAGCCGAATGTTGTCTATTTTTTCCCGCGCATGGTGACAGTACTGTTTGCTCTGGGGGTACTGATTCTGACATACAGAACGGCCCGAACTACGGGGGGTCGCCATGCAGGGCTGATTTCCGCGTCGATTTTGGCGTTTCTGCCGGTATTTTTTGCCCACTCCCATTATCTGACACTTGATGTACCCTACGCGTTTATACTTCTCCTTTTCATTCGTGAATTCATACACCATGGCACCTCCAGAATTTTCCGATTGGGAATTCTTGCAGGTTTTCTTGCTCTTGTCCGTGTCCCGTCGCTTGTATTCATTATACCCGTGTATATCTATTCACTGGTAAAAAATGGAATAGTCAGAACAGGCATGATGGGTGTATTGTTTGTTCTGACCGTTTGGGCAGGATACGGATTCTCACGGGCAGCAGTTGTTCAGGGTCTACCCGGTCCGGACCGGGTTTCAGAGCGCATTGTTGTGCAATTTCCCTCAACCCGCACAATTATGTACACCTTTCGGAACGCAGATATACCGCTTGGAAATTATCTGGCCTCTGTCAAAAACACTATACTGCGTTCCGGAAAAACCACGGCATGGTTTTTTGAAGGCGAAGTCCAAAAGTACCGGTGGTATTTCTGGCCGGTTCAGATTACGCGCACACTTCCCATGCCATTCCTGTTTTTTGGATTGGCCGGTGTTGTGTATCTGCTCATGGCTGGCTCAAAACAGGAGCGGATTATTGCAGCCGTGCCCGTATTTATGTTTTTCGTTTTTATACTGTCACGGACCCCACCGCTTGTCCGGTATTTCATTCCGGCTCTGCCGTTTATGGCGGTCGCTGCATCTTATGTTGTCGTTCGCATGTGGAAAGGAGTGTGGCGGATTGGTTTTGTAGGTGCTGCCATGTGGTATATGTGGTCATTTGCCGGTAGCTATCCGTCTCTTCTGCCATACGCAAACGAACTGGCGGGTCCTGCAAGTGAAAGGTACCGGATATTGTCCGATTCCAATCTGGATTGGGGACAGGGATTGCCTGAACTTAAAAAATATCTTAATGCTCAATTTGCTGAAACGGTTCTCTTTTCCTATTTCGGCCGCGATGATGCGGCACTGTACGGTTTTGAGAGTCCTGTGACGTACGGCAGCTATATTCATGAGGATATCTGTGCATTCCATCCGGTGGGAAGCGGGGAGCCTCTCTACGTCATCATCAGTGTCTCCAATTGGTGGGGGTGCGGATATCACTGGGACGGGAAATTCGCGCAGAATCGTATCCGTGAAGTTGTGGCAGATTCGTTTTTGGTATTTGATTATGAAGAATAACAAAATTATCGGAATTTTTCTTGTCGTTTTCATCTGGACAATCATGTATGCAGGTGAAATATCCGGCCGCAGCAGTATCTACTGCTGCGATAATCTGCTTATCACAATTCCGTCAAAAATATTTCTCGTCCGTGAAATACTTGCGGGAAGATTTCCCCTGTGGAATCCGTATATTTTTTCAGGAACCCCGTTTCTGGCGGATATCAACCTCGGGCTGTTGTATCCGGCAAATATACTGTTTCTGTTTGCCGATCCGTTCCGTGGGCTGACTCTGGTTGCTGTGTTTCACATCCTTTTTTTGGGTTTAGGTGCGTACGCTGTTCTTTTTCACGCAACAAAAGATTTCCCATCCGCGCTATTTGGCGCAATTGCAGGATTTGGTGCCGGGGCAGTCGGCGTGTATATGGGAAATATCCAGATTCTTTTGCCTGCCGCCTGGCTGCCTTGGATAGTTTTATTCATCATCAGATGGATGGAATCGGGTAATCGGATGTGGTATGTCCTGGCTGTTTTGTCCGGAGTTTTCCAGATTTTTTCCGGCCATCCGCAGCTTACGTATTATTCCAATCTATGTATTGGAGTTCTCATAATTTATACATCCCGCGATAAAGTAAAAAATATACTGTTGTATTATGTCCCTGTTCTCATGCTGTCTGCGGTCCAGCTTATGCCCTCGATTGAACTGGCCTTGCGCTCCACCCGTCCGGCTTCGGATTATACGTATGCAACCTTTGGTTCCCTTCACCCGTTATCATTGCCGAGCATCGTTCTTCCTGCGTTTACCGGGTCTGCGGATTCCGGTACCCGCTGGTATGATTCTGCAAGCAGGTACGGATATACGGGGATTCTCCCCATATTGTTATCGGTTGCACTCGTATTTTTCCGGAAAAAATACCGGTGGCCGGTTTTTTTGGCAATTCTTTTTCTACTTCTTGCAATGGGAAAATATACGCCGCTGTATGGGATATTTTACCGTATTGTCCCCGGACTGGGTATGTTCCGCGTTCCGTCCCATTTTTTATATTTATATACATTATTTATTGCCGCATCGGGAGCATTGGGCATGAAATATCTGAAAGATATGCATCTGATCCGGGTGGCGAATATTTTCGGAATACTGTATGCCGTCTTATGGCTTATTCTGAAATGGGGACAATTGCACGTCACCGATCTGTATCATATTATCCTTTCGGATAATACTCTGGAGCGTGAATTCGGCGGTCTTATTGCCCGGGGTGTATTTGGAAAATATCTGCAGTCTCTTGTAGATAATGCGTTTTTTTATACGATCATCCTATTTGGCACTGCAATTGTTTATTTACTGAAAATCCCCCGGACATACAAACGGATATTGCTGATTGCACTTCTCTGTTTCGATCTTTTCGTATATGCAAAAAATGATGTAGTGACAGCATCACCTGAAAAAACCCGTGCAATTTTTGCGACTGTTTTAAAGAGCAGCCGCAGTATCGGGTATTCTGATTCCAATTCCCGAATCTATACGAGGCAGGGTACATTTCCGTATCCGGCTGACCTTCCCGGCAAGGGTGAGCCGTATCCGGAAGCGCTGTGGGCAGCGCGTATCATGCGTCCTAATCTTAATATGATAGCAGGATTATCAAGTATAGACGGCTATGCATCTCTGGTAGAAAAAACATACAGGGAGTACTGGGAACCAACCCGCGAACCTGCCGGAGTCAGGATTCCGGATGATCTGTCCCGAGTTGGCGAGGCGGGCGCGGGGTATGTGATCGACGGCTATAGGCAGTATGATACGTGGCTTAAAAAAGGGGCAGTCCCGCTTGCCGATTCCGGCGGTGTAATAGTCTTTACACTGCCGTTATCAACTCCACGGGTTTTCATACAGGGCGCTGACGGAACACAGAGAAATGTGCAGTATGATGATAAAAATTCGTCCAGCATGATGGTATATGGAGATTTTGTTGAAGGCGACCGTGTTGTTGTGCTTGACTCATTTTATCCCGGCTGGTGGGCATTTGTCGACGGAAAGCATCAAGAAATTGAGCCATATCAGAACACATTCCGTATGGCTGCAGTTCCACAAGGTATACATACGGTTGAATTCGTATACAGGCCATACAGTGTGTATGGCGGTATCCTGATATCATCTATCGGCTGCATAGTTTTATTATTGTTGGCATACAAAAGGTATACATAAAATACACATCTGTGAACGTTATATTACGGCGTATAGGACAGGACACAGTTCTCGTTATATTTTTACTATTGTTTTTCGGTTTTTTTTCATGGGCGGGGGTAGACTCGACACACGACGGCATCATGCTGAAGCCTGCGCTTGATGTGAGCCTCGGCAAAACTTTATTCCGGGAAGTATATACCCAATACGGTGCACTGACTGTTTTTATCCAGGCGTTCTTTACCATCATATTCGGTCCCTATCTTATGAGTATCAGGGTGAGTGCGGTGGTATTTTATGCGTTATTCGGACTATTGCTATTAAAAATATGGAAGCCGATTCTTTCCGGTTCGCGACTCTATCTGGCAATGGTGATCTGGCTTTCCCTGGCTCCCGTGTATGTGCAGTATTTTCATTCCTGGTCATCAATATATGCACTATTCTTCCAGTGTGCATCCCTGATATTTTTCAGAAAATTTGTATATTCAGGGCGTTTCATTCATGCAGTATTTGTCGGCATCTGTACGTTTCTGGCCTTCCTGTGCAGGCAGCCGGTCGGTATATTTTTGGGGTGTGCGTATGTTTTTCTTTTTCTGCTTCATGATATTCAAAAAAAGAACCGGATGAAATCATCCGGACTGTTTTTTGGGGGAATTCTCATATGTTTTTTACTATTTTTCCAGTACCTTTTCGTGACGGGATCGATTGCGGATTGGTGGAAGCAGTCAATCACGGCCGGGTATGCATGGGCCGGAGTTGTGCGGGGAGTATCCGTGTTTCAGGTGGCAAACAGCCTTCTCATGCCCAAATGCGTATTAAACTTTCCAACATGCTGGATGTGGATGCTTATCCCATGGCTGAATATCGTATTTACCGTATCGGCGGTCCGCAAACAAAATACCTATGAAACCGGATTGGGGCTTGCCGGTATCTTTTCCTGGATGCAGTACTATCCTATCCCCGATCCGGGGCATTATTTTTGGGCGGCGAGCATCATGACCGGACCGGCACTTCGCGTCGCCGCTGACGCGGTTTTCAGGGCAGGACGCGTAAAATACATACTCTATGCGACTCTCTGCATTATCAGCGTATCGTATTTCCACACCCGCATATCGTCCGGCACACAACGGGTGTTGGCAGCTGACCGGTACCGCGAAAGTCCGGAATTTTTGACCGGCATACGGTTGACACGTGATGAAGAAGCGTATTTCGGGTCCCTTCA
Source organism: Patescibacteria group bacterium (assembly GCA_041753515.1). Lineage (GTDB taxonomy): Bacteria > Patescibacteriota > Microgenomatia > UBA10105 > UBA927 > JBGSUE01. The sequence goes on from JBGSUE010000019.1 coordinate 7,006, forward strand.
AACCATACTCCAAGATTATTTTCTGGCAGCGCCTGAGGCCACATATATAAATCATTCGGTAGACGCGATGATTTCCCTGTTGGATCCGCATTTTGCCTCCCCTCACGTACTTTTTATCAATTGGAGCTTCCTGTATACATCGGTGTACCCGGAATATGAATCTGTGATACGGGAGTATGTACGAACACATCAGACGCTTGTGTTTACTGCGGAATATTGGAAATTTCCCGGATTATGCATCATAGATGCGCCGTCAAATCAAAATCCTCCGATACGGATTCTTCTTTCGCCGGAGGATGCACTGGTGTATGCCAAAACTCCATCGGCCGCAACATATCCTGCAGTCTGTCCGGGATGACGTATTACAGAAGAAATGACAAGAGAGAGTAGATGTTTATGCCTGCACAGACGCAGATGATGATTAGTGGATTGATGGATTTTGACAGGGGTGTATATGCATAAGCAAGTCCTAATGAAAGAAAAGGGAGAAGGCTTACAAACATTCTCCCCCCGAAACTTGCCCCCTGCCAATACGTGCCCCAGGAAGCTACTGTGTAGAGAACCGCAAGAAATACAAGAAGAATACTGAAAGTCAGCCTGTTTTTTTGCCGGGTGAGGAAGTACAGGGACAATGCAATGATGGGTGTGACTGTCAAAAGACCATACCCTTGAGAAAAAAGCACTTCGATTATCCGGGGTGTTGCCAGCCGGAACGATTCCCCCTCAAATGCATACGTGTTGATCACCGGTGTGCCGTATACGGAGATCCAGCCGGCTATCTGCGGTAGAAAACCAACGGCTGTACCCGTCAAAACCGGCAGGAATTTTTTATACGGAGTATTCAAAAGAACGGGAATGAGAAAAAGAATATCCGCAAATCTCGTTGAAGCTAAGAGTCCTGTAAGAATCCCCATGAAAAAATGTGCTTTTTGGGTGATCAGCAGGTAAAAAATCAGGGAACTGACGAAAAAACCGGCTGCATGGGAATTGACCGTATCAATGGCACCGTAATACAGAATGTTTGTGGCGTATGCAAGTGCCGTTACCGTAAAAAGTGAGGCGTACCGGGAAAATTTATTGGAAAGCGCCAGAGAGATGAATACAAGTCCGCATGCAGTATA
>JBGSUE010000020.1:0-8601 GCA_041753515.1 Patescibacteria group bacterium
AAAGGATAATAGCTCCCAAAAGCCCGCCCAGAAAAAACCCGAACCAAAACCGGTTGTCCTGCCTGCCTCCATTATTCATCTTTATCCCCCTTACCTCGTAGCGTTGCAATTGCAGACAAACCGCTTTTCAGACCGGACACAAATCCTCCCATATTCACAACCGTATCACCGACCGTGCCTGTTACCCGACCCATATCATCGATCATTTTATTCGCTTTATGGATGCTTGCTCGAATTTCTCGCAGTATATGATAGACCTGAATTCCCAAAATCACAAATAGTGCGGCGAGAGTAATACTGATGATGATGATCACAAGCTGTGTGGGTTCCATGCTCTTTTTACCGTATCACAGGCCTTCTGTCTTTGCAAGTCCTTTATTGGCCTGTCTGGTAGATTACCGTCTTTTCCAATTCAGTTGTTTTTCCGTACCGGGATGTTGAAACGACGATTATTTTTGTTTCACTTCCCTCAAGTGCAATCTGATCGAAAAATTTTCCGTCCGGCTGAACCGGAACACTAATGCCGTTTATCGTCACCGTGGCGTCCGGATCAGTAATACCCAAGACATCTACACGTTTTTGCGTAATGACCAAATTCTCGGACGGGGACTCAAGCAATAATCGCGGCGGTATCAAAATACGCCGGAACTGCAGCCCAAAATATGCGAGAAACACAACGACCAGTACACCCGACAGAACGATCATAAACCGTCCAGGAGTCAATCTGAATACCGGATTATTGAGCGGTTCCGCAACACCTTTGGGCAACAATTGCGTACGTGATGCTTCCGCCTGCTGTCTGCGGAAAACTGCAAGCATGACTGCAGTATCCAGACCGAGAAAATCAGCATAATTTTTTACAAATCCTTTTGCGTAAGATAATGAAGGCAGACTTTCAAAATGGTTTTCTTCCAGAGCCCGGAGAAATTTCTCCCTGATTTTAGTTTTGGCCTCGACAGCCTGGTACGTGAGACGTTTTTTCTCCCTCCCGGCCCGTAAATACTCACCAATTGTTTTCATGACTCATTTAATTGCCCGGCAGCTGTTTGTTCAAGTGTGGCATAATATTCTTCCGGGCTTTTAAACAATACGTCACGAGGCTTGGATCCTTCTGCCGGTCCGACGATGCCAGCTTCCTCCAATTGGTCTAGAATCCGGGCAGCCCTCGCATATCCGACGCTCATGCGCCTCTGGAGCAGGCTGGCAGACGCCTTATCATGCTGACAAATCAATTTCAAAGCATCATCAAAGAGGGTATCTTTCCCATCTCCCATACTCAGCCCCCCCAAACTGCCTTTTTTGCCACCTGATACGGGTTGGCTCAATACCTCATCGGTATACTGTGCAGGAGGATTGCTGTCATGAAGAAAATCTACCACCTTTTTCACTTCATGTTCGGAAACAAACGTACCCTGAATACGGCTCGGTTTCGACTGATCAGCCGGAATATACAGCATGTCACCCCTTCCGAGCAATTTCTCGGCACCCGGCATATCAATAATGACACGTGAATCGACCATGCTGGACACGTTAAACGCAATTCTTGAGGGAATATTTGCCTTGATAAGTCCGGTAATAACATCAACTGACGGCCGCTGTGTAGCTAAAACCAGATGTATTCCCGTTGCCCGTGCCATTTGCGCAATTCGGCAGATCGAATCCTCCACCTCAACCGGAGCGTACGCCATGAGATCAGCAAGCTCATCGATAAAAATGATGATATACGGCATTGCCTGAAAACCGGACATTTCATTGAATGAATCGATATTGCGGACCCCAACTTCAGCGAACTGCTTATACCTTTTGTCCATTTCCCCCATCGCCCACCGGAGTGATGATACTATTTTATCAGGCTCCACGATAACCGGCGTCAACAGATGCGGAACTCCGTTATATCCTGTCAGTTCAACACGCTTCGGGTCCACAAGAATTAATTTTACCTGGTCAGGTCGTGTGCGGAATAACAAAGAACATATCCACGTGTTTACCAGCACCGATTTTCCGCTGCCTGTTGTACCGGCAATCAAAACATGGGGCATTTTTCCGATATCCGCGATCAATGGACTTCCTGATACGTCAAGCCCCAATGCAACTGACAAATGACTTTTCGATTTGGTCATAGCAGGAGAGTTCAGCATTTTCTTCAGCGTCACAAACTCAAGTCCGCGGTTCGGGATTTCGATACCGACGAGATCACGGCCCGGAATCGGCGCTTCAATACGCACCTGACCGGTTGGAGCTGACAATACCATCGCCAAATCACTGGACAGGGAGGTCACTTTGGATACTTTTGTACCAAGCGGAATCCGCAGTGCATATTGTGTAACCGCCGGACCGTTATTCACTTCAACAACCTTAGACCGTATACCGAAACTGCCCAGTGTTTCTTCAATAATGCCTGCATTTTTCCGTACGTCTCCCCTGTCTGCTTTAGATCCCGGACCGTCCGACAAAATATCAAACGGAGGATATTTCCATGATGCGATGGAAATTTTCGGTTGGTTCATGGAATCATGAATCATGATATCTGCACCGGGTATTTTTTTCTGTATCTCTGGATTTTTTCCTGCTACTATTCCAGCTGTCACTGGCAGAGATCTAGCCGGTTTTTCTTCGTCCGTACTCCCTTTTATAACCATAGTCTCCTTCCGATCGCCACCCATAATTCTTATTTCTTTGAGAGTATCCCTTTTCCCCGCAAATAGGGATCCTGTCAGATTTCCTGTTTTTTCAATAATAAAATTCAGGAAAGATTCCAGCGATGCATTGGACAAAATAATCAAACCAATAATAATAACTATAAGAAATACGAGAATTGCCCCCTGTCCGGATAACGCGTTTGAGGCGAAATTCCAAAGATATTCACCAGAGAATCCTGCCCTGCTGATACCCGCTAAACCCGCAAGCATGAGAGCTATACCGCCGGGTGTCGTCGGTTTTCCGATATCCGATTTAATCTTAAAAAATAACAGGCTCAGTGATATAATAAATATCGGCAGCAGATAATAGAGCCATCCGATAAAATCGATGATATACGATTTTATTACCTCAAGCACAGAACCTTCTGCAAAATAAGAAATGATAATAAGGATAGCAAAAAACCACAACCATAACGCGGCAACGGCATGAACCGTTTCTTTCTTGAGTTTTAAACCGCTTAACTTTCGTCGTCTCCGGTGATATGTCCGTTTCTTCTTTTTTGCCATAATAAAAACCACCTGACTGTATCAATTAGTATAGTAATTCTCCAGTTATACTTCAACAACAACAGGGACAATAAGGGGGTAACGCCCGGTTTCCTTAGATACAAATTCTGCAGTCTGTTCGGAAATTTCCTTTTTCACAAATTGCCAGTTCATCAACCTCCCTTTTTTCAGCTTCATTGATGTACGCACTACGTGCTTCATTCTTCCGATCAGATCTCCGGACTCTTTCATGTACACAAATCCCCGGGATATGATATCAGGCTCCCCGGCAAGTCTGCCTGTTGCCTGCACGACCGGGACAACAATCACCACAATACCTTCAAGCGCAATAGTTTGCCTGTCCCGCAAAACGATATCACGTACATCACCGACACCAAGACCGTCTATCATGATATTTTCCAGAGTCACATGGCCAGCGGTCACGCACTCCCCCTGACGTGATATATCAATCTTTGCTCCGTCTTGGGGAATGAGGATATGTTTTGTATCATATCCAAGCTCCATAACTAAACGCCGGAATTGCATCATATGGCGATACGTTCCTCCTATCGGCCAGATATAATCTGCGCCAAGAGCTGAAACAAGAAGCATTTGATCTCCCTGGCTTCCATGCCCTGACACATGAAGATCTTCCATGATACCTGAATATGACACGCGTGCACCTTTCCTGTAGATCTGCTCTATAAGCTCCTCGACATCCTCCTCATTTCCCGGTATAGCATCGGCAGAAAACATAACTGTATCAGTTGCGGCAATATGTACATACCGATGGCGGTCGTTGGCAATTCTGGCAAGCGCGCTATCCGGCTGACCCTGACTGCCGGCAACGATGAGGAATTGTTTGGATACGGGCAGTTTGGTGAGATCCCGATCGCGGATGATATGCTCCCTGGAAAAGCGCATATATCCGAGTTTCAGGGCTTCTTCCACATTCTGATCAATGGATCTGCCGAAAAATGCAATGCTTCTTCCGGATGCAATCGCTTTTTCGATAGCAAGCTGGATACGGGAAATATTTGATGATGTTGTTGTAAAAATAAATTTTCCGCTTGCATGAGACAATTCTTTTTCTATCGTTTCTCCGACAATCTGTTCAGATGGAGTAAAACCGCGCCGCTCACTGCCTAAGCAATCAATAAGAGCAAGCCTGACACCGCTTTTCCCTACTTCATTGATCTTTGCAATTTCGGGTAATTTATCGTCCAGAGGTGAAAAATCGAATTTAAAATCACTGCCGTGATAGATAGTGCCAACCGGAGTTTTAATGACAAGATTGGACGCATCGGGAATGGAATGGGTCATGCGGACAAATGATACACGAAAAACTCCAATTGACAGCTGTGTATCAAACGTTACCGGCTGGACTTTTTCCTGAATTTTGCTCTCTTTCAGCTTCAAATTGGCAAAAGCTGATGTCAATTTCGTCCCCCACATTTTCGGCTTGCCTATTTTATTGAACACATAAGGAATGCCGCCGATATGGTCGTCGTGTCCATGTGTAAAAACAAGACCGCGGATTTTATTTTTCTTGTCTCCCAGGTACCGCACATCAGGTATAAGCAGGTCTACACCGTACATCTGGGAATCCGGAAATCCTATTCCGCAATCTACAATCAGGATATCTTTGAGTCTTCCTTCCACGCGGTATTCATAAACGAACATATTTTTCGTGACACTGCCGATGCCCCCGAGCGATATAATCCGAATGGAATCCCTGCCCGAAAATGAGCTTCCGTAGATGGTGTGGGGTGAATTAAAATGTGTCAATATACTCCTTGATATTTTCCTGTGTAATAAAATATGATGTACCTTTTTTTTCAACTATGTTGCGGGCAATTTTGCGGCATAGAGCATTCAACGTCCTCTCAAGACTCCTGATTCCGGAATCATACCCGAGTGGCCGGACAAGTTTCGGCCAGATACTTTCATCAATTTTTAAATTCGTATCCGTCAGTCCGGATTCTTTCATGAGTGCCGGTAAAACGTATTTCCTGGCAATAATAATTTTTTCCTCATCCGTGTATGATGGCATCTGTATCGGCTCTAAACGGTCCATGACGGCTGTGGCAATATGGGTGGTATTATTTGCCGTAGCGATAAACAATACTTCAGACAGATCAAATGGAAAATCGAGATAATGATCCGTGAAAGCGCTGTTCTGCTCCGGATCCAAAAGTTCCACCAACACTCCCATAATGTCACCCCGTGTTGATTCTGCAACACGGTCAATTTCATCCAGTAGCATGACGGGATTTTTTGTACCGGCAGCGCGCAATCCCTTCATCACAAGACCGATCTCTGCATCCGGGCGTACACGTGATTGACCCCTCAGATCCAGAGCGCTGCTCATGCCTCCGAAAGGAATACGCACATATTTTCGGCCTAATGCCTGTGCAATCGATTTGGCAAGTGTCGTCTTTCCCGTACCCACAAGCCCTACAAGACACAAAATCGGCGCGCGTCTGGCAAGAATTGCATGTGAAAGCGTTGAGCTATCGGGGTAAACTGTCGTATTTTCATTCCACCTGGCCTGGTTTAATTGAAGAATTGCCAGATACTCCAAAATCCGTTCTTTCACCGGATCAAGGCCGTAATGATGTTGATTGAGGATATCTTTGGCAGTCGTCAAATCCAACACATCAGTACTGCGGATGTTCCAGGGAAGACTTACCACCCAATCGATGTACCTGAGCATCTGTTCGACATGAACACGGGATTCAATATCGTTTTGAAGCCGAGCCACCTCTTCCAGCTGATCAACAATCCTGTCATTGAGAGCTTTTGGTAAACGGATGGAATCGATTTTTTTTCTATACTCCTCTACGATCGTTTTAAGCTGTCCCATATCACTATCATACACTAAAACCGGCGCGGTCTGTGAGGACTCCCATGTCTGTCCGGCATTCTGGGTCTTCCCTGGGTATTTTTCTTTGCATCATCACCAAATAACATCGATAAATTTATCCTGTGCTGGTCATCAATTTCAATGACACGGACTTTGACTTTCTGGCCTAAAGCCACGACATCGGCAGGATTTGCCACGAAACCTGTAGACATTTGCGACACATGCACCAGTCCTTCTTTCCCTGGTAAAATTTCAACAAATGCGCCAAATCCCATCAGTCTTTTTACCTCACCATCATACTCTTCTCCCGGCTTCACTTCATGCACCAGTCCTTCAACCCATGCAACGGCTTTGGCAACCGCTTCATCGTTCGTCCCTGAAATCATTACCGATCCGTCATCCTCGACATCAACGGTTGCTCCGGTAGATGCGATGATTTGGCGGATCATTTTTCCTCCCGGTCCGATCACTTCTCCGATTTTCTCCGTGGGAATTGTCACCATCTGCACCTTCGGTGCATACTGGGACAGGTTTTCCCGCGGTGAAGGAATAACCGAGAGCATCGCCTCAAGAATTTTCAAGCGTGCCGTTTTTGCCCGCACGAATGTTTCATGAATCATTTCATCCGTCAGGCCGTCAACTTTAATATCAAGTTGAATCGCAGTTATACCGTTTTTCGTCCCCGCAACCTTGAAATCCATATCCCCGGAGAAATCCTCTATTCCCATGATGTCCGTCAAAAGAACATATTTCTTTTCATCGCTGACCATGCCGACAGAAATTCCGGCAACCGGTTCCCGTATGGGGACTCCGGCATCCATGAGTGCCAGTGTTGATCCGCAGGTTGATGCCATAGACGTTGAACCGTTGGAGGACATGACTTCCGATACAAGGCGTATCGTGTAGGGAAATTCGGATTCAGGAGGAATAACGGATACCAAAGCACGCTCTGCAAGAGCTCCATGTCCGATTTCACGCCTGGACGGCACCCCGATCCTTCCTGTTTCACCGACTGAATACGGTGGCATGCTGTAATGATGCATGTAACGCTTTGATTCCTCCCCCATCGGACTCTCTATGAGTTGTTCAAGTGATGGCGTTCCAAGTGTTGCAACTGTCAACACCTGTGTCTGACCGCGTTTGAACATTGCGCTACCATGCGTGCGCGACAGGATCGATACATCAACATCAAGAGGCCTCACTTCATCAATAACCCTTTTGTCAAGCCGTTTTCCATGCTTCAGGATATTTTCCCTGACTGTTTTTTTAAACATTTTATCCAACACTGCTTCAATAGATTTGAGACTATACATATCTGGATGTTCTTCGATAATGCGTGCGGCAAGCTCCTGACTATGCACTCCTTTTCCCTCGGTTTGCGCATCCTTGTCAAATGCCTCATGCGCGTCTTTTTTGTACTCTTTTTCAATGAGAGCATAGAGCTCTTCCGATTCTGTTTCTTTAGGAATCTCATCTTTCTTTTTTCCCGCAATTCTCACAAGTTCTTCAATACACTCAATGATTTTCGCATTGTCTTTTTTTGCCTTTTTTACTGCATCTTCGACTATCTCCTCTTTCGTTTCACAAAATCCCCCTTCAAGCATGACAACCTTCTCTTTAGATGAGGAAACGATAAAATCGAACTCCGAATATTCCTGTTCGGCGACTCTGGGATTCACAATAAAGTGGTCTCCCTCGCCATTATCTCCCTTGACATACCCGATACGGGATGCGGCCACCGGCCCGTTCCATGGAACAGATGAAAGTGCAATTGCTGCCGAAACGGCATTCAAACCTACGACGTCGGGATCATTTTCACCGTCGACAGACAACACAGTGACGATGACCTGCACATCATGCTTATATGATTTCGGAAACAGAGGGCGGATGGACCGGTCAATAACCCGTCCGGCAAGAATTGCATCATCACTTGGCCTTCCCTCACGCTTTACCCACCGGGACCCCTTGATACGACCGCCGGCATATAAGCGTTCAACATATTCTACTGATAAAGGGAAATAATCCAGTGATGACTCTTTTGCACTGGCTGTAACGGTTGCCAAAACCATCGTGTCTCCATATGTAGCCAGGACTGCCGCTCCTGCCTGCTCTGCAAACCTGCCGACTTCCAGTGTAAGCGAACGGCCTGAAATCTCTATAGATTTGGATATGATATTCATAGAATTCTCCGGATAAAAAAAGACAGTATTATTTTAAACCAAGTTTTTTCACAATACCCGAATACCGGGCTTCATCTTTCCCCTGAAGATACTGCAATAACCTTCTTCGTTTGCTGACAATTCCCAAAAGACCGCGCCGTGAATGATTATCCTGCGGATTGGATTTCAGATGCATGACTAGTTTTTCAATGCGTTTAGTGAGAAGTGCTGCCTGGACTTCGGGGCTTCCAGTGTCTCCTTCTTTCGTCTGATATTCCGATATGATAGTGATCTTATCATCGCCGGGCACTGTCAATTCAGCTGTTTTTTTTACTTTTTTAACTTTTTTTGCTGAATCGGCTTTCTTTACAGTTTTTTTTGTTTTTTTCTT
>JBGSUE010000021.1:0-37432 GCA_041753515.1 Patescibacteria group bacterium
GAAGATACAATACATCATCATCTCCCCTTTTCCTGTATTGTCGCACATAGCCCCTTTCAAGGTAATACAAACCCTTGGCAACCGAAAGCATACTGCCTTTTGGCAAACGATATTCAGGAAAACGAAATGCAAATGACAGGAGCTGTTTTTCCGCATCCATACGGTACAAGTCTACACTGTATGAACGCTCTTGCGCAAGAGAGGTGTATTTTCATACAATACATCCCATGACCGACACACAAAAAAAATATAACCGCATCGTATTCATCCTCTCTCTCCTGGGAATTCTTATGGCCATATACGTCCTGCAGAGCTTCCTGCGCCAATCTTCCATCGTCTGCTTAACCGGCGGCGGATGCGAAGCTGTGCAGAAAAGCAATGTCAGCTACCCTTTCGGCATCCCGGTGCCGGCGTTTGGACTCGCCGGATATGCCCTGCTTGCCACATTCTCCCTTCTGCGTACGTTTGAAGATAAAAAAGCATACAGTTCAATCATTCTGGGTGTATCAATTTTTGGTATCTGTTTTGTAACATGGTTTACATTTATGGAAATATTTGTTATAAAAGGTATCTGTTCATGGTGTCTTCTGTCAGCTGTAAATATGTATATTGTATTTGCTCTTACCATGATAGGAAGACGCTTTAAACCATCAGAATGAATTCCGAAACCAAACTGTTTTTAGGCATTTTAGGAGGAACTATCACACTGATCATCGGTGCGGTTATTTTCTTCTCACGCCCAGTGACGCCACTCACCCGTGAATCACTCATTCCGCCTACACCAAATGCAACCGGATCGGCTGATGCCAAAACATGGCTGGTGGAATTTTCCGACTACCAATGTCCTGCGTGCGGCGATTTCGAGCCTGCAGTTAATGAACTGCGCAACACATATCCCAATGACCTGTATCTTGTCTACCGTAATTTTCCCCTTTCCCAGCATCCGTTTGCCCAGCCGGCAGCCCAGACGGCAGAAGCTGCGGCATTGCAGGGAAAATTTTGGGAAATGCACGATCTTCTGTTTGAAAAACAGGATATATTTTCTGACAGTACATGGGAGGAATCGGCAACACAGCTCGGGTTGGATATGGAAAAATTCCGGACAGACATGAGTTCGGATACGGTCCTCAACCGTATCGCGGCAGACCAAAGCTACGGAGGCTCAATCGGTGTCAATTCCACACCAACGTTTTACCTCAACGGCCTGAAAATGAACTTCTCATCTCTGGACGACTTCGTCTCCCAAATAGAAAAGTCCATCGGGAAATAAACTTTGTGTTATACTAATATTATATGGAAATTGCACTGATTGCATCATCATTACCCGTCATATTTATTGCCTACGTCATTCTTTCCGGCATCAAGATCATTGACCAGTATGAGCGGGGAATCATTCTGACACTCGGAAAATATTCCTACACTCTCGAACCGGGTCTGAAAATCGTCATTCCGGTCCTCCAGCGCGTCATTAAGGTAGACATCCGTATCCAGACTGCCGATATACCCCAGCAGGAAGTCATCACCAAAGACAATCTGCCTGTTGGCATTAATGCTGTTGTGTATTTCAAAGTAGTACGACCAGCAGATGCAGTTCTCAAAATCCAGAACTACAATTATGCAGTGACGCAATATGCCCAAACTGCTCTTCGGGACGTTATCGGAGGAGTTGAACTCGATACACTGCTCTCCGAACGCCAGAAGCTTGCTGACGACATAAAAGCGTTAGTCGACCAGGAAACCAGTGAATGGGGTATCGATGTCACCGCAATTAAAATTCAGGATATTGAGCTTCCCTCAGACATGAAGCGGGCAATGGCCAAACAGGCAGAAGCCGAAAGAGAAAGAAGGGCTACCATCATTCGTGCAGACGGAGAACTTACTGCTTCACTCAATCTTAAAAAAGCTATGGATCATCTGTCCCAATCTGGTGCAATATCACTGCGAACTCTTCAAACTATAGAATCTACCACAGCAAATCCAGCCAATACAATGATTTTTGCTCTTCCTGTAGAAATTCTAGAAGGATTTAAGAAAATTGCCGGCAAATAATCTTTACTTGATCTCCTTTAAAAAAGCTTCAGCTAACTCCGACGACACTGTGCCGGATTGATAAAATTCCTTCCATACCACAACGATATTTGCACCATTGAATACTGCCCTTTGTACCTCCCGGGGAGTATCCCCGCCTCCGATACCTATGAGCACATCGCTTGATGCTCTCACTTTATTTATCTGCAGGTATGGAATAGGCTTGAGTGTATTATATGTTGTTTCATCCACTCCTCGATGAAGCAAAACAACCGTTGGGGGATGTTTCAGTGTACGTAACACCTTTATCGGCTGATCCACATTCATCATGTCTACGTAACTATCCATACCATATTTTTTGCATGATTCTATAAAAGCGTCTATCGTCTCTTTTGGTGCCTGCCCCAAACCAACCACTGCTGAGGCTCCTGCCATTTTCGCGAGCCGCACTTCTGTTTCACCCCGGTCCATAGTTTTCAGATCTGCCACAATATACGGAGATATTCCCGACTTTATTGTCCGTATGCCCCACCATCCTGCAAGAGACTGTACCGCCTGTAATCCGTATGTTTTAATAAGGGGTGTTCCTGCCTCTATAATTATGCGCTCGCTCACCGGAAGTGACTGGATTATTGTTTTTGCTTCATCTAGTGTTGAATTCAGGGCTATCTGAAGATAGTGTATTTTTTTCGATAACATTATAGGTACAATGCAACAGTCATATTCCAAAAGAGATGGATCAGAATGGGAGCGACCACCGATCTGGTATTGGCAAAAATGTAATTATTGATATAACCCAAAAGAAAATTCGTAAGAAAATACAGCGCGAGCACGGAACCGTCAAAATTAAGATTGGTCACCAGTATTGGAACATGCAGAAGTACGAATAATACCGATGCGATCAGTGCTGAATAGACCAAATTCCCGGTCCCTTCAAGTATTCGGTTGAAAATAAATCCGCGGTTGAGTGTTTCTTCCCAGATGGCCGTAAAAAACGACAGCCCCATCAGCGTCATCATGCCGTACTGACGAAATGCTTCGATTGGCTCAAACGTCAGCGTACCGTTTTTAAAATAATTGACAGTAAGACCCTCCAGGGCAAACAGAAAACCGAACGCAAGACCGATATAGATACTGGGAAACAGGTTTTTTTTTGTAAACCCGATGCTTTCCAGCGATCTTTTTTCATATTTCCGGACATAGATAATGACCGGGACAAAAAAAATAAGGGGTTTGAAAAGAAGTTCGTCAGCAGCTTCTGAAAAATGAAAAAAATACCGGTAGAGGCTCCATGCCAACAGCACCCATGCCCAAAATTGAAATATGCCGTCAATACAAATCCTGGATGATTTCACGTGTGTTGGCATACTATTACCATACTCCAGAAAAGGGTCGCCACGCAAGGACATCATTACCCTTGTGGTTTCATAGTATCAACTGCTTCCTGCATCGTTTCAACGATATTCTGAATTGTCTTTACGGCATCATCTCTGGACAACAACCGGTAATTATGGGGAAAATAATGAAATACCAGATTCCGTCCTTCTTTCCAAGCGTGCCAGAGTCTGGTTGCAAGGCCTTTATGATACGTACGCTCAACGTGGGCATAGACACTGCTACCACCCAGCCGCCGCGCAAGATTCGGACTTAATACTTTGCCGATACGGAAGTGGTCTGAGAAATAATCCTTTTCAGTAATCATTCCGGTATCCAGAAAAAGCTGTTTCAAAAACCCTTCATACATTTTGGCAAATGGAAATACAAGGTAGGAGTAATCCGTCGGATCTTCATCTTTGTGATGCAGACTATCTTCCACCAAAAACGCACCGTCACCGGCAAGCGTCTGCTGCTGAGGGGATAAATACTGCCAGAGCGCAGAACCTGGTTGTATCATACGGGGTATCCACGGATAAACAGAACCGTTTCCGCAATAAATAGACAAATAAAAATAGTAAATTCGATCATCTGACGGTTCATCGGAATTGACCCCCTAAACCATGAATTAAGATTCGATAGCAGACGCAGTTGACCTACCTGCCAGAGAATCAGCGTTACATACATCGAAAGAACCAGGCCTGATGCAAACATGCTTCCGGAGGAAGAAACGACGAAAAAACTTACAACGACAAACGCATAGCAGAAAAGCTGCGACCGGAATGGGGACGGTCGGATATTCATGAATGCTTCTGTTACATCAATTAAATACACTCCTACAATACCGCCAAGAACAAATACAAGGCTTGAAAACGTCACATACAGCCCCCAGCGTGAGAATACAAGAAGCGCGAGATACACGAGTGTCACAAGAGGAAAAAACAGCGGTTTCGCCTGAATTTTGGTTAGTATTTCCTTCACACCCGCATCCATAGATTTAGTATATCACTTTTACATTTTTCCTTTCACCTTTCTCCTCATTTCCATCTTTCAGCTCTTTCATCTTCCACATAAACAATTTTGCGCGGCTGCGGGCATTTGCGTCTTTCACAAACGAAAGGGATTTTTCCAGAATTGCGCGGGGAACGGTTTTTGCCAGCCGTATATAGAGGGCTTTATGTGTATAATCTCCAAGAGTTTCAGCAAGATACATTCCGTATGACTGAAATTCACGGGATATGTATTTATCTTCCACTGGATTGAATTTCTTGAGGATATCACCGATTGTTTGCATGGAGATGACTAATTAAACCGGTTCATTGCCTTATCCAGTCCGTCAATGAGTCCGATACGCACAGCTTCTACTCCATTTTTGATAAGATGTTTAAAACTTCCGGCCTCTCCCCGTCCAAATCGTGACAGGACGTAATCAATAACCATACGGTGTCTGAGCTTTTTATCCGCATTGTAGGTGGTAGACTCCTTTCCTCTCCCGGTTCCCAATCTGAAGCGGACAAATTTATCCGTTCCCAATGCTTTAATAATTGAATCTACGCCATTATGCCCACCTGCGGCACCTTGTTCTCTGATGCGTATTTTTCCGATGGGAAGATCTATATCATCATGGATGATCCATACATCAGTATGTACAAGTGTGTAATAATCAACGAGAGACTTAATAGCCTTACCCGATGCATTCATAAACGTTTGTGGTTTTACGTAAACAATATCACCATTTTTCACTGACAATACCTGGTGCTTTCTGTCTTCATTCCACAAAACTTTCCCCTCAGACATCTCAGAGGCTAACTTTTCAACAACCATATACCCGATATTATGCCGGGTATTGGCATATTCAGGACCGGGATTCCCGAGTCCGACAACAAGTTTCATATCATTTCTTTTCCAACTGCTTTTTAGCCATCTCTCCAACAAACGGAACCATGTACATTTCACCCTGAAATGCTTTCCACATGCAGACAATCCAGAAAATAAATCCGACAAGCGACAAAACGAATGCCACGAGTGCTCCTAAAATAGGAATTATCTGGAGTCCGATCTGCAAAACAAACAGCCCACCGAACAGAAGGAGTGACTGCATCGCATGGAACCGGACAAACTTGCTTTCTTTTTCAATCAATAGAAATATCGCGCCAGTGATAAAAAACAGGAGATACGCCGCAGCTCCCATGATATTTTCATTTCCTTTATCTGTAGCCATAATTTAATCACCGCCTTTCTGTAATCAAACATACCATGCCCAAACGCACCAGGTCAATGACTCATATTAAAACAAACCCAATTGTTCCTTTGATTTGTCCACCAGACTCATTTCCCCATCATGCCAGATTTTGACAACGCCGAAAACGCCGTCATAGCCGGGTTCAACGATAATATCGCCAAGTCTTACTTTCTCCACAGCCTCGGCAACTTTAGGATGGACGTGAGCAATATCTTCGCGGGTTGTTTTGAGAAGCACATCAAATTCACTCCCAAATTTCTCAATCAGCTGATCATACACTGCCTGAGATTTTTTGCTGATGACGCTCGAACCGATCGCTTCTGCAACAATTTCAAGAAGCGGCACCAGCATCACATACGGCGGCCTGTCCGGAAATTTTTTGCTATACGTTAGCGCTACCTCTGGTCCACTTTCGATTAACGATGTACGCTCAACGCTTAACGCTAAACTCTCCTCGCTTCTTCCTGCCAATTGCGCAACGCGCTGGACCACTCCCTGTGTCAATTTCTTACCGCACACAGGGCACGTTGTCCCGTTTTTCTTCGTCTCATCCGGCCCCCAGCGGATGTTGCATGACCTGTGGCCAGTAAAATGGTATTTTCCTTCCTCGGGATAAAACTCGATTGTATACGCAATTTTGTAACGAGGATCTTCTCCTTTCAGGGTTTTATAAATCGCATCGTAGGATAATTCCGGAATATCAAAAACCGTTGCTTCCCGTCCGAGCTTGGCGCCGGAATGGGCATCGGAAAAAGAGACAATACGCCTGGTATCCAATTCTTTAATCTGCCAGTTCATAGCCGGATTACTCGAAAGGCCTGTCTCTACCGCGTACACCCGGTCCGCATACTCCCCGTATGCTTCCTCTATACTGTCAAACCCGCTCATTGATCCAAATGTAGAGAACCACGGTGTCCAGGCATGAGCCGGAAACACTAACGCATTGGGCTCTACTGAATAAACTAATTCAGCAACGCGAATAGTTGATAAAGGAATAATCGGCCTACCGTCGGAGAGAAGATTACAGCCTTGTCTGGTCATTTCTTTTCCGATTTTTCGGGCTGCCTCCAAAGTCGGAACCCAGATCAGCGTATGAACCCGTCTTCCCTTCCCGTTTTGGCTGTAAATAGAGGACACTTCCGTTGCAAGCATAAACAGCGGAAAACCTGATTTCTGTCTTCCGTCTTCACTTTTCAGTCTCAATAGTCCGTTTCCTGTTTCTTCCAGATCACGCTCGATTTCGCGCAGCCACATCGGGTGTGTCCAGTCGCCTGTTGCCACGACCCCTATCCCCTTCCTCCTGGCCCACTCGGCAATATTGGGCAGTGTCATAGCTTTGGAAACGGCTCTGGAAAACCGCGAATGGATCTGGAGATCGGCAACAACATGCATATTATTCAAACAAATCACTCAAAATCTTTTTTAATTTCTCCTCATATTCTTTCAACGAAGTATATTTTTTCCGTTTTTGTTGGGAATAAAGCTGACCACCCATTGCATATCCCGGCATTGATTTTAACGGTTTTTTCAAAAAGATAATCGGCAAAACGGAAAGAACATACTGCTGCAACACTTTCATCTTCCCTTCATGACGCAGACGGCGCATAGACCATGTGTACAAGACTTCACGGATAATATGCATGGGATTCCCATGCATATACGCACGCAGGCCGAATTCAGCATCTTCATTAAACGCATGATGTTCATCGTATCCGCCCAATTCATGGTACACGGAACTCTTAATAACGGTTAATGGACCCGGGGTGAGCGGTCGCTTGAAATGCAGTGTCGTTTCTATATACAAATTGCTCAGTAGTGTAAACATTCCATCTTTATTTTCATCCGAATCCGGTTGAAACCAAGATGTAAATACATTCGGATTCTTACGCTCTATATAACGATGAGCACGCTCAATAAAATACGGCATGAGGACGCTATCGGCATCGACGAATACCAGCCACTCACCTGTTGCGTGCTTGGCACCGAGATTACGCTGCAGGGGCAGGCTCGCTTTTTCACTCACGACTATCTCAAGCGCCGGCAGTTTTTTTTTGAATTGTTTTGCCTTCTCAACCGTCCCGTCAGTACTTGATCCATCCACCATGATGACTTCAAAATTTCTCTCGGACTGCTTTACGAGCGACTCGAGGAGATTCGGTAAAAATTTCTCTTCATTGAGCGCCGGAATAATGACTGAAAACATCGGTTTCATTTCATTGATTATCATACATCTTTTGTACTTCCTCAACGGTCGTTACATCCAGCGGTCCTTTATCATCACGAACTCGGACAAGACGTGGAAATCGTATGGCAATTCCTGCTCCATGATTGGGAGATTTTGTCAGATCATCCCCTGCTACTTCTACAACAACATTGGGATCAATCCATACGTCCGGGACAAGATTTTGTGCCACGTTTGTATACTGTTTTGGTATTTTCGTTGTCTTGATTTTTTCAAAACGGACTTTGAGTTTTTTCCAAAGTTCATCGGATACTCCTGTTCCTATTTTCGAAATCGTCACGAAAGTATCATCTTTCCGGATACCCACTAAAAATGCTCCGATACCGAATCCGGATCGTTTCCCTTCGCCTCGGTAAAATCCCATCACGACACAGTCTATCGTATCCGTCAGCTTCCCGGTCGTCCCCTCTTCTTCCTTAAACTTTACCCAGGTATACCCCCGCCTTCCGGGTTCATACGGAGCATGCCATTTCTTCACGACTGCCCCTTCCAAGCCTTTTTTTATCTGTTCATCATGATACGCACGGATTTTGTTTGCCTCACTTGTAATTATCTGCGGGGAAATTTCCAAAATTGCTCCCTTGCGGATTGTTTTTTCAAGAATCTTCCTGCGTGCGGACAACGGCTCCGACAAAAGGTTTTTTCCGTTTTTAAAAAGGATATCAAACACATAAAACCGGATCGGGACTTCTTGCGCAAAAAGATCCACCTGGTGCTTTCGTTTTCTCTGCGTCGTTTCCTGAAATGGTAATATATTTCCGTTTTTCGGATCAAATCCGACCGCTTCACAATCCAAAATCACCTCTTTTGCCTCCAGCTGTTTACCGATATTCAACAATTCCGGAAACATTGCCGTTGTATTTTCTAAATTCCTCGAAAAACTCTTCACAATTGGGATTTGGGATTTGGTTTTTGGGATTTGATAATGTATCTGCACCCTCACCCCATCGTATTTCGGCTCCACAGCCACTTCCCCCATTTTTTTAATCATTACGTCTGCATTGGGTATCCGCTGACACAATGCGGCTAAAATCGGCGCCCCGACAACTGTCTCAACATGACTCACTCCTTTCACTCCGTGTTTTTTTACCTGAGTGGCGATATACCCGATATCCGGACGCATATTATATGCATCTTCAAGCCGGACGCGAATTGTTTTATCTCCTGCAACCATGTAGGAAAGCGCATCAAGAATAGTCATTTCCGAAAAACCCATCCGCAGCTTATCAAGCGGAATTCTCACTAAAAATCTGACTGAAAGCCGATCGAGTCTCTGCAGCAGCTCTGCCATGCCGGCAATTTTTTTATCCTGCGATCCGGTACCGGACATCAATGCAATGCGTTTTAACGATTCAAACACATCCAAAACGCTCATTCTCCCGGAGAATCCCCTATAACACTCCTGTGCTGTCAACCCCATATCGCCGGTCTTTTTGAATACGGATGCAACTTTTTCATTCGGTGCATAGTAGGCAAGCGCTATAGAGCGGAACATAAATTTGTCCGCAAGACCGAATTCTATCGCTTCGTACATGGGCACTACTCTCCCCTGTGTCATATAACAGATCGGGCCGATTTCTCGGTCAGTAGCCTTTTTAAACAGATAGGACAGAATTTCCGTAATAGCAAGACGTGAAGACGTATGTTCCAGTTTTTGAAAAAAGGAAGCGAGCTCAGAAAATTCCATATGAGCCATTCTATCACGAAAATCAGCGGATAAACAAAAAATATGAGACAGCGATAAGAACGAGGAAAAAAATCCCAAATCCGATTCCTGCTTTTCCCTCCGGATGATGATTTTTCACCCGCTGCGCCCCTTGGGCAACAACGGTCACCGCCAACATCGTCGGCAGGATCATCAACACGTAAATGATGCCATCCTTAAAAAAATCCATCGGGTTCGTAGTTCATGGTTCGTAGTTCGTAGTATATACTATCGACCACTAACCACTGACTATCGTCTAATTCTTTAAAATATACTTCGCTCCCTTCGTCGTCCCCTCTTTTTTCAGTATTCCCTTCTTCATCAGGTCGTTCAAATCGCGAAGGACAGTGTCTTCGCTGATCGTCGGAAACAGCTCGAAAAACGACTTGTTCTGCAGAAATCCATTCTCCTGAATAAACTCTACGATCTTAATCTGACGCTCCGAAAGCTCCAGCTGCTGGCCTCCCATAGACTTTTTAATCTTCAGATCGGTTGAGAGCGATTTCACTTTCTCCTTCACACGGGTCAATTCAATTGCCAACCCTTCCACAAAATATTCAAGCCACTCGGTCTGGTCGCCATTCTGGCGCCCAACACTTTGCAGGGATTCATAGTAATTCATGGGTTCCCGGTCATAATGCTCTTCAAGTGAGAAAAACCGCTTCACGTCATACCCCTGACGGAAAAGGACGAGAAGCGCCATGGCGCGGGCTACCCTGCCGTTACCGTCAAGAAACGGATGGATCCGTACGACTTCATAATGGGCAATACCTGCCACGACCGCCGGGTACACTTCTTCCGGACTCACGCTATTGAGCCATTCGAAAAAATCCTTGAGCAAAAACTGGACTTCAAGGGCAGGCGGCGGGCGGAAGGTGATTTCACCGGTCTGGGAATTTTTGACCACGACCTGTGTTTTACGCAGTTCTCCGATTACCTCATCCGCCAGAATCCGCTTTGTGGTCATCTCATGGACTTTTTTGAGCGTATCAAGCGTTATTTCCGGTTTATCATAGTCTGAAATGAAGTTGATGACGTTGCGGTAATTGAGGACTTCCTGGATATCACGCTCACGCCCTACAATTTTTGCGCCGGAGAGCACTTTCTCTGCCTCCGTACGATTCAGTTCATTTCCCTCAATATGTGTCCCATGGTGGACCGTACGGATAATGGCATCCTCGCGGAATTTTGCCTCCCATGCCGGAACCAGAGGACTGTTCTCAATTACTTCTTTGGCGGCTTCTATCACACCAACTGACCGCATGAGTTTATTGGTGAGTCTGTAGAGGGGTGTATACATACCCTCATAATACCCGCAATTTTCCTGCACTTCAAGTCCCCAATGCTTCCCTCACCACCCCAAACTCATCCCATGATTCCTCGCCGGAGCCGAGGTTCATGGATTTCTCGTGGCTTTTGCCTGTCAGAAGAACCGTGTCGCCCTTTTTTGCTATCCCTATCGCTTTTTCTATCGCCTCTTTCCGGTCAGGAATATCAAATACTTCTTTCTTCTGAATACCTGATTTTATACTTGAATTTATCTCTGATATTTTCTCTGTCCGGGGGTCCTCAGTTGTCAGAATAATAATATCGGCATATTTTGATGACTCTTTCCCCATTTGGGGGCGTTTCGTATGATCCCGCAAACCTGCTGACCCGAACACATGAATGATCCGGCCTTTCGTGATATTGCGGACTGCTGGCAGAAGTCTGGCAAACGCATTGGGCGTATGGGCAAAATCGATCATCACCCGAAAGTCTTTATCATATACAACTTCCTGCCTGCCGGGTGGAGGCGAAAAAGTTGACAACCCTTTCCTGATATCATCATCAGCAATACCTAATGCCTTACACGCACCGATTGCCGCCAGACAGTTATACTGATTAAATTCACCCAGAAGTTTCGTTTTGAACGGAAACTTTTTTGGTGTAATATCTGCAGACTGATCATGTAAAGAATAAGAAAATACTTTCTTTGTAATCAATTCATATGAAGAATCGTCTTTATTAGCCACGAACCACGAACTACAATCCATTAACCTCAATTTGGTTTCCGCATACTCCTCCCAATTTTTATGGTAATCCAGATGTTCATGGGTAATGTTAGTCAACACGCCAACAGTGTATTTCACACCCCAAACTCTATTCTGGTCCAATGCATGTGAGGTTGTCTCAAGCACAATATATTCCGCTCCCCAATCCACGGCACGTCGAAGATACTTCTGAAGTCCAAACGGAGAAGGTGTCGTGACATGAAACCCGATATCATATACATCGTCACCGATATACGCGCCCACCGACGTAATCATCGACACTTTTTTCCCTGCAGTTTTGAGAATATGATAGATGAGGCTTGTTGTGGTCGTCTTCCCGTCCGTTCCGGTCACCCCGATGACGGTCGCTTTCCTCCCCGGAAACCCATAGAGCATGTTGGCAACAACCGCCTGAAAAAAATGATAATAATTCTTTATCTTCTGCCACATACTCGCTTAACGCTGAACGCTTAACGCCAAAACCCATTTTTTAAATTGTTCCCCTCTCTCTTTATAGTTATTAAACATATCAAAACTCGCGCATGCCGGAGAGAGAAGGACCACATCACCGGGTTCTGTCACATTCCACGCCGCCGCTACAATCTCCTGCATATTCTGACATCCTACTATACATTGTATATTGGGATTTGGGATTTGGGATTTGATGCGATCCCATTCAATTCCGATTCCGATAATCGCACGGATGGATTCACTTTTTGAAATCTCCTCTCCCAAATCAGTAAAATCACTATTCTTGCTTGAGCCTCCGAGAATAAGTATTTTGGGCTCCTGAAATGAACGGATTGCAGCAATGGTCGTTTCCGGAGTCGTTGAAAACGAATCGTCATAAAACCGTACACCCTCGATATCCGCCACCAGTTCAATTCTATGTGGCAGTCCCGTAAATGACGATAATGCTTTTTGGATAGCACTATTGCTGACACCATACTTTTTTACCGCAACAATTGCAGACAGCGCATTTTCCCAATTGTGTTTACCCGGAATGTGGAGGGATGTTACCGAAGAAATTTCCTCGATTTTTTTCCCGTCAGCCCACAAAAACATGCCGTCTTTTACATACGCTCCGCGGTCAACCGCCCTGTGCAGACTTACCTGAAAATACCGTTTTCCGGATTTTTCGCCAATTGCCAGAGAATTTGGGTAATCAATATTGACGCATACCGATCCGCTTGTTTTCAGCTTTCTTACGAGATTCAGCTTTGCATCCACATATTCATCCGTATCTTTATGGTAGTCCAGATGCTCACTGGTCGTCATGAGAATAACTGCCATATCAACCCCTTTTTCCATCGTAAACGTCTGGAAGCTTGAAAGCTCAAGGACCACGACGGATTTTTCCGTCAGTTTGTCGAGAAATTCCAATGGCGGCGTCCCAATATTGCCACCCAGATATGCATCGATCCCATCGGCTTTGAGCATTTCCGTAATAAGCGATGCTGTGGTCCCTTTCCCCTTCGTACCGGTCACACCGATTGTTTTACACGGCACGCGTTCCAGAAATATATTCGTTGCAGTTGTCACCGGAATATGTGATTTTCGTGCAAGGGTAAGCGGCAAAATATCCGGCCGGATGCCGGGGGAAAAAACAACAAGATCAAAGCCTGTGAGCTCCGGAAATGAACCGAATACATATGTAACTCCCTGTGATGCGTGCTTCGCAAAATACGGCTCCACGTTTTCCAGCGTTTTCTTCTCATCAAATACCGTAATTGTTGCCTTTTTTTTCAGGAAATAATCCACCACACTCTTCCCCTCCACCCCAAATCCCAACACAGCAACTTTTTTTGTCATGATGTAATGATACACCCATCTTGCTCCGGTTTGAATCTCCGAAGGAGTGAAAAGCGGATTAGATGGGTGGATACTGAAAAAATTACATTCAAACCTGAATTTTTTAAGTATAATTGAAGCGTAAAAAGTGTGCAAATAATGTATACTGCAGTTATGGGTATCACGAGCATTTCAGCCACTATTACGGATTTATCCGGCACACGCAAAACAACCGGAAATTTTCTTGTGGATACCGGTGCATCCTATACCGTCCTACCCAAATCTATGGCGGACAAACTCAAACTCAAACCGGAACGGTCGCAGGAATTTTCTCTAGCCGACGGATCGACGGTCAAACGGTCTTTAGGCTCAGCAGTTGTCAAAATTGACGGCAAACAGGCGGCAACAACCGTTGTTCTTGGCAAGAAAGACGATTCCCCGCTTCTGGGCGCCGTGACACTGGAAGGTATGGGTCTTATGGTAGACCCCTTCAACCGTAAACTGCGGGAGATGAAACTCATGCTGGGATAATAAACAACTCCTTCATCGTCTTTGGTATCTGGGTGGCCAGATCGGTGGCGTTGAAGAAGGGGCCGACGGTTTTGTAGAGTTCATCGCCGGCTTTTTTATTGATATAGCTTCCGGCAAGTGTTGCAAGCCACGGATCATTTTTGCAGGCAAGTGCGGCAATGAGTCCGGCCAGCACATCCCCTGTCCCCCCTTTGGTCATCCCGGCATTCCCGCCCTCTATCTGCCTGCATTCAACCGGTGAGCAAACCGTATCCGTTTGACCTTTCAACAAAACCGTACACTCCAGTGCTTCTGCAACATGTTGCGGTGTATGGTTTTCTATATTCATACGTACACAAAGATCCTCAAATTCACCGTGATGGGGAGTCAGAATGCTGCCGGCGGGAATAAGCGCCGGATCCACCATCTGGAGAGCTCCTGCATCAATCACCCACTGCTTCTTGGGAAATTTCGGAAGCAACGTGTTGACTAATTGCTGTGTTTCAGCATCACGCATCATGCCCGGACCGATCAGGATACAATCATCTTCTTGTATATACTCTTCCACATCCTCGCGTGAAACCACAATACCGCTTCTGAAATACTGCTTCACCAGCTCATTGTTTTCCGGTACTGAACAGTAATGAACAAGATCCACGATTCGGGAGGCAACCTCCAGAGCCCACAAGCTTGCCGCGTGAAACAGATGCGATCCGCCGATAATGAGAAGCCTGCCATTTTGTCCTTTATGGGAATCCGGAGGCGGAGTATATATACTTTGTATATCTTCTTTGCGTACGCTTTCCATTACGGTAATTTTATCACGGTATATGCGATACCGTTAGTTTTTAACAAATCCACGACGTCGTTTTCTGCAGTCGTCAAAATAGTTTGATATGATGAAATAAGTCCTAATACCAACGATCGATGCTCATCATCAAGCTCGGAAAAAATATCATCCAGAAGGAGAATCGGACGGTCTTCTGTTTCCGTTTGAATATATGACAGTTCGCCGAGTTTGAGCCATAAAACGCCAAGACGCTGCTCTCCCCGGGATCCGTATTTTGATAAATTTTTCCGTGATTTATCATTCGTTATTCGTAATTCGAACTGGAAATCATCACGATGGGGGCCTACCAGAGTTGCTTTTGCCGCCACTTCCTCATCCTTATACTGTTCAAGACGGGCCTGCGAAATAATACTCTTATCATACTCCATGCGATAATGTTCATCATTCGTCTTATTAACAAAATCAATAAAATATGATCTTGTATCCGTTATGCAATTCCCGGCTTTAATAAGCAGCTGATCCCAGAAAAGAAGCTGTGACCGTGACGCATGGCCTTCATTAATCGCATCCAGGAGCCGGTTCCTTTGCCGCAGCCCCCGTTCATAAGACATGAGATTACGTCTGTATTCGCGATCTGTCTGAACGAGTACAGAATCCAGATACTTGCGCCGGAGTGATGGACTATCCGTGACAAGCTCCAGATCTTCCGGCCAAAAAAGAACTGTTTTGATCTTGCCGGCAAAATCTATGTGCCGCCTGGGCACACCATCAACAATAAGTTTTTTTAAAGGTGTTTTGATCCCATGAGTGACCCCTTCAGTCAAAACCATTTCAAGTATGGTATCCTCGGCTGAACATTGTATCCGTGCCATTTCACTACCCCACCGGATCATCTCACGGTCGCGGTCTGCCCGGAAACTTTTCCCGATTGACAGGGTATGAATTGCCTCAATGATATTGGTTTTCCCCACCCCATTATTGCCTTCAATCAGGGTCACAGAGGGAGAAAATTCAAATCCCTGTTTTTGAAAACTGCGGAAATTGGATAGTTCCAGTTTGGAGAGGATCATGTTAACTTCTTTGATCATCCATACCAAAACGGATGTATCCCATCTGGCAGAAAATCTTATCAAATCCGAATATATATTTCGTGTTATACAAATCTGCGATTGCCATGACTATACAATCAGTAAAACTCACCGATTCCGGCAGTTTTTTGAAAATTTCAAATGCTGCATCGCGAATATCAGGGGATGTGTCAATAATCGTGTACGATTCAGTACGAATGATATTATCCCCTACCTTTATCGCTAAAGCATGGTTCATTTTCTTTCCCAGTACATTAATTGTTTCAGTTATTACATCTCCCGGAACAATGAATGGAAGATTCTGCTCCTGTATGGAAATACTTCCTGCAGTTGCAATCGCATGATTAGTGTCGTTCGTATTGGCAAGAGACACGACACCGCTAGTATCAGCAACAATCGGAGGTTTCATTTAATATATAAATATGTATCAATATTGGTTGAAAGATCAGTCGGCCCCTTCTGGGCTATTTTGGCAATATCCAATAATGCATTCCCTGCATTCTGTTGATACTGTTTCATTCCTCTTTCCAAAACATCTCGCAATACCTGGGCTGCTTTCTTCTTACCACGTTTAGCTTCCAGTTGAATATGGTTGTATTGATCTTCAGTAAGGTAGACTTGAGTTCTGATCATATGTTTAACATATAACATATGTAGGAACAATTGTCAAGTGGAAAAACATGACCCGGAAGGAAACACAAAGGGAATAATACAGAAACACACCACGCAACATCTTTCCCCCCGCTGACACGGTGGTTCCTGTATCTATCTACATACATATTCGGGATTGTATAATTGTCCACAAAATCCATGCACCTACTGTATCAAATAGAAGAACGACGCCCATTTGAAATATTTCACGGTCAAAATCGTGTAATATAATCACACTATTAAGAAATATCAAAACCGCGAAAATACAAAATATTGCGCAAAATATTCCTAAAATTACAAATGGTGTCAATAATATACATGGAATAGGTGCTCGACTACTCAACGGGACATATTCTAGACCGATGAGAATCAGTTGAACAATCCCGTAGTACAGCATTGTGCTGTAGATACGATTTTTGTCTTTTTTATCCATTTTCTTAACTTACCTCCAGTATTTATGAAAAATTTGCTTCGTTACGTGGTGTGTTGTTAACGATCATCTGCAAAATGCAGGCCTATAGTTTAACATTTCTCGCACCATTTGGCAATTGTTAGGATTTGAGACTTGGGATTTGGGATTTTCGGGGTTATTCTATCGTGGTTCCTTTGAAGGGTTTGTCGTCGAGAGCTTTTTCGAGGTTTTCGAGATTACGTCCGTTGAGGATGCGTACTTTCACGTCAAGATCCATCGCAAGCCGGGAGGCAATCGGGTCAAACGGCAGATTCATACCCGGGATCCATTTATCACCCGCAATATCACAATACTCGGACCATGTCATGTGTATCATAGGTTTTGCATCAGGAAACTTTTTCGGATCTTTGTCATAGACCTGGTCTATATTGGTCATATTGATAGCTGATTTTATTCCATAGTCCTGACAGATTGTGATGGCGCAGTAATCAGTACTCCATCCCGGTTTCCATCCGGCAGCCACAACCACCGACTCATCGACTTTCCGGATAATTTCGTAGTGCTTGATCACGTGGGAATGTGCAATATCGCGGAAAATCACACGAACCATATGTGCATTAAGGCGTGTGGCATGGATTCCAAGCCAGTCAAGATCATTATTTTCTATTTTCGATCCGATAACATCCTGAGCTGCCTTCTGGTATAGCCGTGTTGTTGATCCACCGCCAACGACCAAAAAAAATCTCCGTTTTTTTTCGGAGATTTGTCTGCGTATAAAAGCATTAAATGCTTTTAAAAATTGGGTATCAATACCCCCGTCCGGAACCACAAGAGATCCTCCAAGAGATAGTACAAATGTGTCTTTCCCGTACGTCATAGCATCATAAAACAGCGCATTTAAGTAGCGCATTCTTCTTATACTACCAAAATATCCTGATTTGTCAAATATCGGGATATTATAATTCGGAGCTTTCTGCCAATTCCTGTTCGATAATCGGCGCAACAGTCAGGACCGTCAACTGCGTATCGTGTGTGCGCTGGGAAATGGTGTCGGTCACAACTATTTCGTCAAATCCCGCCTCCAATATGGCCTTTGTCGCCCCCTCGACACGCAAATGGTGCGTTGCAGCAACCCTCATGCTTTTCACTCTTTGACTATGCAAATACTTGGCAGATTCAATAAGTGTGGATCCCGTCACGATCATGTCATCAACAATGATGACATCCGCTTTCTCGACGGGACGTGATATGCCCATAATAGTAACTTCACCGGTCGACAGATCACGTTTTTTATCCATATAGACAACCGGCACCCCAAGCTCCCCAGCAAATGACGTAGAAGATTTAATCGATCCGGCATCAGGTGCAACCACCACCGTATAGGGTGTCATTTTTTTCCGGAAATACTCAACAAACATCGGACGGGCTGTCAGATTCTCAACCGGTATGTCAAAAAAACCTAATATGGCAGGGTTATGGAGATCAAATGTAAGTATCTGCGATACATGCGCTGACTGCAAAATCCGTGCCAGCACTTTCACTGAAAGAGCCTCGCCTTTGCGGAATACTTTATCCTGCTTGCTGTACGCCATCCAGGGAATAACTGCGGTAATATCAGCGACCCCCATCCGTCGTATCGCATCGCATATCATGCAGAATTCAAATATATTCGAGTCTACTGGATTGGAGAGAGATTGGACCACAACTGCACGGCTATTAACGCGTGTTTCAGCCACTTTTACCCTCAGCTCATCGTTGGAAAATTTGGATGAATCCACAGGGGAATAGACGGCACCCATAAGCTCTGCCACATCTTTTGCCAGCTTGGTATTCGACGATCCGGAAAAAATTACCATATTATGTGTGTTCCAAAAATTTCTTTCCGTGTCCTATATTTGTATTGATTGGAACCTCTTTTTTGCATAGTGGACATGCATCCGCGTCATACGCGTCTGCCTTTAAAATCCCAAGAGATGAAAACGGTGCACCGACTGTGTGCTCATTTACGTGATCCGGATCCCGATTCACCATAACACATACTGCAACAGCCGCTCCACCAAGTTCTTTTACCGCATTCACTGTTTTTGCAACAGAAATACCGGTTGTCGTCAAATCTTCTAGTACAAGCACTTTTTTTCCGGCGACGATTTTATCGTACCCGCGCCTGAATATCTGCTCGCTTTCCGCAGCTCCCGCTGTCGTTCCTTTATCCTTTTCCGTATATGCCATCAAGATTTCTTTTCCTTTCAGATTCGATAAATGGTATGCTGTCCACTGAGCCAATATAGTGCCACCAACAGCAGGTGCAGCAACCACATCAATATCAATATCTTTAAATTTTTCAGCAAAAAGTCTGCAAATATCTGATGTTTCTTTTGTATGGGGGTAGAGAGCATCTTTATTGATATACACACTGCCGTGCTTACCGGATGTATAGACAAAATGATCATCCGTCAACACCGCACCGATTGATTTGAGGATTTCTACAACATCTGTTTGCATACGTATTATCGAAACACATTTATAGCATCCCGAAGGGTTAGTGTTTTCTCCCGTGCCGTCTCGACAAAATCCTTACCGCCCGAGGCAAAGATGATACCGCGTGATGAATTGATGATCAGACCGTCTTTCTTCTCCGTCAATCCAGCCGAAAGGGTGGCTTCAAGATCCCCGCCCTGAACCCCGATGCCAGGCACAAGAATCGTCATATTCCCCACAATGCCGCGGACCACTTTCAATTCATCCGGGTATGTGGCGCCGACGACCAGCATGCAATTTCCGTTGGTATTCCATTCATTGGCTACCTTTTCCGCTATCACCTGATACAGTTTTGTACCTTCTGTCATTTTGTGCACACGGCTCGCATCAACACGTCCGGGGTCATACGCATGAACGTTCACATCCTGCAGTTCATCTGCACCCAAGTTTGACGTCCGGCACAATATAATGCACCCTTTATCGGATCTTTCAAAAAACGGCGCAAGTGCATCACGGCCCACATACGGGTTCAGTGTTACGGCAGCGGCATTGCAATAGTCGTATGCAAACCGGATATATCCTTCATTCGTACTGCCAATATCCCCGCGTTTAAAATCCAAAATGACGGGAGTGTCCGGATATGTCTTTTTCAGATAATCAAACGTCTTCTTCATATCCAGAATCCCATCAGTACCCCGAGCCTCATAAAATGCACTGTTGATTTTATACGCGCATATAAGATCATGCGTCGCATCAATGACAGCTTTGTTGAATGCAAACTGGGGATGTGTGTGTTTGTGCATCGCTGGAGGAATCCGCATAAGGTCGCTATCAAGCCCCACACACAAAAGTGAGTTATTTTGTTTTACAGCCAATTCAAGTTTTTGAGAAAAATTCATAGATTCTCGTGTGCAACACCGACCAGTTCTTTCGGACTTTTCAGGTGATGCTCAGTTACGTATTTCAATAACCCGTCGCGGAGTTCTCCAAATACCTTCATCCCCTTATAGTACGTGATTGATCCCACTCCCACAAGAGTGGCTCCTGCCATCATCATTTCCACTACGTCTTCAACGCTGGATACTCCACCCATACCGATAATGGGGATTTTCACTGCTTCAAAAATTTCCCAAACGCAGCGCACCGCAATCGGCTTGATGATTTTTCCCGACACTCCTCCCATTTTTGCCCCGAGTTTCGGTTTTTTCGTTTCAATGTCAATACACATGCCAGGTCCTACAGTATTAATTGCAACAATTCCATCCGCTCCTGCGCTTTCACAGGCTTTAGCCACTCCTGCAATATCCGGAATATTTGGCGTCAATTTTGCCAATACAGGTACACCTCCTGATATTTTTTTCACCGCTTCTACAGCTGCTGCCGAAGATTGGACACCCATACCTAAAGGTTTTCCGAATTCGCTATCCACATTCGGACAGCTCAGATTAAGTTCTATGGCATGTGGGTGAACAGGTATAAGTTTTTTTGTCATTTCCGCAAAATCTGAAACTGTTGTCGAAAAAATACTGACGATAACCGGAACTGGAGAATTTTGAATAAATGGAGATAGAAGCTTCGCTCCCTCATCAATTCCGGGTCCTTTCAAACCAACGGAATTCATGACACCCATTCCTTCATGGATGACTTTAATAAGACGGGGCGGTGGGTTTCCCACTCTGGGCTTCATTGTCAGAGATTTCGTAGTAATTCCGCCTGCCCCCATACGGATTGCCACCTCATGCTCACCCGGGATAGTTTGTGCAATGCCTGAGGGGAGAATCAACGGATGTGGAAATGAAATACCGCAGAATATTGTTGTCAGGTCAGCCATAGACTTTTTTCTGTTTTATCACAACCGTCTCCACTTTTCCATATGCCTCCCATCCCTCAAACGGACTCCACCCGCATTTTGTCGCGTATCCGTCGTTCCCGATCTTGTATGGCATATCCGGATCCAACTCTATATATGTATCTTTTTGATCAGGAATGTGAAAAATATTTTTGGGTTTTGTGTACAGTAAACGATCAATATCTTCCTCTCTGAGCTTATGTTGATGTACCGCAAGAAACAGAAGTCCGAGCGTAGTCTCTAAACCCGGAACACCGAACGCTGTATTCATTTTCTCCTCTTTCGTATGTGGGGCATGATCGGATTCAACCAAATCTATCGTCCTGTCCTGTACTGCCTCCCACAGTCTATCCTGATCCTGCGGACGTATCTCCGGCTTTACCAGTGAAAAATTTTCCAAACGCTCAATATCTTTATGCGTCAAAAACAGATGGTGCGGTGTCACACCAGCTGTTACAAACACCTTCCTCTGTTTTGCTTTCCGCACCATTTCCACTTCATCACTTGTCGAAATATGGCAGACGTGAAGATATCTGCTGTATTTTTGTGCCAATTCAAGACACAATGATAACCGCTCCCCTTCCGCGTGGACCAATATTGATTTTGGGCAATTCCATGCCGCAAAAATCCGGTCAAGTGTCTGATCGTCTTCAACCAGGAGGTTTCCTGTCGTATGGTTGCAATAAATTTTTAACCCGAATACATGCGGATTATTCCATATATGTGAAAAAGTATCCATATTCTCTCCGGTTGTACCGTAGTGGAATCCAATATCACACATAGAATTTTTAGTTCTGGTAATTTTATTGTCCAGCGTTTGGGGCGTGATCGTGGGTACCGGATTATTGGGCATGTCGAGAATATACGTGAATCCTCCTTTTATCGCCGCTTTCACGCCGGTTGTAAAATCCTCTTTATGCGTTGCCCCGGGATCGCGCAGATGCACATGCACATCAATAAAACCGGGAAATTTTTTCAAAGCCATAATACCATGTCATTGCGAGACCCCGAGTATTCGGGGCGAAGCAATCCCGAACGGGATCGCCACGCCCTTCGACAAGCTCAGTGCTCGCGATGACAATACTTCTATTCACTTAATATCATCTTCAACAAGGCCATTCTTACATATAATCCATTTTTCATCTGGTGGGTCATGTAGTAGGCACGATCATCAAGGTCGACAGCCATCTCAATCTCCCCCACCCGCGGAAACGGATGCATCACGATGGCACTTATCTTCATTTTCGCCAGTGTTTCCGGAGTTACTATATAGTGATTTTTCAGTTTTTCGTAACTTGTCAGATCACTGAACCGCTCCTTCTGCACCCGGGTGACATACAGGACATCGGTGCGGTCCAGAACCGGATCCAATGTCTCCATCTCCTTTACGTCTACATTTCTCTGGTCTAATAAGTGCATAAGTTCTTTCGGCATCCGAAGCATATCCGGCGAAACAAGATTAATTTTCGTATTTGTGTAAAGTGATAAAACTTTTGCCAACGAATGGACTGTCCTTCCATTCATCAGATCACCCACAAGCGTCACCGTGAGGCCTTCCAGTGTTTCGAACTTCCTGAATATGGTATAGGCATCCAGAAGTGCTTGTGTAGGGTGTTCTCCCACACCGTCTCCGGCATTGACAACCGGCACGGGAGAAAATTCTGCCGCAATTTTTGCCGATCCTACCTCCGGATGGCGGATAACGATAACGTCCGAGTAGGATGCAAACGTGCGAACGGTATCGGCAAGTGTTTCCCCTTTGGCAACAGATGAATACGTCACGCCCTGCAGGGGGATAAACCCGCCGCCCAGGCGCTGCATGGCAGTCACAAACGAAGCAAACGTCCGGCTGGAGGGCTCATAAAACAATGCTGTCATCACTTTGCCGGCTAAAATAGGTTCAATGCCTTTTGTGTGCACGATCTCCCGCATTCTCCCCGCCTCATGAAAAACATCGGCAAGCATTTCCCTGGTAAACTGGTCAACACTTAAAATATCTTTACCTTTTAACATAGATACTCCTTCCATGATTGTATACCAACAGTATGCGGTGAATATTTCAATACCGACCGGATGAATAGTTTTGCAGTTTCGCTGTTGGTGAAAATCGGAATCCCAAGGTCAACCGCCATCCTGCGCATGGTGTACCCGTCGGTGAAAGTCTTGGCAAGCTTTCCGCGCTTGCTCTCATACGCATTTTCCGGGGTAACAACGGCAAAATCTATCTTTTTTTCTACCATGAGGTCGATGATATTCGGATGACCTCCTTCGTAAATTTTACGCACCGTTATGGCATCAATCCCGTGGTCCCGGAGAAAAAATCCGGTGCCTGTCGAGGCATATACAGTAAACCCTGCTGAGAAAAGCTCTTTAGCACTCCTCAAAAATCCGAGTTTTGCATCAGACCCGCCAAGGGACAGATAGACGGTTTTTTTCGACGGGAACGCATATCCTGTTGCCTGAATTGCTTTCAGATATGATTCTTCAACCGTTCTTCCGAGTCCCACTACTTCGCCTGTCGAGTTCATCTCAACCGTCAAAACCGGATCAGACCCGCGCAGTTTGTGATAGGAAAACTGCGGCACCTTCACACCCACATATCCGCGCTGCCTGTTCTGCGGCTTTTCCGGATGCTTTCCTACGAGAATCTCTGCAGCAATCGACATAAAATTTACTCCCGTGACTTTGCTGACAAACGGAATACTGCGCGATGCTCTGACATTTGCCTCTATCACCCGGATATCGTCCCCTCTGACTAAAAACTGGATATTACACAGGCCGGATATATTCAGAACTTGACCGATTTTTCCGGCAATCGTAAGAATATTCTGAGCATGATCGTGATCAAGATGGACCGGCGGCAAGATCATTGTGGCATCTCCCGAGTGCACGCCCCCGTATTCCACGTGTTCGCTGATTGCAGACACAACCGGGTCCCCCCCGTCAAATACGGCATCCACGTCATACTCCCGGGCTCCGGACATGAATTTTGATACCACAAGTTTCATGCTTGTACCGTCAAAACTTCCGAAATACTCCTCAAACTGCTCTGGCGTCTCAATGACACTCATGGCAGAACCCGACAGGACATACGACGGACGAACTAATACCGGATACCCGACGTTTGATGCGAATGTGAACGCACTTTCTTTCCCTAAAACCTGATCCCATTCAGGCTGCAGAATGCCAAGCGTATCACACAGTGCCGAGAACGTTTTCCTGTCCTCCGCACGGTTGACATCCTCCGGATCAGTTCCTAATACCGGCACACCGGCTGTTTTAAGCGGCATGGCAAGGTTATTCGGAATCTGTCCGCCGACTGAAACGATTACAGGCGCTTTCTCACTATCTGTAATATCCAATATTCTCTCAAGCGTCAGCTCTTCAAAATACAGGACATCCGAAATATCGTAATCGGTAGATACTGTTTCCGGATTACAGTTGACGACGATTGCTTTGTAGCCATTTTTCCTCAAAGAGGAAACCGTATTAACCGCACACCAGTCAAACTCAACAGACGTACCGATGGCATACGGGCCTCCACCAATGACAATCGCTTTATTTTCCGTTTTTGCAGGAACATGATCGGATTTACGCCCAAGATACGTCATATACAGATAATTCGTGACAGCCGGAAACTCCCCTGCTGTCGTATCGATATGCTTGATGGATGGTACAATACCCATTTTTTTACGCATTGTTCGAATTTCTTCTTCTGTTTTTCCCCATACCGTACCAATTTGCGTATCTGAAAATCCTAATTGTTTTGATTTTCGCAACAATTCATTAATACTTATCCCTTTTCCCTTTTGCCTTTTCCCTAATCCCTTATATCCCTCCACAATATTCTTCAGTTTATTCAAAAACCACGGATCAATCATGGTGAGTGTTTGGAGCTTTTCAACCGTCAGACCGCGCTTCAATGCTTCACAGATAGTGAAGAGCCGCTCAGGGTCCGCATTCTCAAGTTTGAGAATCAATCCTGCATCATCCAATCCATCCCCATTCCCGTTCACAACTCCTTCATGACCCTGATTAAGCATCCGTACCGCTTTCTGGACTGCCTCCTCAAAACTCCGACCTATTGCCATCACCTCTCCCACGCTTTTCATCTCGCTGCCGATCGTCGGAGCCACATGGGTAAACTTTGAAAGGTCCCAACGGGGAATTTTCACCACAAGATAATCAAGGGCTGGTTCAAAAAACGCCGTCGTTTTGCCTGTTACTGCATTAGGAATTTCATCAAGAGTCTTTCCCAATGATAGTTTAGCCGCGACATAGGCCAACGGATATCCTGTTGCCTTTGAAGCAAGAGCCGAAGAACGCGATAGACGGGCGTTGACCTCTATCACGCGAAGATCACCGCTTTTCGGATGAAGAGCAAACTGTATGTTGCATTCTCCGATAATACCCAGTTTCCGGATCGTATGAATGGCATGCATTCGCAACCTGAAATACTCGTCATTGGTGAGCGTTTGGGATGGCGCCACCACAATCGATTCCCCGGTATGGATACCGACCGGATCGAAATTTTCCATATTACACACTGTAATGCAATTATCATTCCTGTCCCGCACGACTTCATATTCGATTTCCTTCCAACCTAATAAACATTCCTCGATAATGATCTGGCTTGTCGTTGCCAATGATTTTGTGAGAAGCGTATGAAGTTCAGCCTCAGTCTGTGCAATGCCGGACCCAGTACCCCCCAATGCAAACCCAACCCGCAGCATCACCGGATACCCGAGTGTTTTGGCATATGAGAGTCCGTCATCAATGTTATTTACTATCTTCCCATTGGCACTTTGAAGACCTATACCCTCCAGCATCCTACGGAATTTTTCGCGGTCTTCTGTTTCATCAATGGCTGCTATCGGTGTCCCCAACACTTCAACATGATATTTTTCCAAAACACCAAACTGTGCAAGCGCAAGGCCGCAATTCAATGCTGTTTGCCCACCAAACGATAAAAGAATCCCATCCGGTTTTTCTTTTTCAATCACCTGTTCTACGTATTCCGGACGAACCGGTAAAAAATAGACTTCGTCAGCCAATCCTTCGGATGTCTGGATTGTCGCCACATTGGGATTAACGAGAATAACGCGTTTCCCCTCTTCTTTCAGCGCTTTAATTGCCTGACTCCCGGAATAGTCAAACTCCCCCGCCTCACCGATTTTCAAGGCTCCTGAACCTAAAAGTAAAACAGATCGTATATGTTTCATAAAGTGTTAAATGTCATTCTGAGCGTAAGCGAAGAATCTCATAAACAAGATGCTTCGTTTCACTCAGCATGACAATTATTTACAAATCAAACACTCCTACCGTATCAAACGGTCCGGGATTGCCCTCGGGATGAAACTGCGTGCTTCTGATGGCCTTTGTCGTGTGCCGTATCCCCTCGTTGGTCCCGTCGTTCAGATTGGTAAACCATACCTCAAAATCTTTTGGTATTGTTTTTGAGTCCACGGCATATCCGTGGTTCTGGCTCGTCACAAAGCACTTTCCTGTATGCACATTTTTGACAGGCTGGTTCAATCCCCTGTGTCCGTATGAAAGCTTGTATGTATCAGCTCCAATAGCAAGAGACAGAAGCTGATGACCGAGGCAGATTCCTAAAAACGGAATATCTGCCGCAAGCACTTTTTTAATATTCTCCACGGTTTTCCCGCAGTCCTTCGGATCACCTGGGCCATTAGAACAAACGACTGCATCAATCCCTTTGATGTCCATTGGGTTTGCATCCCACGGAATCCGCATCACTTCATATCCGCGCCCGATAAGTTCACGCAGTATTCCATGCTTCACCCCGCAATCAATCAATACTATCCTTTTCCCTGCCTTGCCGGCAGGCAGGCCTTTTCCCTTGTACCTTAGCACTTCTTTGACGCTTGTCCTTTCAACCCAATGGATTGATTTTGCAGGAGAATAGTGCACATTCTTTTTATTTGTGATCATTCCATTCATCACCCCATGTTCCCGCAGCGTGAGCGTCAGCGACCTCGTATCTATCCCGCAGATACCCGGAATGTGTTGTTCGTCAAGCCACTGGGAAAAATTCTTGGCCATGGAAAAATGTGATGGATCCTTAGCCCATTCACCGACCACCACACCTGTTGCCCAAATTCGCTCAGATTCGAAATTTTCCATGAGATGTTCACCGAGAGTACGAGGTGTTTCTATTCCATAGTTGCCAATAAGAGGATACGTAAACGTGAGGATTTGTCCGGCAAATGATGGATCTGTCAGGCTCTGCGGATATCCGGTCATGCCTGTCGAGAAGACAACCTCTCCGGAGGATTCTCCGGCAAATCCGAATGCATCGCCTTCCAGGCGCGTATCGTCTTCTAAAATGAGGTAGGATTTCACTTAAATTAAGAGTCTATCGACTCACCCCTCCCCTTGTCAACTAGCTTAACTTTAAAATCATTCCTGTCTCAAGGGCTTTTTTGTAGCCGTGGCGGAAATAGAGGATACCGAATAGTGTATACACAGCATTCAGACCCAATGCCCACATGACTTTCGAATAGTCAAGTTGTCCTGTGGCGATCACACCGCGCATACCGTCGAATACGTAACTTGTGGGTATAACTGTTGCAATATTCTGCATCCAGCCGGGCATGGATGATGTGGGATAAAACACACCGGAAAACGGTTGAATCGTCCATATAAGAATCCAAGTAAATGACTCGATACGATTTCCGTACTGTACAATGAGGGAATTGATAAAAAAGCTCGCCCACCATCCGACTAATAACAGGTTGAATACGAGAGGAATCAGCAATAATCCATATGTGAATATATTGAAGGAAAACAGAAGATAGGCAAGGAAGGTCATAAGTCCAATCGTAATGACAAGTTTCACAAGGCTCAGGAGAATAAGCGCCAAAAAATGCTCAAATGGTGTTATCGGTGAAGCCACAATATTGAGCATATTCCGATCCCAAGATTCTTTAATAAACTCTATCCCTATCTCCTGTTGGATCCGGGAAACAATTGTCCAACAAATCAAACCTCCAATAATAAACGATACGAGTCCCGCACCGTACACCCCTTCTTGAATATAGCTTGACGTCATACCCCAAATGACCAGGTCAAATGTCCCCCACCAGAAACAATCCACGAGATTATTGAGGTCTCTCGGCCAGGTAAACAGATGTCTCAACATCATAGCCCACACTCTTTGTATATTTATTTTTTCCATACTTTTTCCTTTATGAACTTTTCCCTTTCAACTCATCAATAAAATAGTCTTCCAGCGTCGGCTTTGTAATCGTAATTTCCGTATATTCTACCCCTTTATGGGCAAGGTCTGATAACACATGAGAGACATCTTCCTCTTTTATATCAATCTCTACATACCGGTCTTTCGTCTCAACCGGAAGTTTCTGAATCCTGCAGTACTCCACTGTCCTTTTTTGCCCGTCTTTCATATAGAGCCGCATGCGGGTCATGGGAAGTGTTTTTTTCACGAGCTCCTCCGGTGTCCCTTCTGCCGTAATCTTGCCGTGATTGATAAAAATGACCCTATCTGCAAGCTCCTCGACTTCTGCCATATTGTGGCTCGTTAACAGCATGGTTGTTTGATACTTCTCCTGACTTTTCAGAAGATACGTATGGACACTTCGTGCAATTTCAGGATCAAGCGAGCTTGTTGGTTCGTCCAAAAGTACGAATTTCGGATAATTGATGAATGCTTTTGCCAGATTCACTTTTGCCATGTTTCCTGCCGAAAGGTCTCCGCCCAGTTTATCCCGGTATTTCTCAAGCTCAAAAGTCTCAATCATCCGGTTTACCTTGTCCATGGGTTGTTCCACCTCATACATCCGGGCAAACACATACAGGTGTTCCCACACTTTCATCCGCCAGGGCATCTTGATGTACGCACTGGAAAAATTCATGCGTCCGATTACATCCTGGCGCTCTTCAGGCATCTGCTTACCGAAAATGGAAATATTTCCCGACGTTTTGGACAAAACACCTAAAATCATCGAAATCGTCGTCGTCTTCCCTGCCCCATTCTGGCCGAGTAATCCCACAATCTCCCCTTCTCCCACGGAAAAAGTTATATCATCAACAGCAGTAAACCTACCAAATATTTTCACCAAATGATTTACTTCCAGAACATTCTTCATGATTCAATTGTACTTGAGGCTAAATTCTGAAGCAATGAACACATTAGTTCAATTGATCGAACAATTGAACTATTTTAATGGTGCGTCTTCTTATCTACAAATTCTTGTATCACCCTCTTAAACCGTTCTTTTGAAAATTCTTTAGCCTGGGCTATACAGTTTTTGGCGGATATTTTTGATTTTTGAAATGTATGAATGGCAATTTTCAAAGATTCAACGTCCGGTGAATCAAACAGAAAGCCTGTTTTACCGTCTACAATTGTCTCCTTTACCCCTCCCTGGGCCAATCCGATGACGGGTGTGCCATGTGCCATTGCCTCCACAGGCACCATACCGAAATCCTCATTAAGTGCCGAAAATATCAGTGCTTTTGCCCCGGCATATAATTCTGCCAGTTTTTCATCCGAAACGCCCCCGGCAAACTCAATTGTCGGACCTGCAATCGATCGTAAAAACTTATCCTCTTTCCCCACACCCACAATTTTCAATGGCAGATTCAGATCATTGCATGCCTGTATTGCAAGATCAATCCGTTTTGACCATGTGAGTCGGCCAACAGACAGGAAATAAGTACGAGGTCTGTGGTCGGTGGTCGGTGGAATGTCTATTGGAGGATAGATAAGGGTAGAATCGCGACGGTAAAATTTTTCCACCCGCCGGGCGGTTTCTTTGGAATTGGCAATAAATAAATCCACAGCCTGAGCTGCGCGAAAGTCGTACTGGCGCAGAAAAAAATTGACGACAGTCGCATATGCACGCACAAGTGCATATTTCTGCAGGTCGCTCCCCGTTGCATACCCGTACAGATTTCTTGGAGGATGATGAATATAAGAAATATGGAGTGGAGTACTAAGGTTCAAGTACTTAGTACTCAGTACTTTTTCCTTTTCCCTGTTTAACGCCACTCCCCTGCACATAAACCAACCGCTTGAAGACAAGACCACATCGTACTGTGATAAATCGAAGGAAGACCAAATCTTCGGAGCCAAAAACCGAAGTGGTGAAATGTATTTTTTTACAAAAATATTTTTTTGTACCCAGCTAGTCCGGATATCCCACCCGTCAAACCGTGACGCATGTTCACCAAGAGATGTACGGTCAATAAATGCCGTATACAGCGGTGCCTCGGGCCAAATCTCGTGGAGCACTTCCACCACCCGCTCAGCACCACCATATTCTCTCAAATAATCATGTACTAATGCGATATTCATACACTTATTCAATCGTAACATTCATAGTAATGAGACGTTGCATCAAATCCTGAGGATTCTCAAATAGAACTCCTTGCATACCCATATTCTGGGCTTGTTGTATATATTCTTCTCTGTCGTCAATAAATATATGAGTATTGGGATGTTCACGGCTTTCATGCAACACATTTTTCCAGGCATCCTGCGTAGATTTATCTGATTTGTATTCATGAGAAAAAAATATTCTGTCGAATTCCCAAAATATATCAGAATGGTGTTTTTTTATGTATTGTGCATCTAGCTCGTTCGTATCTGAAAGTAAGTATCGCTTATATTTGTTCAGCTTTTTTAATATTTCTATACTCCCTTCAATACGATAAAATCTTGCCGGCCAAATCATTTCAAACTTTGAAATCGTAAAATCATCAGAAAATTTCAGTTTTGTTTTCAATTGTTGAAAAAACTGCTCTTTTGATATTCCTCCGAGATGAAAGTTATTGTGAAGAGAATGGAAGAACTTTTCAGTTTCCGTATCGGGTTCTTTGTATCCATAGTAGAGTAATTTTTCCAGATTGGGAAAGTCACTACTATTGCGGATATACTGTGAGAGTTGAGGTAAAACTCTTGAGTTATCGATTTTCACGAGTACATTTCCCAAATCAAAAATAATTACCTTTATCATACAATATAGCTAAAACAACGATTGCTGTGTGTCGTCAGGTTTATTTTCTTTCTTTTTTACTTCCACTTTTCCTGCTTCCTTATCAAGACGTTTGAGAAGAGACGAAAATCCGAACTCAGTGAGCTTCACGCGCAGCGATTCAGTATCGATAGTTTCAACCGGCTTCAAATCCACATCTATCGGCGCATCGCGGCGGATCGTGGCAAGCGTATGCATGAGAAGTGCCGTTTCCTTGGCAGACATGAGCTTATTTTTTAATTTTTCATTCTCAAGCGTATCAAGATCAGCATAAAGCTTTTCAATAGATCCGTATTTGGAAAGAAGTCCAACAGCAGTCTTTGGACCGATCCCTTCAACTCCCGGATACCCGTCAGATGCATCTCCTGCCAGTGCTTTAAAATCTGCGACTTGCTCCGGCTTTACTCCCATTTTCTCCACTGTCTCTTTTTCTCCGTACAATTTTGCCTCCGATAATCCTTTTGTAGGCATATACACATACACTTTCCCCTCTTCCACGAGTTGTAAAATATCCCGATCTCCGGTAACAATAATTATCTGGTCAATATCGTGAGGAATATTTTTACATAAAGTTCCTATGACATCGTCGGCTTCAAATCCGTCTTTTTCAAATAGTGGTATTCCCATAGCCCGAACCACTTTATGAACCATATCAACCTGAGGAATGAGAGTGTCATCCATTTTCGGACGTTTCTCCTGGTATTTTTCATACAGTTGTTTCCGGAATGTTGGAGCAGGTCGGTCAAACGCAACGGCAATATATACCGGCATCAAATCATGGCGCAGACGAAGCAGCATGCTGGTAAATCCGTAGACTGCATTGACGATATTTCCTTTGGGATCAGTAAGGGGCGGAAGTGCGTGAAACGCACGGTGAAGGATCGCGTTTCCATCTATAATCATGAGACGGTTCATGGTTATTTTTTTTGGGGGATTTTCTCTTCTTTTTTCGTATCTTTCATCAAAGCATCAAACTCTTCACCCTCAATTGTTTCCCGTTTCACCAGTTCATCGGCAATGATATCCAGTTTTTTCCGGTATTTTTTGAGTGTTGAAAGCGCTTTTTCGTATGCTGTATCCAAAAGTTTTTTCACTTCCCGATCAATGGCTCCCTGCATATCCTGGCTTATAGGATTCTGCTCCATATAACTTTTTCCCCATTCCGTCACATCCATCTGCGGACCGAAATTGATCGGCCCCAGATCGCTCATCCCGAACTCCATTACCATATACCGGGCAATCCTGGTTGCCTGATCGATATCATTTGCAGCGCCGCTGGTCATTTCGTTGAATATAAGCTGTTCTGCGGCACGGCCTCCCATCATGGTGGCCATCTGGTCGATAAGATGCGACTTTGTCTCATGCAGCCGGTCTTTTTCAGGTGGGGTCAGGGTGTATCCCAATGCCATGCCACGCGACACGATGGAAATCCTGTGTACTTTATCCATGTGAGAACTGTAATACGTGACCAACGCATGTCCGGCTTCATGGTACGCAGTCATTTTCCGGTCCTCATCAGTCTGAAGCCGTTTCTTTTCCGGTC
Organism: Patescibacteria group bacterium; assembly: GCA_041753515.1. GTDB lineage: Bacteria > Patescibacteriota > Microgenomatia > UBA10105 > UBA927 > JBGSUE01. The sequence goes on from JBGSUE010000021.1 coordinate 32,759, forward strand.
CCAACTTCACTTTCATTGCAGCCTCCTCAAGATCCTTCGCATCAATCTCTTTTTTGTTTATACGGGCCGCAAGAATTGCCGCCTCATTGAGCATGTTCTCAAGATCAGCGCCGGAAAATCCCACAGTCCGTTTTGCAATACGGTCCCACTCAACAGTCGATGCAAACGGTTTACCGCGAGCGTGAATGGCTAATATTGCCTTCCTGCCTTCCATGTCAGGAAGCTCAAGAACAACTCTCCTGTCAAATCGCCCGGGGCGCATGAGAGCGTTGTCTAAAAGATCACCCCTATTTGTAGCTGCTATCACCATGACTGCGGTATTGGGTTCAAATCCGTCCATCTCAACTAATATCTGGTTCAAAGTCTGCTCTCTCTCATCGTGTCCACCCATGATGCCTACCGAGCGCATCCTGCCGATAGCATCAATTTCATCGATAAAAATAATTGATGGCGCATTTTTCTTGGCATTGGCAAAAAGGTCACGTACACGCGCCGCGCCTACTCCCACTAACATTTCCATAAATTCCGATCCGGCAACAGAGTAAAACGGTACTTTCGCCTCCCCGGCAACTGCTTTAGCCAGAAGCGTTTTACCCGTTCCCGACGGCCCGACGAGGATGGCGCCTTTTGGTGTGCGTGCGCCGAGTGCTTTGTATTTGACCGGATTTTTCAAAAAATCTACCACTTCCTCCAGCTCTTTTTTCGCCTCATCCACACCGGCCACATCGGCAAACGTCGTCTTTGGCAAATCTTTATTGAATATTCTGGCACTTGACCTGCCGAAGGAAAAAATATTATCCTGTGCTCCTCTGGCCTGACGGAAAAGAAAAAGGAAAAAAACAACGGTAAGAATAAGAGGCAGGACATTTGAAATAAGTCCGACCCAGATCTGGCTCATGGACAAATCCTTCACATTTATCTCAACCGCATTAGGGTCAACATCCGATGCTGTAAGTATTGAAACCAGGGACTCCTGTGCTTCCTTGCGGGCGACATACTGCTGCTGGTCCGTGCGTGTGACAATCAGCTTTGATTCCTCAACCTCAATTTTTTCAAGTTTTCCGGACTTTGCGTCCTCGATCATCGTTGAAAGGGGTTTCTCTTCCAGCATACCCGTCGGGTCTCCTGCACTTCCCAGGAGGGAAAAAACAAAAAAGAGAATGAACAGGCCGATGATGATGTTTTTCAGGGAAAAATCAAACCGCATCTCAAACATTTTTTTGGCTTTCGGCTTGCCGTTCTTTTTTCCTTTTGGGCTTTTTGTATCCATAACAATGAGGTCAAGTATACCATACTAATACTGGAAATGCAGATTTGGTATACTTAATTTATTATGGTCAGTCAAGGATTAGATGCCGGCAGATTCGACGTATCCATGCCGTCACACGGCCCAAATGCCACACTCATGGGAAGATCACCAAATTGGGAAGGTGTGGCACACATGCGGTCACATCTAAGAAAAGAAAAAAATAAATCAGGTGGTGTTCTGAGAGAAGCACAAGCAAGTTACCAGGAAACTCAGAAAAAAATGCAGAAGGAGCTGAAACCTGCAGCATCAGCCGTAGTCGCAGCAATAGAAAAACATCTGAAAGCAGCAGTCCAGGATATAAATAATCCGGATCAAACCCTAGACATTCACATTGAAAATACCGCATTCCAAAAACTTCAGGCACAAAGAAATATCCGGGGGGAAATGAATATCCAGTGGGGACATTACCATGATAATTCACAGAATAGGGGCCGCGAATTTGTGAGAGTTCAGGGTTTTGACGGAAAAATCAGGATGTTCCAAAAGGTGGGTGTTCAAAAAGCTGTGCGGTGGATACGGGTCGATACGCGCCAGGGGGGGGGCAGCGAAACTACTCAGAGACGATCTTCCGGATCTTGCTCATTGGATTCTGCAACACATTGCTTCCAACTGCACGCCTGATCAGGCCAGGAAAATTGCCGCAGATTATGCACATCCTGACCTAGTCCGGCAAAAAATGACCCGCGGGAATGAACAGGTAAAAAAGGTTACCCCGACTCCCGATCAAAAAAGGAAAGAGCACAAAAATATGCCGGTTCTATACGACACAGCAAGCATTAAAGGAACAAAATACCATAAAGAAGAAAAAATCACGAAGGAAAAAACGAAAAATGATGATGCTGTCTGGATTGGAAAAAACAAAGGCGGCTTCCGGATGATCGCGATTGCTGACGGAGTTGGTGGTTCAGACAGGGGCGACATGATGGCAAACAGAATTATGAGAAATCTATCGGATTCCAAAGGAAACAGCAGTTCGTCTGCCGCCCGGGCAATGGAGTATGCTCATCGAGACGTACGATCCGATCTCGGGGGAACCGCCGAAACCGCATCCGCAACAGCAACGGCCGGGATTATCGACCAGGAAAACAGACTTCATATTGCACATGCCGGGGACACAAGAATATACCGTCTGCATACAAATACTGATGGGACAAAACAGGTTGAACTTCTCACACCTGTCCAGAATCCGCGTGAACAGTATATTGAAAAACTCATGGCGAAAGGGAAAACCCGATCTGAAGCAAAAAAAATGATTGATTTAGAATTTAAACAAAAGGTCGACGAGATATACGGCAACAGCGCATGGCCGGCATCATATGGAGATAAAGAGGCACGGAAGGAAGCAGAAAAAATTGCAAAAGACCGGTATCCGCAATTCAAAAACCAGCCAGCTCAATTTTCATCGACAAGAGAAGCTCCGGAAATTTATACACGGACTGTCCAGTTGCAGAAAGAAGATGAATTGTTTGTTGTTACAGACGGTGTTGTCAGCGGATTTGAAACGAATATTGCTCTAGAACGGACACTCGAAAAAATGTCAAAGGAGCATCAACCAGCCGACGCATTGGTTAAATATTCAAAAGACTTGCAGATACACAAACGCCAGAGAGACGATATCACAGCCGGGTATCTAAGAATTGAATAATCCAGAATGCACAATGTTAAATTGTTACCCGAGAATGTCTCGTAACATCCTATACACATCTCTCCTGTGTGTCACAAGGATAATGTATACAGACTGCGATGTTTTTCTGTATACGATCCTGTACGATCCCTCCCTAACCCTAAAGATATTCGAATACCCTGACAGTTTTTCTTCTCCCTGATCGCCTCTGTCAGTCAATGAGCGGATTTTATTGGCTATGGCAATTTGGTCGAGTTTTGGAAGTATCCGGAGTGATTTTTTCGCTCTGGGCGAAAGAATAATGCTCATATTCCCAGAGATTTTGCCACATCCTCAAATTTATCGCCCTTCGTAAAATCCGCACTCTCAATAACTGCCCTGTCGAGACGGTCTTCTAATGCATCAATGAGAGTTTCATACAGTTTTTTTCCGATCATGTACGCCTGTATCTTATTCCTGTTTTCAACAGCCACGGGATAGTCTTCCGAAGCCCGGATTGCCGACGCTGGATTTGTCTTGAGTTGTGATATGGAAATTGTTGTCATATACTCCGAATTCTAGCCTCAAAAAGATCTCCAGTCAAGACCTGTTTAGAAGTCTTACCGAATTTTTGCCCCTACGGGCATTCCATCAGTGGATACGAATATCGGTTTGGCAGTTCCATGTTCACCAAAAGGTAACTCCAGTCCATCGACGGCTAAAATCATCCCCTGACTTTCCTCGTCCATCATTTTGCGTGGAGCCAGATTGATGATAAAGAAAAACTGCTTGCCGCCAAAATCCTCCGACGTGTAGCCGAATCCCCGCACACCGGTAAAAATGATTCTCGGTTTTTCTTCACCGATATCAACCGTCAGTCGGATCAATTTCTCACTTCCCTCTTTATTTTTGGCCTCCACCACCTTTCCTACCCGGATATCGACTCTCGCAAAATCATCAATAGTAACTATCTTTGAATCACTTTTCATTCGTAATTCATAATTCGTAATTGAAAATTTATTTGTAAGCCCGATGGCATCGCGAACCTCTGCCATTGTTTTTGATGCAACCTCACGGGCTTTTTCCGTCCCATATGCCAGGATTTCCCGGACCTGTTTGGGATCGGCTTTCAGCTCCTCGTACCGCTGCCTCGCCGGTCCGAAAGTATCCAGCAGGGACTTGAACAAGTATTCCTTAATCTCCACATCGGCTACTTTCCCCTGCCGGTAGGCTTCCTTGTATTCGTCGACCGTCTGCCTGTCCCCGAAGAAATCCAGATACGAAAACACCATGTTCCCTTCCACGTGCCCGGGGTCATTGGCATGAGCGCGTGTTGGATCGGTATAACAACTCATCACCTGCTTCTTTATTACCTCTTCCGGCTCAAATATGGAAACAAGGTTTCCGAGGGATTTACTCATTTTCCTCTTTCCGTCCGTGCCCATAATCACTGCAACTTCTTCGGGAATATGCGGTTCTGGGAGCTTGAAAAGTTTCTTCCCATATACTTTATTGAACCTTTCCGCAATATCGCGCGTTATTTCAATATGCTGCTTCTGATCTTTTCCTACAGGGACGAAATCCGGTTTATAAAGCAAAATATCAACTGCCATGAGAATCGGATAGCAAAAAAGCCCCATGTTGATATCGTCCTCCACCACATCTTTTTCCAGTTTGTCCTTGTATGCATGCGCCCGTTTAATAAGCCCGAGTGACGTCACATTATTAAGATACGACTGTGCTTCACCGTGAACCCCGATAT
>JBGSUE010000022.1:0-2052 GCA_041753515.1 Patescibacteria group bacterium
TGCTTCTTGGCGAAAAAACAATCCGTCCCGCCGAAGGCGGGAATCCGAATTCATTGGCGAAAACGGGCGAAACAGCGTGGGCGTGCCTACGGCACGCCCACTCCTTGGTTGGTTCTCAACCGCTAAGTTCCATTCTGGTGCCGAGGCCAGGATTCGCACCTGGGGAGGCTTTACCCTGTACAGGATGGTACATGGGCTTTCGGCCGCACTAAAAATTTGCACACATGAATATGTGCTGAGACCAGGATTCGAACCTGGGTAGCCCTTTCGGGCGGCAGTTTTACAGACTGCTCCGATTGTCCACTCCGGCATCTCAGCATTTCATGCAAATTTTCAGTGTGCAATTGACTGCTCTGCCACCTCGGCTTTTTTGATTCCCTCATTATACATCACTTTTCACAATTCCTCATTCATAATTATATGTAATTTATTGAGATCAGTGCCCCATAACAATTGACTGGAAAAGTTTATACTGATACTATGCATCCAGTATAGGCGTAAACGACACGATACATCCTGCACTTTTACATATGCCTATAACGATTAAGTCGTTCGTCCCTCATAGAATACATCTGATAGCAGAAGCACTTTTTTGGGAGAAAAAGTGAGTCGGACAGATGGTCCGGCCGACAGACAGATGCATGAAGCTCAAATGATTAAAACAAGGAGTATACCGTGGAACAACTTGCAGCATCCCATAAACAGTATGTGATTGGAAATGTCAGATATTTGAAGATTGCCATAGCAACAATACTATGCTCAATCACCATTCTGGCAATGTATCTTATCCTGTCAAACCAACCATCGTCACATACAAAATCGGACACAGAAAGTAGTGCGGAAGTTGTGTATCTCTCCGTAGTTATCCAACTTCCATCCTGGGATCTGAATTCGATCAAAAAATCAATGATGACACAGATTCCGGGAATCGAGGATGTCCGCTGTGACCCTGACGGATTTACCATCATATTTGAAAAAAAGAAATATCATTGGGACCTTCAGTGTCCGCAAGATGGTGATGAAACCGGTTGGAGAACACTGATTTGGACAGCAATCAGCACACTGTTAGGCAGTGCAGGACCGATGCATTAACACTTTAGCCTTTACGAAAGAAGGGTGGAGAAAAAAGGGACGGAAGTGGTTGAATGGTATAGAAATCGGCGTTTTATTGCCTGGATTAGAAGGCTCACATTGCGGTATATAATCGCAGGATAATCAATAAAACAATGACGGACATTCAACACTTTTTAGTATTTTTACCTCGATCGTAGCGGGATGAAAATAGTAACAAGTGTAAAAATAAATTCGGTTCAACACGCTTCAAATCTTACCCCATAATATTTTGACCTCTTGAATACGTGGAGTCATTTTCGTACATTGGAAAGACGTAATAATTACATCTTTCATGAAAGGAGATGATGGTATGAGCGATGAAGAAAAAAAACACACCGAAGAGTCGAGTGATTCGTCCATTTACTATATTTTGGGAGGTGTGGTATTGGTAGCCGCAATAGCCGGATTTTTCCTTTTGAAACCAAAAGAGGCAACAATGGCTCCCACGCCATCAACGGAGACTCCGTCTCAGGAAGTTGTTGCAGTGAGTCCGACGCCGGCACCGATCACAAAATTTGCATGCGAAAAGCAATATTTTAATCCGATGGTAGGATTACCCAAGTTTTATCTGTCGGCAGAAGGTGTAGATATTCTGACAACAGGAGACGTGACGTGTGATTATTCTATCTCTGTCGGTAATAAAGTGGTGGCAACAGCTACAGCAACCGGTACGCTGATCAATGACCCAGCGCGCGGCGGAGGAACATTCCGCTGTCAGACCAATCCGGCTCTTGAACTTGCCCGGGGTGTCAATACAAAAGTTGATGTGACGGTCACCAATCCGAACAGCGAAACGGCAACCTGCACGCAAAACTTTGTATTTCCGTAAATTTTCGAAGATACTTTTGATACAAAAATCCTCCCACTGGGAGGATTTTTGTTGTAACTATACAAATATACCCTATAGCAGTATAATCCACCGTATCATTGTGATGATTG
>JBGSUE010000023.1:0-10801 GCA_041753515.1 Patescibacteria group bacterium
AGCTTGGCATCGGCATCATCGGATTTCGGGGATGCGTTCCACGAAAGTTCTACCGTATCACCGTTTTTTACAGATATTCCCTCATGGAGGGAGACAGGAATTTCAAAAACTTCTCCAGTCATCTCTACGGAAAATACCCTGTCGGCCCCGGTATTATTTGAAACAAGTGCGCGCAGGACCATTTCATCACCCTGACGGTAAATATTGGGCAGAATCGGACGGACAATCACGTTTTTACTGACTCTCACATCCGTCGTATCCTTACCCACCACAGTATCCGGTGTAACCCCGACCGCAGCCACAACCCACGTTGTCAGATTATCGGGGAGTTTGAAGCGAACCTGCGCCGAACCGTCGCCACTTGTCCGGATACTCGGATTCCAGTAGGCTGTATCCTTAAACACGTCCCGTGTATCGGCTCCGCCTTTTTGGTTGTGCACCCACACCCCGCCGGCAAAAAACGTATGATACCCGTCAACTTCCAGATTATACACATCGACTTTTCCGGCAATATACTCGACACTGCTTACCTCAACGTCCTTCCCGTCTTTCCCGTACAAAAGATCCCCCGTCCGTATATCTCCGGCTGTTTTCCAGCCCCCGTTCACATACAGGATATGGTCGGGAGTACTATCCAGATTTCCGTTAATCCTGATATACCCGATATCTTTTGTATGTGTTACTTCTGAAATTTTAGCCTCCACAATCTCTGCCGAATCCTGTGATTTTCTCGTAAGAACCACGTCGCCTGCCTCAAGTGATTCGATTTTTTGCTCCTTCCCGTCTGCCATAAGGATATCGGTGCCTGCGGCAAAACAACCGCCGGCTTCTGCCATATTCACGGTAATCCCGACAAGAGAATGGGAAGATGATGTGTTGTCGTACCGTTTATACCAGAATGCATCGAAAATATTGAGCGGCGGTTCGTTGACCAGCTCAAATATCGCCTTGTCCACTGCCCATACGGCGACATCTGCGCTTACCCCATTACCCCGCAAGTCCCGGGTGGATACGTTCAGTGTCACAGTATCACCCGGTCCGTACACTTCCCTGTCCGGCACGACGTCAACCGTGAGCTTCTTCCCTTTTGCCGATACTTCAATATCAGTCCGGGCGCTGTCAAGCCATGTGTCCGAAAAACTTGACACTGCGGCAAAAATATTCGGGACATCAGTGGACACAAACGGCTTACTCACGACTGCAGATGAGCCGGAAAGACGAACGACCTGATACCGGTCAACCCGATCCCGTTCAAACGTCAAAAACACATCACGGTCGGGAATTTCGGATGTAAGAGTAAGAATGGCAGTATCTGCCGGATCATACGATTCACGGTCAGTAACTATCGTGAGTCCGTTGTGAGAGCTGTCCGGATACCATATGTCACCTTCTTTACTGACCCATGCATAAAACGACCGGCTGACCGTATTTCCAGCTGTATCGGTAGCGCTGACATCAAATATATACGATCCGGTTTTGGCAGGAGTGAGGGAAAATGCGACACTCCCATCCGATGTTGATTTTTGAGCATAGTCCCCAATTTCTTCTTTCACCTCCCGGTACTGCGGATACTTTTCCGACTGTGTATAGTACTGTTCCCACGTTTTTCTCGTCACTTTTGCTTTCACTTCGATACCGCCTACGGTGTCCTGCCGGTAACTGCGGAGTTTCAGGGTAAGCGCCATCGGTTTTCCCACCTCGTACCCCCACCGGTAATCAAACCGGTATATACCGAATTGGGCAGGACGCACCAAAAAATTTTTTCTGGCAAAACTCGGGTTTCCCGTCGACTCCCCGTATACCGCCTCAACCGATACCACCTGGCTGGTGACAGCTTTGAGATTATCAAGCGTATACGACACGGCAGCAATTCCCTTGGAATCAAAAACAGATGAAGAATCGGTCAGAGTATTGGAATAGTAATACCCGTACCGGTACTCATCCGACAGTTCTACGGTTGTATCGGCATAGTATTCCCAATCCCAATAATCACCACTTCGGATTGTGTATTTCACATCACCAGTCAGGGGTTGACCCGAAAAAAACTCACCCGATACAGTGAAATCAAGAGTATCGCCGGCGATCAGTTCTTTCTGGTCACTTTCAATATCGATCGAATACTCAGGCTTTCTGAAATTCTGTACCTGGAATCCTACGGTATTTGCTTCCCAATAAGAGTAATCGGTCGGCCGGTTCTGCCCCTCAAGGGATACTTTGAGCGTATAATACCCGGTTGCGGTATTTTGTGGAATCTGTATCTCTCCGTATACCGTGCCATCTGACGTCACGGGGAATACCTGGTCGAAAAAGGTTTTTTCGTCATCCCATCCTTCGAATGCTTTTACCCGGGCAGTTCCGATGGGAATAGTATAGCGCACATCATCTTCCTGACGCAGAATTGTCTTAAAATAGATTCTGTCACCAGGCCGGTAGAGAGGCCTATCGGTAAACACAAAATACACGGTCCGTGCCGATTTCGGTCGGAACGTGTCATAAGAATACCCATAATTGAGATGCTGGAGATTCACCGGAACAAGCGCTTCGTCGCTATTATGTCCGGCAAGAGCGATATCAGCGCCCGCTGTGAGTCCGGTAATGGCAACACCATCCGGTCCGAAACCGGTTGAGGAGAGTTTCATAGCTTCATTTTCAAGGGAATATACCGTGATCTGTCCGCTTGTGATCGAACGTTTCGTTCCGTACTCCTGTCCCCAGAAAATCAACTGGTTATCCCCCTCTTTTACGACAACTCCGAAAGATGAACGGATCACGAATGCGTCCGTTGTTTTCCCGTCTTTGGTAAGCCGCAAGAACCATACGCCTGTTTCCGTCGTACCTATCGGCAATTGAATCTCACTGCGCTCACTTCCCTGTGAAGACACGGTCAACTTCTGGGTTGCAACAGAAGTAAATGTCCCCGTGTCTGTTTTTTGCGACACCTGCTTACCTTCCTTATCATGAACCAAAAAAGAAATCACAGCATCCATATCAGCTTTGTAGATATCAACGGATATATCACCGGTTACTCCGTATGTGTCAACAGCAACCATTGCGGGTTCCTCTGAAGTTAGCGCTATGACTCCGCCTGCGGCATACGTTGACGAGCCGGATATGTAAATCCTGTTTCCGTACGACTGGGCACCCAGGACTTCCTGATTTTTTGGAACTTCTGGAGGTTTCAGAGGAAGGGACGCCACTTTTGCAATAAACAAAAGAAGTATAAAACTGAGAAAAATTCCAATCTTTTTTCGCATACTCTTCTTATATCAGCGTATCACAAAATCGCTGTTCAGTGTATTGAGAAGATTGAGCCTCATGTTTTTCTCTTCTCCATCCAATACCATAGGCTGGCCGTAATCCATGATTTTGATGGGGATAAATTCGATATCACCGAATTCTTTCCCGACAAAAGTCATCTTTGCAATATACCCATGCCTGGTTTCTTCACTCCACATCTGGTCGAACACAAAATTCCCCTGGGCATAAATAATCGGCTTGTGTTTGTATATTTCAACCGGTTGAATCCAGTGGGGATGATTGCCGACAACCATATCTGCTCCACTATCTATCGCAAGATGCCCTAAATACATCTGACGTTTTGTCGGAATATGTGTATATTCCACTCCCCAGTGAAACGATACCACGATCACATCAGCACGCTGCTGTAATTTCTCTATATCTGTTTTTATAAAATTTTCCGGTTTTTGCGAAAAATCTTCGTATCCCAAAAAACCAAACCGCATGCCCCTGACATCGATCACACTGTCAGATTCGTATCCTGAATACTGAATATTGCTTTCAGAAAGAATTCTTTTTGTCGCTTCAAAACCGTTCTTTCCATAATTGAACATATGGTTGTTGGCTAAATTGACTACATCCACTCCGGCAAACGTAAGCCCCAACGCATTATGGGAACCCCCACAGAATACCATCCCGGTTGACGTCGGGGGACATTCATCCAGTAGAGGTGTTTCCAGATTAATTAGTGTGATATCCGCACTTTTGAGAATGTCTGCCGTTTTCTCAAATGGCCAGTTGAAATTTCCCGTCCGAACATTTTTCACATTGATACTGCGGGCAAGCAAAACGTCTCCTGTCGTGATAAGAATACGGATTTCCGGTGTCTGATCACCCAATACAGAAGTATCCCGATACACCGAAAACCAGATAATCCCGGCGAGCATGAAAAACGCGGCAATGAGATGATAGGGTTTCATTCAGGTTGATTTAACAGTGTTGGCGGATAGTTCCGGCATTCTTCATTGTGTCTTTCAACCCGCATTTCCAGCGTTTCCGTATTCGGACGTACATTCGGCAGAAAATTGATGACAGTATTTTGAAGGGATAGAGGCAATTGCGTGCCGGATTTGGCTTGCGTTATACAAATATCAAGCGATTTTACCGAATCGGCTTTGAGTTCACACACCCGCTGGTCATTCCACCCGTAATTCTGCGCGCTGGCATTGATATCATCGAATGTAAGCACATTTTTTTCATAGCAATCTATAAGATTTTTCCCGAACGGCACGGCAAAAAAGAGAAATACCGCACCGGCAATTGCCAGAAGCAAAAACACTTTCCCAATGATATTCCCGAGAATCATATCTTTTTATACTATAATACAAATAAAATTGAGATTCAAAGAAAATATGTTTATATCAGTTTCGGAGCTTCATGGGAGTCGTCAATAGTTCCCAACTCAAGACCTTTCGGTGTGGGAAGTGCCGGGCCGAGGATACCCTGCATGGAGCCGACGATCCCACCGGTGCCTGCCAAAAGACGGGTAATCTGCATATCTCTCTTTTTCCAGATCCGCTCCATCGCGGCTTTTTCATCCGACAGGCTTTTCTGCATATCCCGGTATGTCTCGATCATTGCCTCCATCTGCTGGATAAATTCCGGACTCATCACGAATGAATACAGCTCTTCCGCCTTCGTCTGCTTATGCTCACTGATCACTCTCTGTTTTGCCGCATCCAGTAAGCTTTTGCGAAGAAGCATGGCGATTGTGATGGTGTGGCGTGGGTGTGCAATCCACACGCCGCCTTTTTGCCCGATGCCGTTTTTTGCCTCCTCGGGAAGTGCCTCTGACACGATCACCGGAATATGGGACTTGTCCGCCAACAGATCATCCTTGAGTTTTGCAATCCACCCATCCGACCATGCTTTCGTCCGCTTGGACTCCCAAAGTATTTTTCCGCAAACCAAACCCCTCGGGCTTTTCACAATTTGGCGTACATCAGCACCCAATACCCCTTTGCCGACAGGCTCTATATCATCATCACGGAATGTTTGTGTAAGCGTTTCTTCCAGATCAAGTTCCTGGATTTCTCCTTGGGACTGCTGAGATCCCTGACTGGCTTTCCGCTGTGCTTCTTCAAGTGATTTCTTAAGGGATTCGATAAGCATCTCCTTTTCTTTGTCTTTCAGGCGGTGGCGCTCCGCCTCATCCTCAATAGCCTTTTTCCGGATTATTTCGGATTCCTCGAGAATCTTTTTCTGTGCTTCCCTTTCCAATTTTGCAGATGCATCCTGCTGAATCCTCAATTGTTTTGTAAGTAAAATCACCTGATCACTTAAATCCCGGATCTGTTTACGGTCTTCTTCAATTTCCCCCTGTTTTTTCTTTTCTTCCAGTTCATATTTACGCGCAAGTCTCGCGGTAAGTTCTTCTTCCATCGCTCTGCGTACTTTTTCGTTTTCTATCAACGATTCCGCCTCAAGCCGGTGTCGAAGCTCCTCCTCAAGAGCCTTATTGATCTCAATGGTATTGCCGCATTTGGAACATGTGATGGTGTTCATAGATTATTTTGAATCGATGATATACAGATCCTGGCCGAAGTCGTTGACGCCGACGAGTTTGGCAGTACCGGCAACGATTTTTTCATACGGCCGGCAGGCGCGGCACCCGTTTTCCTTGCACACAAACCGTCCGAGTTTACGTGCAAGTGCAATCGTCTTTGCCAATTCCAAAATCTGTTTTTTTGCAGCCCCTTCAACGGGCAGAGGCATATCAACCGGCTCATCGTCTCGATCCAGATACCAATAACTCATACCCGATACATTTTTTGTTTGGGTATTTGTGGCAACGAGATAATAGATGGGCAATTGCAGGGAATCCGGATCCTCATCAAATTTTCCTGTTTTAAAATCAATAATCTTCACGCTGTCATCTTTTTCGATATACTCGAGCCAATCGATCTTGCCGCATAAAATGATATTGTCTTCATCGGATAACCAATAATACGGAAGGTCAGAGCGGATTTTAATGGTCTTGCGCGCTAATGGCCCCGGATTGCTGATAATTTTTTGGATCATATCCCTGGCTCTGTTTCTAAATTTTTCCTCGTTTTCGGCATCGGTGAATCCGCCTTTTTCTTCAGTTACACTTTGCCATTTCTCTTCAAACACATCCAGAAGGTTACTCTCAAACCTCTTCTCGACCGGTAGCCGGCTTAAGGTGTCGATCGTATCGTGGACGACCTGACCCAGTGCAAGCGGCGGCTCAATGAGGGAAATTTTATGGTTGGTTTTTGGATCGCGGTACACATTGCGAAGATAATATGCCCGGGGACACTTCAGATAATCACTGATTGACGAATGCGATACCCACACTGCGGAATACTTGTCTTTCATAGAGCTTACTATAACACAAAAATATAAACGAGATCCCGAAACAAGTTCGGGATGACAAAAATGTCATGCTGAACTTGATTCAGCATCCAGTTTTTTATTATCCAGACTCCTCCAAAGAAGAAGCGAAGCGTATGATCGGTAGGGTTTCCAGACACCAGAAATTGTGTAAATATTTGCTTTTGCGCCGTACAGATTTTTGATGGCTCGGATAAGTCCGGCATCGTTTGGAGCAAAAACGTCTGGGCGGCCCAATGAAAAAATCAGAAACATCTGCGCCGTCCACTCACCGATGCCTTTAATTGCGATTAACTCATGTATGATTTCCTCATCCGTCATGTCCGGAAATTTTTTCGGGATCACATGATTAGTGGAAAACGCATCGGCTATATTTTTTATATACCTGGCTTTTGAATTTGAAATACCTGAACTTCTGAGTTTTTCGTGCTCAGCTGCAATGACATTTTCCGGGGTTACTTTTTCAAGAACGAGTATAAGTCTCTTCCAAATCGTATCGGCGGCCTTAATAGATAACTGCTGACTGACGATTGATTCAAGTAGTGACTCAAAATAGTTTGTTTGCGGGATAAGATGAATGACGCCATGCGACTCAATCAGCTTTTTCATCACAGGATCGCGGGACAGCACCCGTTTTGCATTCATACTTAATATCTCTTCGCCAAATGGGAAAGGATAAAGATAATCGAATCTGATGCAATGAGTATCAATCGTTTCAGAAATTCCATAAGCAGACCGGATGCAGGAAAAAATTATTACCAACGGAAATGGGCAAAAGCTTTATTTGCTTCGGCCATGCGGTGGACCGTATCACGCTTTTTAATCGCTTCGCCGATACCGGCTGCCGCATCGATAAGTTCTGCAGCCAGTTTTTTATCATACGTTTTGTATTCCTTATTTGACCGCTTGTTGGCAAAAAGAACGAGCCAACGGATTGCGAGTGATACCCGGCGGTCACCCCGCACTTCGATGGGAACCTGATACGATGCACCGCCGACTCGTCGGGGACGCACTTCAATTTTTGGACCTACATTATTGATGGCAGTCTCAAATACCTTTATCGGATCCTCACCTTTTTCCTTAATTGCATCCAGTGCCTTATAAACCAGATTCTCAGCAGTATTTTTTTTACCGCTTTGCATAACACGGTTGATAAACCGCGACACAACACGGTTTCCGTATACCTGGTCCGGTTCTGATAATGGTTTAGTTATTCTTCCTGTTCTTGGCATAGATACTAATTAATTTGCTTTTGCGGTAACCGGACCGGAACCTCCTCCTGCTTTGGCTCCGTACCGGCTCCTACCCTGTTTACGGTTGGCTACTCCGCTCATGTCATATTTTCCGCGTACGATATGATATTTGACTCCAGGAAGATCGGGTACTCTTCCCCCCCGAACCAACACTATCGCATGTTCTGATAACTCATGCCCGATACCGGGAATGTATGCCGTCACTTCCTGTTTATTGGAAAGTCTCACGCGCGCAACTTTCCGTAGTGCAGAATTCGGTTTTTTCGGGGTCATGGTTTTTACCAATGTTACGACACCGCGTTTAAATGGCGCTATCAGGTGTTTTGTTTGTCGATCTTTGGCATTAAAAAATTTACGAAGTGCAGTTGCTTTCACTTTCTTCGATTTTTTTCTTCTCCCATTTCTGATTAATTGATTTATTGTCGGCATATATTTACTCTGACTGAATTTTTGCCCGTTCGGGCGATACGGGAATCAACCGTCCGATTATAACGTTTTCCTTGAGTCCTAGCAATTTATCTTCTTTTCCTGCAAGCGCAGCATCGGTAAGAACATTTGTCGTTTCCTGAAATGATGCCGCTGACAACCAAGATTCTGTATAAAGAGACGCTCGTGTAATTCCCAAAACTACAATCTGTGCTGTGGCTGGTTCTCCACCGCTTGCCAGTACTTTTGCATTTTCTTCCTGAAATCGTGATCTGTCCACAAGCTCTCCCGGAAGCATAAGCGTATCCCCTGAACTATCGATTCTCACTTTATCGCTCATCTTTCGCACAATGACCTCAAAATGTTTATCTGCGATAATGATACCCTGCATCTCATAGACGCGTTGTATTTCCGTAATGAGATACTTTTGTGCTCCCCTCATGCCGCGTACCTGCAGCACTTCCTTGATATCAAGATTTCCGTTTGCCAACTGTTCACCTGCTGCCACCACATCACCTTCTTTTACCCGCAATTCACTCGTCAGCGGTATCGAATACTCACGCTCTTCTACTGGTTTCATCGTAGTATTGCGGATTCTTATTTGAAATCCCTGATCCGATTCAACCACCTCAACTTTTCCTGAAATTTCACTGATTGGCGAGAGGTTTCTGGGATTTCGTACTTCAAATAATTCCTCAACCCGCGGAAGACCCTGCGTAACGTCAAGTCCAACTATACCCCCCGCATGCCTGACCCTCATTGTTAATTGGGTGCCTGGTTCGCCGATGGATTGAGCGGCAATCACTCCGACCGGCATACCCAATTCTACAATATTCGTTGTGGAAAAATCCCGTCCATAACACTTTGCACACAAACCCTGCGGGGCATTGCACGTTATAGGAGACCGAACAAAAACAGATTCGACTCCCGATTCCTCGATTATTTGTGCAATATCATGAGTAATCTCATCGTTTCGCTGAACTATTACTTTTTTACCTCCAGGTACAAAAACATCCTGCGCTGCAAACCTTCCGATAATTCGGCTCGAAAATACTGCCTGCCGGTCTTCTTTCTTGGATATTTCAAATCCTTCTTCCGTCTCACAGTCTTCCATACGGATTATCATATCGTGAGCCACATCGACAAGCCGTCGTGTTAAATACCCGGCATCTGCTGTTTTAAGTGCTGAATCAGTTAATCCTTTTCGTGATCCGCGGGTACTGGTTACATATTCAAAAATGGATAATCCTTCACGATAATTGCTTTTTGTTGGAAGCTCTACAATTTTACCTAAAGGATCAACAACGAGGCCTTTAATTGCACACAGTTGTTTCAACTGGTCTTTAGAAGCGCGTGCTCCTCCTGAATCAATAATCATCTTAACGGGATTTGTTTCTGAAAGATTTTCCCATGTTTTGTCTGCAATATTCTCAGTAATATCTATCCAAACTTCATTGGACAATCGTCTCTTTTCATCCAACGTTATCAAACCCTGAAAATAATTGTCCTCAATTTCTTTCACTTTATCTTCAGCCAACCTTATGAGGTCATTTTTATTATCAATGGCTTTATTGTCAAAAACCGAAACGGAAAGACCGCCGCACAATGTCGACCCCCAGAAACCGATGTTTTTAATATCATCAATAAGGGCAACGACCTCTTCCTTTGAGACCACAGCCATTGCTTGGGTAATGATCTGTTTAATTGAGGCCGCTTTCACCGGTGCATTGATATACCTGAGAACTGGTGGTAATTTTTCATTAAACATGAGTCGTCCTACTGTTGTCGTTATGAGTTTTCCGTCGTAGGAAACTCGAATGAGTGTCCGCAGATCAACGGACCCATTCTGATATGCATACATTGCTTCGGTAAGCCCGGAAAAGTGATGCATTTTTTCTTCTATCACATTTTGTGATGCCGGATCGACAGTAGTAATATAATAACAACCTATCACCATTTCCTTATTTGGAACTGTAATTGGAGAACCGTCAGCAGGCTTAAGAAGATTATGTGTCGGAAGCATAAGTTCTTTTGCTTCCTGTTGGCTCTCCTTGGACAAAGGAATATGAACTGCCATCTGATCTCCGTCGAAATCCGCATTGTATCCTGCACAAATGCACGGGTGAATCCTGATTGCGGCCCCTTCAATAAGAATCGGATAAAATGACTGAATTCCAAGTTTATGAAGCGTCGGTGCCCGATTAAGTAAAACCGGATGATTTTTAGTAATTTCTTCCAGAATATCAAATACTTCCGGTGTTCGTTTATCCAAAACATTCTTTGCATTTTTTACATTCGGTGCAATCCCACGGACAATTAGCTCACGCAGTACAAATGGTTTAAACATTTCAAGTGCCATATCTTTAGGAATACCGCATTGGGTGAGATTCAGTTCCGGCCCAACCACAATAACAGAACGGCCGGAATAATCTACACGTTTCCCCAGGAGATTTTGCCTGAACCTTCCCTGC
>JBGSUE010000024.1:0-12724 GCA_041753515.1 Patescibacteria group bacterium
GGCTGAAAGGCATCGAGGAATCTGAACAGGTCCTGCGGTACATGTGACACAAGATTTTTTGCACCTTTCAATTTTGCCTGTGTTGCTTTCCCGATTTCCTTCTTTTCCCAAAGGATTATCTCTGATTTTTCGTATTTTTTATCGGTGAGAAGAGAAATGACACTTTCAAGCTCTTTTGTTTTACGGCCTATCGACGTAATAAGATTTTCAATTGCCACACAGATCTGAGGAAAAAACATCGAAGGGGATTCGAGCGCGGATATCAGATCATTTTTTTCCAGACCAACCCCGTCAAGGCTGCGGATATCATAGCCTGACAACGTCTTTTTCAGGTCCGTATACATTTTTCTGGATGAGTCTGCATCCGATCCGTGAATAAGCGTTATCATAGTAATTGCAGGGCTTTCCGGTATAATTCTGTCTGGGTATCCATGTATCCAAGCATACCACGTGCTGCATTGCTATCGAAAAATTCAGCCGTACTTATCCCTTCATCATGCTGCGGATTTGTTTGAGTATCTGATGTAGTAAAAACATAGAATCTGACTGTTTTGTACACTTTACCATTTCGCTCAAATGTGTAATGAATCGGTGGGAGTGCTTTTTTGACCACGAGATTCCCGATCCTTGTTTCCTCCATAATCTCACGTATGGCTGCCTGTATTGGAGTTTCCCCAGTTTCAATTTTCCCTTTCGGGAAAGTCCAGGTGTTATTCATATCCCGGATCAGAAGGACTTCCCATCCGGAATTATTCTTCCGAAACACGATTCCTCCGGCTGAATATTCCTTTTTCATATATACTTTTTCCCTTTCAGTTTATCCGGCAACAGACTTTCATGGGTATACTTATCATATCCCTTTCCGTACCCCAAATCTTTCATGAGTTTTGTCGGGGCATTTCGGATACTCATGGGGACAGGTAAACTTCCGTACTTTTTAACATCAGAAAGCGCAGCCATATACGCATCATAAGCTCTCCGGTCTTTTTTTGCCTGGGCTAGATAGACTGTTCCATGGGCTAAATTTTCCTGACATTCAGGATACCCGATTTTGTGACACGCATCAAACACTGCATTGGCAACCACAAGGGCGGTTGGCTGAGCCAGTCCGATATCCTCACTGGCAAACACGATCATCCGCCGGGCAATATAGAGCGGGTCTTCTCCCGCATCCACCATTCTTGCAAGATAATAGAGTGACGCGTTGCCGTCTGACGCTCTCATGGATTTTATGAATGCGCTGATCGTATTGTAATGATCTTCTCCGTCTTTGTCATAGGACAGTGTTCGTTGTTGCGCTGCTTCCCGAATGTGTGTATCTGTAAGTATTGTCTCTTCAGTAAGATGAGCTGCAATTTCAAGAATGGTAAGAAGAATCCGGGCATCACCGTCACACAGTTCGATCAGGTCCTCTTTCACGTTTTTTGACATTTTCCGTTTCAACACCCGTAACGCGCGATCCAATACGTGAGTGAG
The DNA here is from genome assembly GCA_041753515.1 of Patescibacteria group bacterium. Taxonomy (GTDB): domain Bacteria; phylum Patescibacteriota; class Microgenomatia; order UBA10105; family UBA927; genus JBGSUE01. The sequence goes on from JBGSUE010000024.1 coordinate 1,477, forward strand.
GGACTCTACCGTATGGGGATGAAGCACAAAAACACGGCAGCGGGAAAGAAGCGGCGTAATGACTTCAAAAGAAGGATTTTCGGTTGTCGCTCCAACAAAGGTCACCACCCCGTCCTCTACCGCACCCAGGAGAGCATCCTGCTGGGCTTTATTGAATCGGTGCAATTCATCAAGAAAAAGTATTGTTTTTTGAGTAAAAAGGCTTTGAGAATCGCGGGCTTTCTTGAGTATTGTCCGTAATTCCTCCAAGGTCAGCGTGACTGCTGATTTTGCGATAAAGTCTGCATCCATGTGAGCGGCAAGAGCGTTAGCAATCGTTGTTTTGCCGGTCCCCGGAGGGCCCCATAAAATAATTGACGGAAAAAAACCGGTATCAAGCAGTTTCGTGATAATACCTTCAACTCCCACCAGATGATCCTGTCCGACAATCGTATCAAATGACGTGGGACGCATACGTGCAGCTAGAGGCATATCAGATCCGCTGTGTGTATATCCTTTTTTCATCCCCCACAGTATATTATATTACTATGCGTCAGAAAAGTTTCTGGTCCTTCAGGCTGAAAGATATCCGTCATCTGTGCATATTGATTCTTGACGGGAATATCCGAATTCCCCTTATGGCAACCGTTCTGACCATAGGAGTATTGTTTGTCACGCCGGAGTTTTCCCGCCTGTATCCTCAGATGGTTACATACCTTTCACACACAATGATGCAGGATATTCAGGAAGCCATACGGAGTTTCCCTGCCCAAGCAAATCTTACTCTCAACAATCATACTCTGGCCACCAATTATGCCGTACCGTGGTTTATCAGTGTACGATCGATTCCCCTGTTTGCCATTGATACACGTGAGACTCACCATGAACCCGCATGGTACGGTACGTATAGTGTATTTTTCCGGGACCATGCAACACTCGTTTTTTTTGATCATAAACTGTCACTTTCCTATAGGTATTTTGCGGACACCGCAATTTCCAAAAAAACACTCCTCGCACTCATAGAATCTGAACAATTTCAAAAAACGATCTCAACAGTTAGAATCGCACTCATCATTTTTACACCTCTCGCAGCAATACTCCTATCTTCAGCTTTCGTCATTATGCACTGCCTCATGACTCTCGTCGTATTATCATTCATATTTCGCGTCCTTGGAAAAAAAGTCAGGTTTCGCTTTCTTTTTTCACTTATCCTTCTGCCAGGATCGCTTCCTCTCCTTTTGATTCCTTTCATCCCGTATCCGGCATACTTTACTTATCCATTCATCTTTGCATCGGTCATTACCGGTCTTTTTGTGCTCACCCAAACCGGGAAAATACCGGGGTTACGGAAATACACACTGCTCACAACCTTGTTTGTTTTCCTGTGGGGTGCAGTCCTTCTTTTTAGCATCATGACTCTCCTCCAAAAGCGGCTGCACACCGATGAGCCAAAGCAAATATGCACCGATACAGGATCCTCTTCCCAGGAATTGATTGAAACAATACATATACTTCGTTCAAAAAATAATCTTGAGCCGCTCTACCCAAGTCCCCAGCTGGAAATGCTTGCGAACCGGCGGATCCAGGAAATCCTGCATTCTTCAAGAGCTCAAACAACGCTCCTGCCGATTATCCCGTTTGCCGATGAACATACATATGCCAATACGGGAATTGCGGAAACGGTATTGCCTGGTCCTATCGATTCACACTTTATAACCAACCTTCCGGATTCTTCACATATGAAAGACGTCATTTTGTCACCTGACTATTACCATATCTCAGTAGTGAAAACAGACCGTCTGTCAGGCACCTGTACAGAAACTGTTTATCTGTTCCTGCTCAGCCGGCCGTTGACACCGGCATATGATCCGTCAATCACCGAAATCTGGAAAAAAAGATTCGCAAATACCCACGCACTATTTCAGAAAATATCGCGGATTTGGGAAGAATATCCTGATAATGCTTCGATACGGGAACTGAGTAACCATCTTGAAAATCAGCGTGACATTGCACAGAATATCCTGACGAAGCTTGAAAGAAATGACTGGCTATCACCGGATGATATGCTCACTATGCAGTCATATGAGAAAGGGGAGATTACGACTGAATCCCTCCTGACCCAATCGGCACATTCTTTAAAAACTGCATTTTCTCCCTCCGATCCGATCCCACATGATCCGGCACTTCAATCGGAAGGATCGGTCAGAATCAACGAAGGTCTCACTGCTGAACTTCTGACTGCTCAAATAAACGAAAGCGGCAATATTCTTACTGTCTCTATCAGATTCACCAACAGCAGTATCCTGACAGCATATATCGAGCCTTCACGCATCTCTCTTGTATCCGGATCCGAATCGACATCACCAAGCTCGGTTCAATCGGAAATTACTATTGATCCTTTGGAAATAAAGTATATGTCCCTCAATTTCAAACAACTTGATACACTTCCCTACCAGATCACGTTCATCCCCCAAAACGGAAATTCCGTCCTGTTGGGGACATACAAATAATATTTGTGTAGCTCAATTTGCCCCACTGTCTATTTCCAGCAGTTTCCAGTTGAGTGTTTCCGTATCCAGGCGGAGCTTAAAATAGGTTGCTCCGTCTGTCACGGAAAAAATGTGGTAGAGAACCGCGCCGATGCGGGTAGTGTAGTGGAGCCCGACCTGACGGATGGTATAGCGCCTGCCGCGCCAGTACACAACCCACGGATACACTTTCCTTTTCAAGGTATTGGACAAAAGATCAACTGATACGGTTTCATCAATCGTTTCCGGCATAGAACGAAAAATATCCGAATATATGTCCATACTATATCTGGTTTTCATACCTGTCAATTCCCATCTCACCCGAATAAAAAGATATTATGTGGTATTTAAGATGTCACTTGACAAACCTATAATAAGTGTTATAATACCGCGACCTGTCTATAAAGAGACAGTTTTTTTATAAAATAATATTAATGAATAAAACTTATAATATGAATAAAGGAATACGTGTATTTTCTTTCTGTATTGCAATTATTCTTTTTGCTGCAAACACATACGTAGGTCTGGTCTTTGCCGATCCTCCGACGGAAAATCCCGGACAGGGAAACTGTACGGAAGGATTTGTTCATAAAGACGAGTCATCCCCATTTTCATTTGAAACTGACTCTTCCATCTGCAGTGTAGAGGTAAAAGCCGGATCCGATCAGTCAACAGACGACAATGCGTGTACCAGACTCGCATCCGACGGATCTAACGGTTGCTATACGGTCAGCGGATTGGGAAGCGGATCAGTCAGTGTGGAAAAAGTCGGAACAGGATCGGACTGCAAAGATATCTCCCATGTCGAATTTTATCCGTGTTCGCAGGATGCGCCGACGCCGACTGCAACTGCGACAACAACCAGTACCCCATCATCAACACCGATTGCTACATATACGCCATCAGCAACACCAACCGTATCAGACACACCGTCCGATACGCCAACCGTAACTCCTGAAGTCACATCAAACCCGACTGCAACACCCGTACCCACACCGACGATTCCAAATTTTCCGTCTTGTCCTTTACCCGGTGACGGTGATCTGGCACATTATGACTACGGACTTCACCAGATTGTCGCAGGACCGCTCTTGCCCGGCTCAGACGATGTCTACACGATCGGTGAAGGAATATTTGTCCAGTGTTTTTGCGGAGTGGACGGCAATGGCATACAGACAAACTGGTTTCGAACGGAAAACGTCCCTGACGGATGGTATACGGAAAACGGACGTCAATGGAATCTTGGAGATTACCAGTACGCAGCCCAAAATAGTGAATATGCATGTGTATACGGCACTCCGACACCGACCGCACCTGAAACAACCGGAACACCGAATCCTTCGCCGACTCCGACTAACGGTGGCGGAACAGGTGGATGGTCACCCGGTTCACATGGTGGTGGAGGAAGTCCGTATGTATGCACTGATGAAAAACCCGGTACACCGGTTGTGACTGACGTGTCGCGCACGAGCACCACGACAGTTGACATAACGTGGGATCCCGCAGAAAAAGCAACGGATTATACGATCGTCTATGGAACCGAACCGGGCCATTATATATTCGGTGTATCCTCAACCGGCAATGTCACAAAATTTACAATAGGCGACCTTGATCCAAAAGAGGACTATTTCTTTGCCGTTGCCGCAATCAACGGCTGTATGCCGGGAGATTTTTCCACAATGGCCACATACGGCGATGTACTGGGCACAGGAGGAGCAGAAGTCCTGGGAGCCACAACGCTCGCCGCCACAGGACATGCGGATGAACGCATCGCATGGTATGCTATAGTTGCCGGCACGATTCTTGTTGCCGCATCCATCTATGGCACGAAACCGGAAACCGCATCCGCGTAAAAATTCAACAATCCTCGCCGGTATCGGTTTTTTACTTGTCATCTCCGGTATTACGTATCTTTCTTACAGACGGACAGTGGTTTCCTTTGCTGTTGATTCTCAAACATTTACGCAATCGATATCAGGAAATCCGAAACCGGTATATCTTAAAATTCCATCAATCGACGTTGCCTCACAGGTGATTGAAGCTCATATCCGGGGCGGTATTTGGGATACTTCATCGGATAAAGTATCCCATCTTGCCTATTCCAAAAACCCGGGAGATGGCGGGAATATCGTCTTGTATGCACATAATACCCGATCACTTCTGTCACGTCTGCCTGATATGACAACGGGTGACATCATAACACTTACAACTGACAACGGAAAAAGCCATTACTATACCGTGCGTGAAACCATGACAGTGACTCCCGAAGATATTGAAAACGTTCTGCCGACAGGCCATGAAGTGCTGACCATCTATACCTGTACGGGATTTCTGGATACAAAACGTTTTATTGTAAAAGCCGTTCCCCTTTTTTCGTTGTGATATAGTTAAATAATGAAAACCGGATATCTTGAAGTGATTGCAGGGCCGATGTATTCGGGAAAAACCGAAGAACTGATCCGTCTCGTGAAGCGGGCGGTTCTCGGAAAAAAACGTGTCCAAGTATTTAAACATGCCATAGACACGCGTTATGGGGTCGAAAATAAACTCTACTCGCATAGCGGGATTACAGTACACAGTGTACGTGTCAAAAAAGCTGTTGATATATTAAAAATCACTCATACACACAGCCATATCGTTGCAATCGACGAGGCTCAGTGGTTTGGCCCGGATTTGATTGCAGTAACAGACCGGCTGCTGAAATCCGGCAAACACGTCATTATTGCAGGACTTGCCCTCACATTTGACCGCCAGCCGTTTGTCCCGATCCCTGACCTCATGGCTTTAGCCGAACGCGTTACCAAACTGACTGCCGTCTGTACGCTCTGCGGTGCAGACGCCATGTTTCACAAGCGTGTAACAAAAGAAGTCCCCCACGTGAATCCTCTCACAGCCGACCCGGGATTCGTATCTAAACTTGACACATCAGTCTTTCAGGCCCGCTGCCGGCAGTGCTTTGATCTTCCGTAACCCTTATTTTCGGTTAAATTTTATTAAATTTCATATTGACAACTATGTTATACAAGATTTATGATGATATTTATTCGTATATTTTTCGGTATGGATACAGTCACTCCCGGCACAATTATCTTCAATCCGGCCTTTCCTACACTGATGCATATTGATCTTAATTCCTGTTTTGCCACCATTGAACAGCAGGCAAATCCACACTTACGGGGTAAACCGATCGTCGTTGCCGCATACACAAGTGCACGCGGATGCGTCCTTACTGCCTCGCGCGAAGCAAAATCCATGGGGATCGATACGGGCATGAGAGTATCGGAAGCCCAAGCTATCTGCCCATGGGTGGGCATCCTGCCGTCTGACCCGGAAAAATACCGGTTCATCAACCGACGGCTCCGGCTTCTTCTTTCCTCCTATACGTCTGATACCGAGGTCAAATCCATCGATGAAATGGTGTTGAATTTTCAACATACCCCTTCCCTGCAATCAAAAACCATGGAAGGGATTGCCCGTGAAATCAAACAGCGGATCAGACAGGAAATCGGAGAATGGCTGACGGTATCGGTCGGCATTTCAACAAACCGCTATCTGGCTAAAATTGCCTCCAATCTGCAAAAACCGGATGGACTCACAACTATTACATCGGAAAATATTATCCATATCCTTTCCCGTATGCCGCTTGAAAAACTCACCGGCATCAAATCAGGCTACGGGGCGCGGCTGCGCTCATGCAACATCTCCACTGCGCTTGATTTCTACCGGGCGCCACCCGAAATCCTGCAGCACGCATTTCACTCCGTCATCGGATACCACTGGTGGCTGCGCCTGCACGGATGGGAAGCCGACGACAGGATATTTGCCAGGCGCAGTTTCGGACAATCATATGCCCTCTACAAACCGCATACCGCGGCCGACCGACAACTGGCACAAATCACACGCCAACTGGTGGAAAAAATGGCAAGAAGGATGCGGCAGAATGGATTCTCCGCAGGGAGTGTCCATGTGAACATTCTTTTTGCCGATTCCGGCTTCTGGCATGCCGGTAAAAAATTTCCCGCCCCGGTATTTGCAAGTCGGGACCTCTACAGTGCCATCCAAAAAATCCTCACAACCGCCCCGGTCAAGCCTGTGCGGATTCTGGCAGTTTCAGCAGGTTTCCTGTCCAGTTCTCAATCAGACCAGATGACCCTGTTTGGCGACCAGAAGAGACTCCGCAATCTGACAGCGGCACTGGACTCGATCACACACCGTTTCGGAGGGGGAACAGTCATACCGGCAAGCATGCTGGGCATGGAGCACAAAGTGCTCGACCGTATTTCGTTCGGATCGGTCAAGGAAATCGCGGAATATATCGCTACTTGATAAGAAACAGTTCCAAAACTGTAATAAGGGCTACATTTACCGTAAAAAAATAAAACCAGATAAGCCGGTCGGCAATCGGCAGAGTATTCCACGCTTGGGAAAATTCCTGTGATCTGATCGTATATAAAAGATATCTGAACATAAAAAACTATGAAAAAACAAAAAATCCCCAAGGGATATATGCGCATGATAAAAAACCGGAGGGACATACTCAATGCATCATGAAGATGTATTGCATCAGGAATTGCGTTTCATATCGCGGTCGATGAGGTTACGCAGGTACACGGATTTCGGAATTTTCTGTTTTGCCGAGACCGTATCCAGATAATGTGCCTGTGTACGGGTAATAAAAAACGTGAACCGTGTTTCCTGCAGGCCTTTCACATAATTTATAAAATCATCCAATATATCAGAAATGGTATCAGGGGAGTATTTCTCGCTTGTTAACAACTCGCTTTCGTGATAGGCAAAAAGGGCAGGCGCTTCCCCTTGTGAATATAATATAAGCACAGGCTTGCGTCGGTTCAAGGCGAGTGACACTTCATATCCGACACTCATACTGGGAAATGTTGCCTCAACGACCACAAAGTCCGAATCAAGAATTCGCCGCTCCATTTTGGTATGATATGATAGTCTCTCCTGTTTCGTGCTTGTATCGACCTTTTCAGGTGTCATATTTATAATATGGTCACTGATGACATCACACCCTTTCTGTACAAGATTATTGACAATAGTCATATAATTGGTCAGAAAATGCTTTTTTCCAACGAGTGATGCGGTGAAATACACACACTGCTTTTTCATGTTCGTCATATAATAGTACTATTATATATGATGTATCACGTAAAAACACACACGCTCTACATATTGTCAGTCGGATCACTTATTCTGTTTATTTCCGTCCTTGGTATAGTAAGCTGTATTACCCCTCAGTATCATTTTATCAATCATACAATCAGCCGACTGGCTATCGAAAAATACGGGATATGGCAAAAGCTGAATCTTTTTCAGTTTTCTTTAGGCATCTACTCATTCGGACTGCTCCTGTCCCGCTATGCGCACAAATCATTACTAAAAAGGATATTTATACATACCGGAACACTCTTGGCAATGTCACAAATCATAACTGCGCTGTTCCCGACGGATCCAATTGAGAATATTCCATTTTCGTTTTCACTTCTTACAGCAACCGGTACAATACACTTTCTCACAGTTTTCTTCGTCTTAGGATGCATGCCTATTGGTATATCCATACTCACGCATGCTATGCGTGACGATGCATTCTTTAAACCGGTATCTCATTTTACTGCTCTCACTGGTGCTGTAACATTTATTTTGAGCATGCTCTGGATACTTTTTTTTACCATGGGTTGGTTTCTTGCCTGGCGCGGATTATTCGAAAAAATTATTGTACTGATCCTTCTATTCTGGATGGGACGAATAATATTTCTTATCAAATCAGAACAGTCCAATCGTGCATTGGCGGAGTCGGAGGAATACGTTTCAGAATTTCATCAAGCACAGTGAATGTGACGGGTTTATCCGGATAGGTTTCCACTACAAGAGCCGGAAGGATGGTACGGATGATATCTGAATACGTATACCCATACGGCCGGATATGTGTGGGTCCTGTACTTTGAGTCAATCTGTCAATGTCTTCTTTCTGCACATCAGTTCCGGAAAGATACATGTCAAAAAGCGCCTTTCTTTGGATATCACTCGGCCTTTCGAAGGTAAATATATTTGATGCCCTGCGTAAAATTGCCGGATCAAGGGATGAAAGCCTGTTTGTACACATGATGGTAATGACCGGCAGCTGGTGCAGAAGAAACGAATCAAGACCCTGGATAAGCGCATCGACTGCGGTTTTTGCCTCATGTTCCATCCGTTCATCATCACGCGATTGCCCCAGTGCATCTGCCTCGTCAATAAGCACGATACATGCGGTGGAAAAAGTATTATCAGGATTAATGAGCTGATTTACATAGGTTTCAATCTCCGAAAATGCCTGAGTAATACTTTTTGTCATTTCTCCACCTCGCCCCTCCCCGCGCGATTTCAAACTAAGCCGATAGAGTTCCATCCGCAGTTGTTTTTCCCGGGCAAAATGACTGCCGAAACTTTCCGCAAGCGAGGTTTTCCCCGTTCCCACATCACCGGCAAAAATGAACAGGGCATGCCGGTTTTCAAACAGCTTCACGATCGGAATCACTTTGTGATAGTGTCTGACACTCCATTCTGCCAATAAAAGAGGGTTGAGAAGTATTTCCGTCTCCTTGACAAGACGGGATTTCACATCGTCAAGTCCTACAAGAGAGCTATATTGCGCATCAAATTCCTCACTCGGAAGCTGAATAATATAATCAAAAAATTGTTGCTGCATATGGGCAAGATTAATATATCAAGTATACACTATTCCGTTTCTATTTCTTCAATATTCCTGATACCTTAGATAGTCGTACCGAGATTTTGTCTGTCACATCCGTAAATGCGTAGTATGCATTTTTCCCCTGATAAATAAAATTCCTGTCGTCTACTGGAGCAAGTTCGAAACTAAAAACTTCCCTGAGGATATACCGGAATATATTTACGGGTGTTGCCGTATCCGAAAGCGTCGTATGGCCGATTCCCGGCAGAAAGACTGCAGTAAGAATCGGAAATTTTTCCTGAAGCACTGCATCTGATACTTCACCCCACCGGTCATTCCCGTCGGAAAAATCTATCCCCTCATCCGACTGGATGATGATGACGGAAGAACGGGACGATGTCTTCATGATGGTGTCTACCATTTCCATGAGCTTCATATCTATACATTCCGCCTGCTCGGCATAATTTTTCTCTTCGCCCCGGGTTTTGCTGTATCCGGGATCCGTTGCAGTACAGAACCGGTCCAGAACCCACGGCGGATGCGGAGCAATGATGTGCAAAAAAACAAATTTCGGACCCTGAATACGCACAACATCATTGATTTTTTCAAACTGATAGAGAATTCTGTTGAGCTTGTCGGATGATGAATCTCCGAGAAATACTGTCGAAAGATGTGTATCAATAAACGGCCGCAGCATCGTCATCGAGACGACAGCATATGTATACCCGTTTAGAGACACAAGGTAGTCGTTTTCCAGTATAAAATTTTTGTCGGCGTTTCTGTTGAATGCTGTTCCTTTATACCAGGAACCGAGCTGGTAATACGAGTACCCCAAATTTTTAAGGATCGCGAGGACATTATTGGATTCGATAAGCGGGTAGACTGCTGTTTCATCACGTGATTCTACACGTGGCGACAGGTAGTCAAGATATTCCATGTTCAGAGATGATGCGAGAGATAAAAATGTTTTCGGGTAATTGGATGTGCTTTTTTCTAAAACCTGAAATCCGTTTGTCTGAAGATAAGTGAGAAAAGGAGTCATGTCATACCCAAACCGTTCTTTCATCAGCCAACCCGCGGTATGCTTATCGGGAACAATATAATAAATATCCGGCTTTTCCTGAATTGAAGATATGTCTGTACGAGGTAATTTCAGCGGGCTTTGCTGGCGGTAAAATCCAGTCTCAATCGTATACCGGAGAATTGAAGCAGAAGGAATGAGGACAAGAAATAATGACAATCCAGCGCACATGTCCTGCAAAGCGATATGGATCTTTTTTGTCCGGAATACGAAAAAAAGCAGACAGATAAGAAAAATTTCAATGAGAAATATCTGGAAACTCGGCGACAATGGAGAGACGATTCTGAATATTTTCCATTGGCCGGCAAATGACAGGATGTCCGCATAGGTAAAAAATATCAGAAGTACCAGTGTGGAATAGACGATAGTATTGCCTCTGTGTTTGTATATGATATGAACCATTAATCCTGTAGTTCCACCGAAAAGCGCAGTCATTATCAGCGTAGGCAGGACATCCGTGATCAGAAGCTGACCGAGATTATGGCTGTACAGCATGAGGGGAAACGATACAGCAATCCCTGCGGGGATAATAATATGCCGGAATCTGCCAATCAAATTCATATCCGTATGATATCAGATTCAATCACTTCCATCCGAAACAGGATTTTGATAAAATAGTACCCGATGGCCCCGTTTGCAATCCAGGAGTTTGCAAGCGATTTCCTAATGGCGAGCATTACTCCTGGTGAGTGGTTTGTAATCAAACCACAATCCAGCACTTAACAAGTCTTACTGCTGGTGAGTGTCGCAAATATTGCGACGCGAGCGGCCGATGAGAAAGCGATGTTTTAACAAGTGAATAGTAATATCAATAAGAGCCCCGTTCGCAATCCAGCAGTTGACGAGCGGAGTCATCGACGGGAGTCTTACTGCTGGTGAGTGTCGCAAATATTGCGACGCGAGCGGCCGATGAGAAAGCGATGTTTTAACAAGTGAATAGTAATATCAATAAGAGCCCCGTTCGTC
>JBGSUE010000025.1:0-27433 GCA_041753515.1 Patescibacteria group bacterium
ACGCTTCCCCGCTTTTCTCCTAGAGACCGAATATCGCTTCAATCACCGTGCTACAATCGAGAAAGATCTACGCATGTTGCTAGCGCAACATCGCCGAAAAGAAAGACTTATAATTTAACATCTAACTGGGCAAGACCCTAAAAGAATATATGGAGTCTTTAGTTGTTATGAGTATTATCAAGATGTATTAGCAAATCTTGAGCTAGAAGGCACTGTCCCCTCCAAAGAGCGAACAATCGAGATGCTTACTGCTATGGCGGTAAGAGATATAGAAAATGCTGATAGATATTCTACTATCAAAGGACGAATTGCAGCATTTGGAAAGGAAGGTAATAGACTGTTAGATAAGAAAACCGCGGAAGCTTTTGCAGAATTAGCAAGAAACGGTGATGTTAATCTTGGAAGTGAACTTGTCGATATTATAAGAAAAAGAAGTACAGGCAAAGGGGTGGAAGAAGATAGACGGCGTATAGGATTTACTGAAGATCAAGAAATTGCTCTTAGAGCTTTAACTCAGCTAGATAGTTCAACTTCAAATGAAGCATTACTTTCGTTGCTATTTACTCGAGATCTTGACCCGCGTGTAAAAAGAGTCATTGCAAGAAATCTTACAGAAGCTAAGAAAGACTTTTTCCCCGGGAAAATGAAAGGCTGGATGAAAGACACGCTCGGTCAAGAAAGTAGAACAGTTCAGTGGGATGATTTGAAATTCTATCATGCATCTTTACGAATACCCAGCGCAGATATTCGGAGAAAATCAAGACAACAAATTGATAAAACATTTGAACTTTTTGAATCTGGAGTATCGATTTCACAAAATCACCAAGAATTATGTCCATCAGTACCAGAAAATGTGTTTATGCAACTGTACGGATTTACCAGAGGTAATGAAGCACTTCTAAACAAATTTAATAACCTTTACCAAAACACACGCGGGTCTGCACAACAGGAAGCTTTATTATTCGGGATAGTAAATGGATTGACTGTTAATAGAAAAATTCAAGATAAAGTTATTGGACATTTAGAAAATATAGGCTTTGATTCTCCTAACGCTGCCGCTGATATGGCAAATATGCTGAAAACAGTCTCCTTTTTAGATACAGTAGATCGTCAACTTGGACGAAGAAAAGATTCGAACACATTTGAAGTATTAAATCAGACTGTTGAAACTCTCGGAGAACTCAACGAATCACTAAAAGCTGTCGTTGTTGAGAAAATTCGTGAAGTATTGCCAAATGATGCAATTGATGCAGAAAAAATACAAACGCTTTGGGAACAATGGGGCAGTTTAGAGCCAATATTTGTTTATGCAGGGAAAATGGCATCATCTCGATACGAAGGCACTCTCCAATTAGTGGCTGACATGGTGCCATTTATGGATCCTCCAACATATGATGGTTGGAAACAATGGAGATATAATACTGATAATAGAAAAGTACGAGAGCAAATTGGCTTTTTATCACCAGAGCAATCTGAAGTATGGAGAGAAGATCATTTTGCTGAGCTAGGCGATATATTAATAGCTACGTCACCTACAGGTAGACCCAATCAAGTATTTAGACACTTGCAAGTCGCGTTAAGTGAAAAACATATCTATAACCCAGATATTGATAGTTCTTCTAAGTATCGATTTATTCAAGAGAGATTAGGAGCAACGTATGATTTAATTGCTCAGCGTCCTGATCAAAAAGAGACAGCAGTTGAAGCAGAAATTCAGGGACTACAAAAAGATATTACAGCAATTGATAGTATTACTAGGTATGGATCTGTGCCTCGTGTACAGCAAGCGCTCGCTATGTTTGCAGAGGGTCAAACAGTACAAATTAATAAGAGAACTGTTGATACGATAAGGTTTGTAGCACAGTTTCTAACAAAAGAACAAAACCAGGTTCTGCAAGGAGCTTTTGATGACGCAGGGAAAGCTGGTACTACATCTGTTGCAAGCAATGCATTGTTTACTCCAGAAATTCACCAAGCATTAGAAGCAAAAGTGAAAGAAATTGAAACTGCGCACACAGAAACTATTACTACAGATATTTTTGATCGATATGGATTAGATAAAACCAATACGAAAAATTTAGGCCCGTACTTCCAAAAACGACAAGAATTAAAAGCATTAATGGACTTATATCGTATTAGTAAACTAAATACACGACTTATTGCTACCAATAGAATTGAAGAAAGAACAGATAAAAGAGGTGAATCTTTATCAACAGTCATTGAAGGATTGAGAAAATATTTTAAAGACAGCCCTACCTTCCTTCAAGATTTAGAGAATGTAAATGAAACCATTACACAAAGAGAAGATATGGGAGCAAATCGTCGTTTAGCCATGATTATTACTGATAATCCACAAGTACTATTTCAAGTTGGTAAATATCCGACAGGTTGTGGATCATGTCAAAACTATGAAGGTAGTCCAAATTGGAATAAGGCTCTTGCAGCTTATGCAGCCGATTCACATATTAAAGCAATGTTTTTAGTTGATCTAAATAAATTACCTGGGTCAGTAAGGGAGGACATTGAAGCTCGAGGATTTGATGCGGTAAAAGATTCAATTGCAGCCCAAGATATGCTTGAAGCATCGGTAGCAAGAGCAATGGCCAAAATTGTTAGAACCTCTCAAGAAGATCCCGCACTCTTTATAGAACCAACATATACCCAAATTAACAAAGGAGATTTAAGCATGAATAAGTATTTTGATATTTTTGCAGAGCTTATAGTTTCCGAGCCGATGGGTATTCGACTAGCAAGAGGTGGAGGTAATGAAGCAGTAACGGTGCCTGCCAGCCGAAATCCAAGCGGACAATATGAAGATTGTGCAGCAGGAAATGCAGGGTATGCTGGTATGGGAATACAAACAGGAAGCTACACAATGTCTGCTAAGATGATAAATAAATTTACACCTGTATCAGAAGAGGACCGAAGGATTGCTGAGATGATTTTTCAAAGCGGTGCGTATTAAGTCTTTGTTAAAGTCTCCTTACTATATACATATCAAAAGCTATCATTTGTGAGACACCCCTTTTTTATACTGTCTCATTTGTCTCGTTAGGCTTGGAGATGATACAATCATCAAGAATGCTATATGGACAGTTGGGTTCCAGACCCAGCTGCTCCGCAAATACAAGTAAATAATCTTAAAGAAGCACTATGTTGAACTGGAATACCGATGAGGAAAAACTCAAAAAAGAACATCCCCGGGAGTACCGGTTGTGGAGGATTACCCAGCTCATTAATTACGGCCTGGATGGGGAAAAACTGGATAAAGAAGAAGTAAAGAAAGTGTGGACGGACATTAAGGACCGGATCAGCCCGGACAGGCAGAAAGTGATAGAATTCTATCTATGGGGCAAAAAGTGGCGCCCGGAGCCGGGCTTAGCATTCGACAGAAGCAATTTTTGGAGCTGGTACTTCAGGAAAAATTCATCCTTGCAAATTTCTACCTAAGCGGTGGTACTGCGCTTTCCAGTTGGTATTTGCATCACCGTGAATCGTATGACCTTGATTTTTTCACCGATCGGCCGTTTAATGGTGAGAAAATCGCTGTATGGATAAAAAGGCATCAGGATTATTTGGATTTTCAGTCAGTATCCGTGGATGACGACTTTGGTTTTTACAGTTTAATGTTCCGTTTTAAAGACAATAGTAGGTTTAAAGTCGATTTTGCACATTATGTTTCCAAACGGCTGTTGCCGGGGAAAGTATGGGAAGGACTTGAAATCGATAGCCTCTATGATATTGCAGTTAACAAAACGGAAACACTGTGCGTTCATCCCAGAGAAAGGGATTATATTGACCTGTATTGTATTCTGCAGCAGCATGAATGGAATATAAAAGACCTCATACGCGATGCAGAAAATAAATTCAAGGAGAAAATCGATCCCATTGCAGCATCAAAACAGTTCCTCAAATCAGCGGAAATAACCAACATCCCTACAATGCTCGTGCCGTTTGACAGGGAAAAGATGGTGGCGTGGTATGAGAACTTGGCGCTTATGTTAAAGCCAGAGATTTTTATTTAAATGCGGTTTTTTGAGGCAAGATACGTAAATGCCGTAAAATACTGTTCCCAGTGTTTGTCTGTTGATTTGAAATCGTTTTTTCCTGCAAAATCGTCAACGAGAGCACTCCGAAGCCGCGCAATTTCTCTTAATTGCGGTTTTGAAAGGGTTGTATCAAAGGTGAAATCGAAAAGTTCGAGAGCACGGTGGAACGCCTGTACCGTATACTGCGTATTGTTCTTTTTTCTCCAATGTATTGCCCGGATCACTTCGCTGCCGATATTGGCCATCTTCTCGCAGAGAGTATACGATGACCATTTTTCTTTCGTTAATTCTTTATGGAGTGTGCCCATGCGGATATGAAGGATGAAACTATAGTCCTGATTTTTTTCTGAACGGATAAATCATCAACACCTCTGGAATTGTTGTCCTGGCTGGGGCGCAGATTAATCATGGAATCAAATTCGATAAAGTCGTCAGATCCGTACAGATCCGGGTAGAGATTGATACCCCAGAGATTCTTCTGAAAACTTCCGGAGGCCAAAAGTTCTGCCTCTTCATCTGCATGAAGATCTGCATCAATGATCATGGATTTTTTTTCAACATCAACGACTGCTTTTACCATCGTACCGAATCTGGATTCTGCAATTTTTTTGAGTTGTGATATGGAGATTGGATCTGTCAGTGATTGCATGGAGGTTCAGCATGTATTATACCATTATTGGTCGGATATTCAGTATAATGAATTCATGGCATATTCTTGGAAAAAAGTCGCATGGAATGGTTTATCGGTTGTGATGGGCTTAGTGTTTATTTGTATTCTTGTATATGCAATATACACAGAGCCACAACGTACTTTGGAATTTGAGAGCCAGATAGCTGTGATGCCGACGTCCACATCCAGTCTGTCAGTTACCCCGACGGATACGCCGACTCCGACCCCGACGGTTATACCGGTATCCATTGTTATAGAAAAGCTGGGAATCGATACGATTGTTGAGCCTGTCGGTGTTACAAAAGACGGAAACATGGATACGCCTGTGAATGCAAAAAACGTGGGGTGGTACCAGTACGGCACAGTTCCGGGGGCTCCCGGCAATGCAGTTCTGACTGGCCACTACGATACGGTGACCGGCAAACCGGCGATCTTTTATCATCTTCAAAATCTCGCTATTGGGGATAGAGTGAATATACGGATGAATGACGGGCGAATCCTCCCATTTATGGTAACAGGTACGGATGTGATTGCATATGACGTATTCCCCACAGGATATGTTTTTGCCCAAAAGTCCGGCATTAATGTCAATCTGATCACCTGCGGCGGGATTTGGGATACGAAGGAAAAAATATACAAAGACCGTGTGGTCATATATACTACATATGATGAAACAGACGCGTAATACAGCTACACAAAGAGCTCTCTATGTATCCGGTATTATTACGGTGTTTATGGTTTTTTTCATTGTTGTCCTCCGGTATTATTTTCCCCAGACTTTTGATATCCGTTCCCGTGCTGGCGAACAGGGAGCAAAAAAGACATCAATCCGCCTGCGGACCATGGAAAATCCTCATGAAGTTGGTGTATTCGTCAACACGGGTGGATTTCCGACAGCTCAGGCTGATGCAGTGCTATCGTTTGACCCTGACGTATTGGAGATAGATGATGCGGATATCGAGCTGTTGCCAGCGTACAAAGTGATCGACATTGACCGGCCGCAGCCGGGAGTGTTGTTCCTCAGTATGTTTATATCCGATTCCATTGACTCGGATGTTTTTGCTTCCTCAACTGACCAGCCTGTCGCGGTTCTTAAGTTTCAGACACTATTGAAAAATGTCACTACCGATATCCGTTTGGTATTTGATCCGAAAAATCCTGTTTCATCAGGCCTATACCCACCAAGAGGTAATGCCCAAGGAGTTATCAATATCCTTTCGAACGTGTATGATATGTCTCTTTCAATTCCCTGAAAATTCGGGTGATACTCCATCCAGAGTATTGAAGTGAGAAAATACAAGCATATGGTGAATCCGGGAAAAAGAAACCGTAGTGATAAGGATAGGAATGGAGTGGATGACAGACTGGATAGAGTGACGAATATCTGCGCGGTTCTTTTGCCGTTTACGACTCTTGACCAGCTGTATATTATATATGTAAAGAGACAGACTGATGGGGTATCCGCACTGACGTGGTTCCTGTATGCTGTGTTGACAATTCCACTTTTATTCTATTCTGTCGTCCGCCGCGACAAACCGATGATTGTGCTCAATGGTTTATGGGTTGTTATCGATCTGTCCGTATGGTTTGGGGTAGTTTTATATTCCTGATATGATGCGACATGCGTGGATCAGGGGTTTTGGGTTTGTTATTTTTATCATCGTCGGATCCATGATTGCATGGAATGTCACGTTTCTGTTGGACTACGTGTTTCACCAGACCATTTTTTTCTTTCTCGGATTTTTTTCGCATCAGAACTTCATGAGGGATGTTCCGTGGTTTCCGTATCTCATGCATTTTTCTTTTATGATTCTTGTCGGGGTTTCATCGGTATACTTTATGAAATCGGTGTATAGCGTCGTATGGAAAGCGCTGTTTTTGACCATTCCAACTGCAGTGATCCTTGTTACTTTTGGAATTCTTCTGTATCAATGGCCATATGCAGCATGGAGTGCGGCATCGGTGTTTGTTCTCAGCACTCTCGTGTATCTATATATGAAGCATCTGTCATGGCAGTATTTTTTTGCCGTATTGTACACATCGGTTGTGTTGGGCATATTTACGTTTATGGGTGGTGAATTATGATGGACGGAACAGTCAGGAACTTGATCAAACCCGGAGTACGGGTATCTGTTGTGAAAAAATCAGACCAGCCAACGGGAAAACTGACTGACGGAATTGTGGCAGATATTCTGACAAGTTCTTCATTTCATCCTCGCGGTATCAAAGTCCGTCTGACGGACGGCACCGTCGGTCGGGTACAGAAAGTGTTTGAAAATGAGTGAATCCGGGTGAAATATCGGCACTATTTACGCTTTTTTGACAAAAAAGAGTGAATCTGTCACAGTTATTGCATGATTCGGGGTATTATTCTTGATGTCGATGGTGTGTTGGTGGGTGGGATTGCCGGATACAACTGGCCCGATCCTCATCCGGACGTGATTTCTGCACTGAAAAAACTGCGGCAGAGTGGAATGCCTGTTGTGCTGTGTACCGGCAAAGGGACGTTTGCCATTGAGAGTATTGTGAAGGAGGCGCATCTGGACAATCCCCATATCGGCGATGGCGGAGCAGTCATTGTCGACATTCTTGCCGGAAAGACTGTCAAAGAGCATACGATACCGTCAAAAACCGTTGCCAACATCGTTGATAAACTCAAACAATCATCCTTGTATGTAGAACTTTATTCAACTGCCGGATACAGTATAGAAAAACACAGCGAATGCGATATAACAAAAAAGCATACAGATATTTTGGGGAAAGCTCCTTTGTCTGTAGAACGGTTCGGCAAAAAAGACTTCCTGAATATCATAAAAATCATGCCCGTTGCCCGGAATGAAGGTGAGGTAAGGGACGTTGAACAAATCTTAAAGGAATATGCCGATGAACTTCATCTTCAGTGGGGCAGACATCCCACAGCAAGCCCGTATCATTTCGGCATTATTACACAAAAAGGTATTTCGAAAGGACAATCGTTTTGTGATGTTTCTTCGGTTCTTGGGATTAGCATGAAACATTTTGTAGGAGTCGGGGATCAGATAATGGACTGGGGGTTTATGAAATTTTGCGGATATCGCGGGATCATGGGGAATGCCAGTGATGAGCTGAAAGGAAAAGCCGGACCGGATGATTACATCGGAAAAAGCGTTGATGAAAACGGGATTGTGGACATTTTTAGCCATTTTTCAGACCATTTTCAGAAAAACGCGTATAATACGCCTCATGAAAGTACTTCTCGTTGAGGATGAACACCGCATTGCCACAGCCGTGAAAAAAGGATTGGAACAGGAACACATGACGGTGGACGTAGCGTATGACGGAATTGCAGGGTATGACCTTGCCAGTACGGAACCCTATGACGTAATCATTCTGGACCTCATGCTACCGGGCAAAGACGGGCTGCAAATATGTAAAGATCTGCGTGAAATCGGAAACCATACTCCCATTCTCATGCTGACTGCAAAAAGCCAACTTGAGGAAAAGGTAAACGGATTTGACACAGGGGCAGATGATTATCTGACGAAACCTTTTGCATTTGAAGAGCTTCTTGCCCGCATCCGGGCATTATCCAAGCGGCCAAAAACGATGCAATCAGCAACGCTGACAGTGTCAGATATTATATTGGATACTTTATCGTATACCGTTCGGCGGGGGAATACTGAAGTATCCCTTTCTTCAAAAGAATTCGCGCTTCTGGAATTTTTCATGCGCCGATCCGGACGGATTTTGTCAAAAGACACCATTATATCAAGCGTCTGGGAGTATGATGCAGATATTCTTCCAAACACGGTTGAGGTGTATATCAAAAATCTCCGGTCAAAAATTGATCAGCCGTTTCCGGGTAAAAAACCACTCATCACCACAGTCCGGGGTTTTGGATACAAATTCGGATAATTTTATGATTGCATATTCACGATTAACGCTCAACGCTAATCGCTAAACGCATATATGTTTCACTCAGCCCGTATCAAATTGACTGCCTGGTATCTTGCCATCATCATGGCAATTTCCCTCATGTTTTCCATCGGCATGTATCGTGTGCTCTCTTTTGAAATTAACCGGATGGAAGAGGCAAGCCGGGCCCGAATGGAGCGGCGGCTTCTCCAACGGTATTTTTTCCCGCAGCTTGATAACGACACGCCGTTTGAACCGTCATTCTTACAGGATCTCGAACTTATCGATGAAACAAAACGCCGCATTCTTTCAAATCTTGTCTTCGTCAATGGCGTCATTTTTGTTGTGTCAGGTGTGTTTGGATACGTACTTGCCGGCAGGACGCTCGCTCCTATTCAAATGATGGTGGATGAACAGTGCCGGTTTATTACCGACGCATCCCATGAACTGAAAACTCCGCTGACATCTTTGAAAAGCATGTTTGAGGTGTATTTGAGGGATAAGCATAAAACACTACCTGAAGCGGAAACCGTTATTTCCGACAGTCTTTCCGAGGTCAACCGGATGCAGACGCTTGCCGAGTCGCTTCTCACGAGCATCAAGGGGCAGGTTAGTAGTAATATTATACAAAAAACGTCTGTAGATTTAGCACATTGCATCAAAGAGGCAGTAAAAAAAATTGAAGCATTGGCAAAAGAAAAAAAGATCACGATAACACAAGATGTGAAGGGTATTGTCATAGGTGAACATCAGATGCTCGTGAACTGCTTTGTGATACTTTTAGATAATGCAATTAAATATTCCAATACATCCGGATTCGTGAGTATAAAGACTCACAGAAAGAAGGGATATGTAGCAGTGAGTGTAAAGGATGAAGGGGTTGGTATTTCAAAAGATGATATGTCTCATATTTTCGACCGTTTTTACCGTGCAGATAGAGCCCGGACAAAAACCGGTGAGAACGGCGGATTCGGTCTTGGATTATCCATCGCAAAACAGATGATAGAATCCCTTGGCGGTTCAATTTCTGTAACAAGTACAGGTGTACGGAAGGGATCCGTGTTTACGGTACAACTGCCTTCAGAGGATTTTCAGGGAAGGGTGGTATCATAAATATATGAAATTATTGAAAAAAGCTGGTCTTGTACTTTTTGCAGGCGTCGTCGTATGGGTTGTCTGGTCAAGATATACGGTAAATAAAAATACCAATATTCAGTATCAGACGGCAACAGCCGAGAAGAAAACGCTTGTTGTCTCTGTTTCCGGATCAGGGACCGTCGCATCCCTCAATAGTGTTGTTGTATCCACTCAAGCCTCAGGGGTTGTGAAGGACGTGTATGTAAAAGACGGGGATAGTGTTCGTACCGGTGATCCGGTCGTCTCACTTGATCTGGATCTGATCGGAAACCAGCGGTATATGGCCTCCCTTGCATCGTATCAGGGTGCTAAAAATTCACTTGAGACTGCCAGGGCAAATCTCTATACATCCCAGAATGATTTGTTTACCAATTGGGAAACGTATTACGATCTGGCTACGAGCGGGGAGTACCAAAACAGTGATGGATCCCCAAATGTTGAAAACCGGAAAAAAATTGATTTTACCGTTGATCAGAATACATGGCTCAATGCCGAGGCAAAATATAAAATCGCACAAAGCACTGTGACACAGGCGCAACATTCGCTGTCTTCTGCCTGGTCAAGTTTACAGCAATCATCCCCCATTATCTATGCGCCGATTACCGGAAAAATTTCCGGCATGTCCCTGCAGTCGGGAAATGTGATCGGTTCATCCACATCAACAAGCGGGAGCGCATCATCGGTCAAAATTGCCAATGTGGAAACGGATGGTTTGCCGTCTATATCCCTAGACCTGTCGGAAATCGATATCCCAAAAATCGCAATCGGCGACAAGGCAACAGTGACACTGGACGCAATTGCTGATAAGACGTTTACCGGAGTTGTCGTATCCATCGATACGGTCGGATCCGTATCTTCAGGTGTCAGTACGTATCCCGTGGTGATACGACTTGACACGGGGAGTCCGGAAATATTGCCCAATATGTCCGCAAGTGCAAACATCATCACAGAGACAAAACATGACGTTGTTGTAGTACCATCCAGTGCGGTGACGGGTACCGGAGAAACTGCAGCAGTATCCGTTATGAAAAACGGTACGCCTACCGATGTCCCCGTAACAGTCGGACTGACATCAGATATGGAAGCGGAAATTGTGAGCGGTGTTTCCGTCGGTGATGTCGTCGTCACAGGCACAGTAAATACATCGCAACAAACACAATCATCATCGTCACCGTTTAGTGCATTCGGGGGAGGTCGAACAGGTGGGGCTCAGATGAGGACTATCCAATGAGTATGATCCATGTCCGCGATATATCCAAAATTTATCATACCGGCACCATTGAAACGACTGCGCTTTCTCACGTGTCTTTTGACATACAAAAAGGAGAGTTTGTGGCAATCATGGGGCCATCTGGATCTGGAAAATCAACACTCATGCATATTTTGGGGGCTCTTGATACACCATCGTCCGGGGAATATGAACTGGACGGACAGGAAGTGTCGCATTTGAGTGAAGATGAATTGGCAGATATCCGAAATCGGAAAATCGGGTTTATTTTTCAGGCATACAATTTATTACCCCGCCTGACAGCCAAAAAAAACGTCATGCTTCCCATGATCTATGCAGGAATACCACATAATGAACGGGAGAAAAAAGCAGAGGATCTTTTAGGATTAGTGGGTCTGTCCGACCGAATGTCACATTTGTCCAACCAGCTTTCAGGAGGACAACAGCAGCGTGTGGCAATAGCCCGAGGGCTTGCCATGAACCCTTCGATTCTTTTGGCAGACGAGCCGACCGGAAATATCGCCTCAGCCCAGGCAGCAGAAATTATGGATGTATTTACCAACCTCAATCGTCAGGGACATACCGTGGTCATGATTACCCATGAGCCGGATATTGCCGCCTATGCCAAACGCGTGATTCACATTAAAGATGGCAATATTGTGAATGATGAGAAAAATGGGAAGAAGACCAAACATACATAATAAAACTGTCATGCTGAACTCGTTTCAGCATCTAGTTTGTATGTAAACGAGATGCCGAACTAAATTCGGCATGACGGTAACAAGTTCATCATGACGATAGTTTATGGAACTCAAAGAAATATTATCTGAAGCATTTTCGACTTTGTTTTTGAATAAACTGCGCACCGGTCTTGCGGTGTTGGGCATTGTGATCGGCATCGGATCTGTCATTGCCCTCATATCACTCGGCCAGTCCGGACAGAAATCAGTGGAAAATCAGATCCAGTCGCTGGGCGCTAACATGCTGACTGTCATTCCGTTTGTCCAGGGTCAGAGTCCGGTACGATCGGCGGCCGGCAGCGGATCCACGCTCACGCTTGAGGATGCCCGCGCTATCCGGAGTTCTTCAGAGATTACAACCGTTGCAAACGTTTCTCCGGAATTATCCAGGCGTGCCCAGGTTACGGCTGGAAGAAACAATACCAATACACAGATTGTCGGGGCTGAACCGTCCATATTTACTGTCAGAAAAATGGCAATGGCAACGGGCGTCTTTTTGTCTGAAAGGGATATAAGTGCTCAGGCAAAGGTTGCAGTATTAGGCCCCCAGGTGGCGTCGGATTTGTTCCCTGACGTTGTTGATCCGATCGGACAGACAATACGGATCAATAAGCAAATGCTGCGCGTCATCGGTGTTACCGCATCCAAGGGCGGATCGGGATTTTCAAATCCTGATGATGCAATCTATGTGCCGATTACTACTACCCAGAAACAGATATTCGGCGACTCGTTTGTGACTGCAATTGCAGTTGAAGCGCTTTCACAGGATGTGATGACACAAGCCCAGAATGAAATCGGCTATCTCCTGTTAAAACGCCATAAATTGGCAGATCCGGCGACTGCTGATTTTATGATCATGTCCCAGAATGATATTCTAAATACCGTGTCGCAGGTAACAGGGACGTTTACCATGCTTTTGGGCGGCATTGCCGCTATTTCGCTTTTAGTCGGAGGCATCGGGATCATGAATATCATGCTGGTGACGGTCACGGAGCGCACGCGTGAAATCGGGCTTCGCAAAGCGCTCGGTGCGAAGAAAAAGAATATCATCACGCAATTTTTGGCTGAAGCAATCATTCTGACATCGATTGGAGGCATGACGGGCATGCTTTTTGGGATCGGTGTATCACTTGTACTCACAAAAGTCATGAGTCTGCCGTTTACCATTTCTGCCTCTTCAATAGTTCTGGCTATCGGCGTATCGGGTATTGTCGGAGTCCTGTTCGGCTGGTATCCGGCTAAAAAAGCATCGGATTTACAACCGATCGAGGCTCTACGGTATGAATAATAATCACACACCCGGTGTGTGACAGCTTCACACACCGGGTATGGTCGGGATTTAAGCAATTTTTCAGGAAGTAAATGTACAATAATAAATATATGAAGAATCAAATGGTCTTATTTTTGCTTGCCTTGGTATTGGTTGGTGCCGGATCATTTTACGGCGGTATACAGTATCAGAAAAGTCAGCGGTCAGGCTTTCCCGGTGGTCAGTTTCCGGAAAGATTTAACGGAACAAATTTACGAGGAAGAAGCGGGCCGAACGGTGTTCGTGGCTGGTTCCGGCCGGTGTCGGGAGAGGTGCTGAAAACGGATGATACGTCCATAACTGTGAAGATGCCGGACGGATCATCGAAGATCGTCATGATTTCAGACTCGACCAAAATCAACAAAGCCGCTGAAGGTTCAATGACCGATATCACCGTCGGTTCGACAGTTATGGTATTGGGTATGGAAAATTCCGATGGAAGTGTCACCGCCCAAAACATCCAGCTCAATCCAATATTAAGAGTGCCAACTACAACTCAATAACATTCTTGTTTTTCAGATTTCTGACATCATACACAGTATACTCGTCGTTCTGAGCTGTTATCGACGAATTTTGAATAAAATATGTACCGACGGTTATATAATGTTCCTTTTCAATAGGACCTACAATTATATAATCTATGGAATATTTTGAGAGTAATGATGAGATATTTTCCCGTGATGTATAGATCGTTCGAATATCGTGTTCACGCTCTTCAATACCGGAAAAACCATAATTCGGCATCCATAGAGTGAAACCCATGACGATTTGCCGACCGAGCACCATACCGAGCCAGGTATTTCCCGGAACAGTCAGAAATACTGAAGAATGATCTGTAGCGGCGTTTACCTGGCGAGCAAAATCGACTGTTTTTTGAGTGAATAATCCATATTTTTGCTGTTCAAATTTGAGAAGATTTACGACATCCATAAAGCCGGAAAGTGTGCAAATATATCCGAGCAGAAGTCCAAACACCAACCCGAGTGATTTTTTTGAAAATAGCATTTTGCTAAGAGCAAGTCCTGCAAATCCTGAAGCAAAAAGATGCCAGTAGAGAAAAAATTTTCTATTGTCCCACATTTCTTTTTGGAAGACAAAAATATTTGCAAGAACAAATAACCCGATAAACGGAACTGAAAACATTCTGATTTTATTGGATGAATATTTAAAGCCGAGTGGTATAAGAAATATGAGCGGCCCGATATTTTTCAACCAATACAAAAAAAATTCAGGAATATTTTTGGGCGCATACCATCCGAGGTGTATCCGGAAATTTCCGCGTGGTATTCCTTCAAAAATGTTCGATATAATTATGTATGCGATAATACTTGATGTTAAAAAGAATAAAATCCAGCTGCCGTGAATTTTTTTGTTTTTATATATATCACTCATCATTGCCCACCCCGCTATACCTAAAATGACATAAAATGAATGGAAATGGATGAGCGGCATAAAGCCTGTTATGAAGCCACCAAGCAGTGCAAATTTTTTTAACAGTACATTTTTTCCTGAAAATATGTTCCAAAAATATATAATAAGTATTGCAGTTATAGGAAAACCGAGGAGAAACGGGCGCTGCGGAATAAATTCTGATGTTACAAAATTTGCCCAGTCATACCCAGCATCATGGATAAATGTGAGTTGCTGTATCCCTTCAGACATCCATGGTTCTTGAATATGCATGAGTTTTTTAAAGAGAAATTCGAACACTCCCAGACCACCGTTAAAGAAAAAAATGAGTGTGCCAATAATTGCTGTAGGTATTGAATTGAATAGTGTTTTATATAAATAATAGACAACAGTAATTGTAAGAATTGATAGTATAATACTAGGAAATATCATTGATTGAATGAGTGAAAAACCCGCTTTCAGGAGTGCGCCGGATATTAAGTCTGCCGCAAAATGATATCGAAAAGGCATTCCCAACATTTGTGGATGTTCAAATAATGGGAAAGGTCGTTGGGCAAAATTAAATGTAAAAGGAAAATGAATACACCAGTCTCCCCAGATATTTACCCATCCAGTCCAGTATTGCGTTCCGTTAAAAACCAGCATATTCTTCCATATGAGTATGGCAAATATATACCCCAAGCTTAAAAAAGCAACTTCTATTCCGGAAATGCTTCCCAGGGGTGTTTTCAATTTCCAGCGGAGAAAGCGTGTACTTCTGTTTGTGCTGTCCGTTTTAGTCCTCATATTTTCATATAATCACTTCTTGTATCATATCCAATCCGAACCGTTTATCAATGATGAAATATCATGGTATTTCCATACGGAGTTTTTCGATAAAGCCTTTATTAAGCATGATTTTTCTTCACAGTTTTGGACTTCGTACGAAGGATTTGATCAGCCGCCTCTGGCTAAATATTTTTACGGATACTGTCTCTATTCAGCAGACCCTGATTATGCAGTAAAGCGCAATGAATTGCTCAATAGGTATGGAAGATGGCAATTTTATTTCAACCAGAATTTGCTTGATACACTAAATACTTCTCAATTTGCTCCGGAAATATTGGCACTGAGATACTGCAATTCAGTAAATGGTATTGTAGCAGCGTTGGGTATGTTTGTTCTGCTGTATGTCCTGTCAGGCAGTATGATAGCAGCGTTTGTTACAACTATCCTGATTCTATATACACCGCTTTATTCTTCCGTTTCTGCCCGGGCTACGAACGATGCACAATGGTTCGGTCTGAGTGTCTGGATGCTGGTGAGTTATCTGTATTACCTGAAAACGACAAAACGTGGTTATTATATTGCGGCAGCAGTATTGGCAGGATTATCTGTAGGGTCAAAACTGACCGGACTTATGGTTGTGTTTGGGCTTGTCTTTCATAAAATACTCAGATATTCGGTGTACGGGTTTTCAGCGATTGAGAGAAGATATTGTGTTGTATTTTTTTCTGTGTTTTGTGGGGTATGGCTGCTTATTAATCCGACCCTATGGTCATCGCCAATTGTTAGTACGTTGGATTTTTTTAGATTCCGAACCCGCCAGACACAGATTTTCCAATTGATGAACACAGGCCCGCCGCTGTATTCGATATCCGAAAAAGCAAACGCAGTGATTTCCGTGATGTTTATACCGGTGAAAAATATCCTTGAAAGCTCAGGGTTGCTTACAAAATACTGGATTCTTCAAACCGGAATACTCATTATTGGCTTAGTGGCGTTGTGGAGGAAAAATAGTGATACGATATCATCCGTTGCACTCACTGCATCCTTGACCTTGTTGACCGTGGGAATTGCCACGCTTCCTGTTCTGTGGGACAGATATTTTCTTCCATTTTATATCCCGGTCGGGATACTGTTTAGTACAGGTATAACCTGGATAATAACAAAATACGGATGCATTATTCTGAAATATGTACAAAATCACTACGCGTATATTATTTTTCTGAGTGTTTCAGTTCTGTTTTTATATCCACAGATGCAATTCCGTGAACCGAATCTTCTTGATATTATTGAAACATGGGCAATAGGGACGAACGTAAAGGATCAGGCAGTACTGATGTTTCATGATGCTGCCGGGATACGTCCTTTGTATGTATTGTTTATTGTCAGAGCAATCCTGAATTCACTTTTCCACTATTTCAGTCCGTATTATTTTCTGTATTATTCTATCCTGTTGTCATTGACGTTGTATGTTGGGTATAAAAGCATTATAAAACAGAGTGTCCGGCTTGATGTAGCAGCAATTATTACATTTATATTTCTCATATCTCCGGTAACCGTTGATACATATTGGAGGCTTGGCGCGGCGGAGAGCCTGTTTGCATTTCTGCTTGTTGCCAGTCTGTATTTTCTTGTGCAATCGAAATTTTTCCTAGCGACTATTACAATATTGCTTCAGCTTTTTGTCAAAGAAACATCCGTTTTTATTACGCCAGTATTTATTGCATATCTTCTCTACAAAAAAAGACGTATTCCAGCTTTCGGTATCGGAATTGGCTTTATATACTTACTTTATAAATTGATTCTTTTGTCAGTATCTGCAAATGCCGATTTCAGCGGGTATTTAACGATGTATTCTCCTGAACTAGTCAGCATAGTGGATATGTTCTGGTACTACATCGCGGCTCATGCATTTTATATTGTTGTATTTTTTGTATCGGTAGTCCTGTTTATTCTCAGGGAGAAATCGAAGAATTATGTATATGAGCTTATGTTGATTGGTCTCATCATAGCAAACATGGCATCGCTCACGTTGTTTCATAATAAAAATCAGCCGTATTATTTTTATCCGACGATGGTCGTTATTCTGGTTTTTTTCCTGAGAGAACTATCATTGTTACAGAAACAGTATGTTATTGCTGTATTGGGATATATGAGCATGATGTTTTTCCTGCTCAAAATTCCTTGGTTTGCCTACGACAGGGCATTATTTTGGAATGAGGATTATACAGGTGACGGTGCACTGATTCGGGAGATTCAACACGCACCACCATCAGTGGTATATGAATTTGAACACCCTCGCCGTCCTGATTATCCTCCAGCGCTTGAGCTTTATCAGCACATGAAGCCATATACAGAACCGACTCGGTTTGTAAAAGTTCACTATGTTCAAGACGAAACACCGGATGGGTATCAAACGCTTTGTGCGCAATCTTTTTTCGGGTCAAATGTCTGTAAATGGAAGATGAAATAGGGTATTATTCATTTATGATTACTTGTACGTTCGAAAAAGGGTACACGGATAATCTGCGCCATGTGGTGGTACATGCGCTTGTTGTGAGGGACAATAAAGAGGTCCTACTGGCAAAACGCACAGGGGATATGCTTGAGACCGGTAAGTGGAACATTCCAGGCGGATTCATGCAGAGGGACGAGACGGCTGTGCAGGCAGTCTTACGCGAACTCTACGAAGAAACCGGATGGGAGGGGAAGATCGTATCCCTATTCCGGATAAATTCCAATCCAAACCGTCCCAGCGAGGACCGGCAGAATGTGATTTTTGAGTATCTCATCCAACCAACTGTCGAGTCGGGGCGTCCGGATCATGAATCAAGCGACATTGCCTGGGTAGATTTCAACAATCTCATGCCGGAAGATGACTATGCATTCGACCATGGGCAGTCTCTTTATTTGCTTAAAAAGTATTTTGAAAATCCATTCCCGCTTCCGGTTATTGAGTAATGTATAATCACCAAACGGGATTGCTTCGTCGCAGACTCCTCGCAATGACAGTTTTCTATTTACCCATTACCACTAACCAATTACGACACACATAGTATAATACTCCCACTATGGGTGACATTGATGAGGTAAAGTCGCGGATAAATATCGTCGATCTCATCGGATCCCGGCTGACACTTAAAAAAGCCGGGCGGAATTTCAAGGCTCTGTGTCCGTTTCATAATGAAAAAACACCATCATTTATGGTATCCCCAGAGAGGGGCAGCTGGCATTGTTTCGGATGCGGCAAAGGCGGCTCAGCGATTGACTGGGTGATGGAGTATGAGCACGTGGATTTTGTGGAAGCCCTTGAAACATTGGCTGACAAAGCCGGAGTAAAACTTGAACGCCGGTATGACCAGTCGCCGGAAGGGAAACTCAAAGAAATAATACTTGCGGCAAATCACTTGGCTGGGGAATATTTCCGGTACATTCTTACCACCCATCCGATGGGTGAAAAAGCCCGACAATACTTGAAAAATCGTGGGGTGTCGGATAAAACAGCCGCGACATTTGGCCTCGGGTATGCCCCCAACAGCTGGGACGGACTGTTGAAATTTTTAGGGAAAAAGGGATATGACACAAAACTGCTCGTACAGGCCGGATTGGTAGTCGAGTCAAAACGCGGTGGATATGACCGGTTCCGCGGACGGCTTATGTTTCCCCAGCGAACGCACCGGGGGATCGTCGTAGGATTTTCCGGAAGAGTACTTGATCCGGCAGTCAAAGAGGCAAAATATATCAATACGTCCGATACGCCGGTCTACTCTAAAAGCAACATCCTTTTTGGATTTGATATCACAAAAGATGCTGTCGTGCGTGAAGGTTTTGTCATTCTCATGGAAGGGGAGTTTGATATAATTTCCAGTTTTCAGGAAGGTATTCCCAATGTGGTTGCGATTAAAGGGAGTGCGCTGACTGAAGGGCACGTGCATCTTCTCAAAAGGTTCACGGAACGGATTGTCTTTTGCCTGGATGCCGATCCTGCCGGAGATGCCGCATCGCGGCGCGGGATGGAGCTTGCGGACCGGGCAGGGTTTGATATGAGGGTCGTTGATATCCCCGGCGGCAAGGATCCGGACGAGGCGGTTCGGGAAAACGTCGGATTGTTTAAAACTGCTGTAAAAAAAGCCGAACCGATATACGATTACCTCATCAGATCTGTCGTGAAACGTTTTGATGCAACAAGTGCATTCGGGAAGAAGAAGATCAGCGAAGAGCTTTCGCCTATTTTGTCCCGCATTGATAATCCTGTTGTCCGCGCGCATTACGTAAAAAAAACTGCAGAAACGCTGGATATAACGGAGGATATAGTTGAGTCTGAAATGATACGTGCCGTAAAACAGTCTGTTATTTTCCGTGCTGATAGTAAACAGGAAAAGACCATGCAAAAAGACGTTCGGGATTCGATTGATACGATGGAAATATACCTTCTGGCAATGATTCTTCAGACCAACACCCGTGATATGCTCGAAGAGCTGGTGCAATTGGGTACAGACGGTATTCATCAGCCTGCAGTACGGCGCATTGTCACGCTTCTTCATGAATATATGTCAAAAACCGCCACATTTTTTATCCGTGATTTTGCAGACACATTGCCAAATGAGTTCGTGAAAATTTTTGACGAGGCGTTTTTGTGGGATCTTTCCGATAGTGCCGGCAATGAAGAAGAAACAGCACGGGAATGGACGTGGGCACTTATGCAATACCAGCGTTTACGGATTAAGAATGAGTTGAAAATCCTTACGTCGACTATGACGGACGCGCCGGAAGATGCTGATCAGGCCACGGTTTCACGTATCAGGGAGCTGACGGAGCAATTGAGGACTCTGGAAAAATCGCAGGTTGTCTGATATAATCAGCGGCAATAGACGAAACGGTTTGTTTTTACCCGATCCGGTCTGTATTGAATGCAGACGGATACTGGTTTCATAAAAAAAACAAGCGTTGACGATATCCATATGACCAAAAAAAAGACCATTTCAACGGTTGGCGATCTTCTCAAGGAAGGAAAAGAGAACGGATTTATTACGCAGGATGATATTCTTCTTCTTTTCCCAAAACCCGAACTTCGTATAAAAGAAATTGACGAGCTGTACGGTAAGCTCATCTCGCAGGGGACAGACGTTTTTGAAAATACGTCCAAGGATGAGGAAAAGGAAGCCTCCAAAAGCATCCAGGAACTGGAAAAGGAAATTGAGGCGCTTGTCCGGGCAAGTGCGGAAGGCGTGTCCGATCCCGTCCGGATGTACCTCAAAGAAATCGGGCGTGTGCCGCTACTCACGTTTGCCGATGAAATTTCTCTTGCCAAACGGTATGAAAAAGGGGATAAGCGGGCAAAGAAAAAACTGATTGAATCCAATCTTCGTCTCGTCGTCTCCATTGCCAAAAAATACATCGGCCGGGGTATGAGCCTCTTGGATCTTATTCAGGAAGGGAATCAGGGGCTGATCCGTGCGGTTGAAAAATACGACTGGCGAAAAGGGTATAAGTTTTCAACGTATGCCACATGGTGGATCCGGCAGGCTATCACACGGGCCATTGCCGATCAGGCCCGTACCATCCGTATTCCGGTCCACATGGTTGAGACCATCAACCGGTTTGCCCGGGCCTCACGCCGACTGATGCAGGATTTAGGGAGAGAGCCCCAGCCGGAGGAGATAGCTAAAATCATGGAAGTGGATGTAACAAAAGTCCGGGAGATTATGAAAGTATCCCAGGAACCCACAAGCCTTGAGACGCCGGTCGGGGATGAGGAAGACAGCCATCTGGGAGATTTCATTTCCGATCAGGGTCCATCCCCATTTGATCAGACGAGCCGCCAACTTCTCAAAGAACATATGGAGGAAGTGCTGGCGACGTTGTCGGACCGCGAGAAAAAAGTGCTGATCCTCCGCTTCGGTTTGGAAGACGGCAGGCCGCGGACGCTTGAGGAGGTGGGGGCACTTTTCGGCGTCACCCGCGAGCGCATCCGTCAGATCGAAGCAAAGGCTCTCCGCAAACTCCGCCACCCCTCGAGAAGTAAGAGACTGCGTGATTATCTGGAGTGATATGATTGATTTTGAGAATTTTGTCAGAAATTCTCTCTTTTTGACTTTCTTCAATATTTTACTTCTTGTTGTTGGATATATTGTTTATGAAAAAACGGAGAACATTTTTTACGTTCTTCTTGTGCTGTTTGTTCCGCAGATTATTTTAGGATTTCCATATATGGTGAAAAATCTCTATCGTTTAACCCAAATTGCAAAAATACTTTTGTTGATCGGTATCATTGCACTGTTTCTTTTTGCAATATATCTGTTCAAAACTCCATATAGGCATGTACAAGGAAATATTTTTATTCCATAATTTTATTCTGTTTTCTATGGGATTGCTTCGCCGTTTGAACGGTCTCGCAATGACATAAGATATTATAGTTATTTATTAACGCTTGAGTCGTCAATTCACGATTTTGTGAGTGTGGGTTTTGATGTGGTCTTCGCAAAAGCACCGCTCCGGTTTGCAGTCGTGGCACCAGTAGAAAATTTTACGATCGTTTTCCGTTTTACCGCATATGGTGCATATAAGAAACGTGGCGGATTCTTTTTTAAGAACTGTTTGAGGTTTGGGCATGATTTCCATTCCGAAAAACAGAAGATACGTCACGATGACCGCAAGGGATGTGAGGACAGACACAGGGTCGCCGCTCATAAACGAAAGAGCGTACATGATCCATGTAATATACGCCAGCCATTTTACCTGTATACGCAGAATGAAAAAAAGATAAAGAGGGTAGTCCGGATACAGATGGGCAAATGCCAAAAATAATGACGTATAGAGGTGAGTGTTGGGAATAGTGGCATGTGGCAATAGAAAAGAAATAATGACTGTTAGAATGTAGATAGTGAAAAAATAGAGCACATATTTGAATGATCCCCATGTTTTTTCAAGGGAAGTTCCGAAAAAGTAATACATATACCAGATAAATACCGACCAGATGGGGGATGTGGACAGAGGCAAAACGACAAATGTAAACACTCTCCACCATTGGCCGGACAGGACGAGCTGCATAGAAAGAGGGAAGAGGGAAATGATCCGGGGAGCCAGATAGACAAGAATAAACGAGACAACCTGGGCGATGATCAGATAGTAGGTTATGTTGGGCGGGATATGTTTTCCCACTTTCTGTTCAAGCGTATCAAGAAATTTCATGTTTGGGGTGCTTTTCCGTAAATGATGATCCTGGTGCCGGGGTTTGAATCGCCTGCTCTGACGGATGACTTCCCGTCCGGGATAACAGGATCAGCCCATGCATACAGGATTCCGGCCTCTTCCGGTTTCATATTGATGCACCCATGGCTCATCGGGTGGCCGAAATTGTTGTGCCAGTAGGCTCCATGAATGCCGTATCCTCGCTGCATAGGAATGTCACTATTGTAAAAATACATGGTATAGGGGACATTCGGGAGATTGTAATACGTGCCGAGCGCCTTGTTGCCCCCGGACATTCTGGTATAGCGCAGTTTAATCCAGATATGGAATTCCCCCGTGGGGGTCCTGCCCCATTTTCCCGTTGATACAAGAAAATCATAGACTTTCCGGTTACCTTCAAACGCAGAGAGTCTCTGGTTCGTGAGGTCTACCTCAATCCGTTTTTCTTCTGTAGTCTCTCCTAAAACCACATGTTTCGCATCACGAACAGGAGAATCAATAGCAAGAGGACGAAACGTTTTCCTATGAAATTCGCCATCTGTGGAAGAATCTATTTCTCCGGTCAAGGAGTCCGGGAGTATCGGATTTTGGGCGGAGAGTGTGTAGGGAAGGACGGCAGTTGCCAGGAAAAATCCAGCCACAAGTGAAGCCATGAGACCGAATATCTTGAAGTATTTCATATATACAGTATACGTCTCTGATGTTTCGTGCGTAAACGGGCAATCTGGTGGCTTGCGACCTTTTTCAAAAATGCATGAACTGCTCCGATTGTCGGCGCGTGATACCGTGCATGTTTGATGGCGTTTCCCACACCGATTGTTATATCGCCCGGAAATTCCTTCATCATGGACTCGTCGGAAATATCATCGCCGATTGCGATTACACCAACGTCCGACAGGTTTCCCTTATACATTTCATGCAGGTATTCCCTGCACACCGTTCCCTTATTGGTTTGGGAATTCACCATCAGTTCCATTACCTGCTTTCCCGGCAGAATGGATATGGTGCCGTGGTTGACAAATGGTGTCACGATTGTTTCAAGGCCCCGGACAAATTTTTCTTTCTTATCCGGTTTCAGGTTGCGCCAATGAACGGCAAACGAAAACGGTTTCACATCCAGTTTTGCATCCGGGTAGGTTTGTATATAGTCTTCAATTTTAGATTTGAGCTCATACATGGTTTGCGTATGCATATCAGTGACGCTGATTTTATGGGGAATATATTTGAGATTATTTTCCAGACCATGACTTGCAATAAGATTGAGCGCTATTCCGCCGGTTGCATGTTTTAAATCTTTCATCTTCCGGCCGGAAACAACAACAAACGTCGTATTTTTTGCCTGCTGTAATGCCAGCAGTGTGTGCAGAATCCCATCGCTCAATCTCACATCTTCCGGATGCTTGCGGATCGGGGTAAGTGTACCGTCAAAATCGGAAAAAATATACACGTGCTTTTTTTTATCAACATATGCCCAAATATCATAAAGTGAGTCAAGCAGGTATTTCATGTGATCGTGTATATCTCCTTCAGGTATTCATATGACCAACGGTAGATGTTGTATTTTTGTATTTTTTCCCTCAATTTGTGCATGATATGCTGTTTTTTATACTGCGACGCAGTCAACGATTTATGGATTGCATGCGCCGTTTCCTCAATATCGTAAGGATTGATGATACAACATTCCTCCAGTTGTTTTGCGGCACCGGCAAATTTGGATAGAATAAGTGATCCTCCCTCATCATCCCGCGCGCTGATGAATTCTTTGGCCACAAGATTCATACCGTCGTGCAAGGATGTGACCATGCAGACATCGGCAATTTTATAGAGCCGTGTCAGTTCTTCATGGGAGTGGTGCCGGTAGACGAACACTATCGGTTTCCAGGAACCTTTTGCGTATTTTTTATTCACTTCTTCTACTTTCTGTTTGACCTCCGTTGTAAATTCCTGATATTTTTTTACATCTGTGCGAGACGGGGAACTGATCTGCAGGAGTGTGAATGATTCCTGATATTGGGGATATATGGTGAGGAATTGATCAACGGATTTTATACGCTCAATAAGACCTTTCGTATAGTCCAGCCTGTCGACTCCGAGAGCCACATATTGGGAATGGATGCCATACGATTTAAGAATATCGACCCTGTCGATCGGATCAGTTTGGAGAGCAGAAGGTGTGCCGGTGAATGAGATGCTGATTGGAAATGGCCTGATCCGTGTTTTATGGCCTTTCCGGGTGATTGTCCCTGTTTCGATATCAACGAGCGATTCAAGTTCGCGGTTCACGGTATCGATAAAATTGTTGCAGTGCTGCTGTGTGTGGAATCCGATCAGGTCAGCTCCCAGCATTCCGTCAATGAGTTCTTTTCTGTACGGACAGATGGAAAATACTTCGGCGTTTGGCCAGGGGATATGCCAGAAGATCCCGATCTTAGCGCCTGATAGCTGTGATTTTATGATATTTGGTGTCAGGGCAAGGTGGAAATCCTGAATCAGCACGATTGGACGCCTTTCACCATTTGTTTCCTCAAGTACTGTTTTGGAGAATATCTCGTTCACTTCCCGGTAATGTCTCCAGTCATTCGGACGGAATATTGGCCGTGTATGGACGAGATGGCACAAGGGCCAGAGTCCTTCGTTGGAAAAATGCTGATAGTATCCAACATTTTGTTCCCGGGTGAGCCAGATTCGTCTGAGTGTATATTTCGGGTTGTCGGGAGGCACCGGAATGCGTGAGTGTTCGTCTGCGGTTTCCTGATCCGCCAGGCCGCTGCCATTGGCAACCCATGTTCCCCCGCACGCCTGCATGACCGGTTCCAGAGCCGTCACCATGCCGGAGGCAGGGACAACGACGGATATTTTCCCGTTTACCCGCGTGTGTTCATACGGTTCACGGTTTGATACAGCAATGATTTTTTTCTCGTGAAGGACATTTTTTATGTATTCCTTAAGCCTGCTTTCTGTCCACGGAGACTCTTCCTTTTCATGCCGGAGCCGTGCCTCAAGCGATGCGGATTCCTGCGCAATCTGAAGTGATTGGCTGACTTTCTGGATTTCCGAGAAAAGGGGAGTGAGAAATCCTGCATTTTTGATGGGCTTATTGTTGATGGAGCCGCCGAGGCTTGCTTCTCTTACAGATTCCGTAATTGCCCGAAGCGGTCTGTAAATGAGGTAATTGAGTATGAGAATGAGAGCGGCTGAGATGACGGTTACCTGTATGGTAAGCCTGATAAGATTGGAGTACCAGAGCGATTGCAAACGGTCATTGATAAATGATGCGTTTTGGACAAGTACCAAAGATCCGACCACCGAGTCTTTTTCCCGGAGCGGCTGGGCAAAGAAAAACAGTGATTTTTCTGGTGTTTGGATATAATTTGAAGTAATTTTATCCTCATCCATTGAGTTGATAGCGACTTCGTTCGCTGTCTGTAATGATATTTTGTCCATGCCGGAGGAGGAGGCAATCGGCATTTCCTTGTTGTCATAGACCGTGACACCCTCCACACGCTTTTTTTCATTAAAGCGGTCCACCATACCCTGGACATACGTTTTGTTGTCCGGATTTGATACATAGATTTCAATGGATTCCTTGAGCGTTTCAGCCAGAAGGGTGGATCGGTACTGCAAGTCGGATTCCAGACGGTTTTTTTCCTTCTGGACCTGTTCGTAGGTAAAACCTACAACCACCAGAGAGACGATTGCGGCAATGACAAGGACGGTAGTCACGATCTGACGCATATGGGATGTATTTTACGTCGGTCTTTCTGTTTCCGTAATATTTTTTCACAAAAAGAAACAGATTAGAGCGACGGATACTCAAAAACAGCACTTTTTTGTTTTTGTAGTATACCATGAGAAGGCAATTGGTCTGGATATCAGCGCTATTCGGTGATAAAATTCAATCAGTACATTACAATCCCCTGTAGCTCAACGGTAGAGCGCTCGCCTGTAAGATATACTTGCAGCCTTGGGTAGTAATATCTAAGTGAAAACCGGGTGAATTCAGGGAAGCCTAAGCCCCGAGTATTCGGGGTATGGTAATCCTGAGCCAATCCTTCGCTAATAGCGTAGGCCGGTGCAGAGACTACGTGAGTACACGTTTCAAGCGCCCGGTGCCCCTTTGGGGCAAAGAGATAGTCCATGCTTTCCGGAAACGGAGAGAGTCCATGTAAGCGATCGGTTGCTGGTTCGAATCCAGCCGGGGGAGCACTTCGGCAAGCTCAGTGCAGGCTCAGCGGACGTTTGTGCAAACAGCGATCGGAACCGGGATAGCCAGAAAATCGCCCTGCAGGTCGTTGCTATGGAGTATAGTGAATTTATTGGTTTTTTATGGACCGGTAGCTAGTGAGTTTAGCTTCCACACATTGCCTTCTTTTATAAGATTAACCCAGCGTATGTTGGGATTATCATCCCAGCCGTAATACGGAATCGGAGCATCGGCTGCGTCAGATGATACGTACGCTTCCAGTGTGACTTTATAGACGTGGCTGTTATCGGTCCAGTTTTCCGGCATGGATGGCTCTATTTTCAACACGCTGATTGATTTGATGTCGTTAAACTGTACACCCCAGGCCTGCCTGCCTGAGTCATCGCCCGCCATGGTATCGGACATCATGGAAATCGCGTCGGGAATATTCTTTTCATGAATCAGGCTGAAAAAATTCCGGATAATGTCTTCTTCACCAGGCAGTGGCACGGAGCCGCCCGATTCCCCGGCTTGTTCGAGGTCCGGCTCCCCGTTTTGGAAAAACTCCGCCAGCTTCCCTGCAAAGCTGATTATTTCTTCTTCGGAAATAAGTTTTCCATTAGGCCTGTTGATGGAGACAAATTCCGTGTCACTGAACACAAGATATATCTCGTTAATCAATCCGTTGTCCTGTACAACGACGTAATTTCTCATCGGGATGCTGTTGTTTGAGGTCACCTGTCTTCCCAGTAATTCATGGCCTTTGATTTTTGTGTCAATTCCGCTGTAGTCATGGTTTAACACCAGGGCATGTGTGTCATCCAGATAATATTGGCAACTTTGCAGTGTATTGTCTG
>JBGSUE010000026.1:0-1897 GCA_041753515.1 Patescibacteria group bacterium
GAGCATAGCAGCAAAAGCAGGACTGAAAATAAATTCGTGTGACATCCTGTACCCGGACCCGGAGTCACCCGGTCCTCCGATATGGATATGCATATCAATTACTTTTCGAGGCATGCCGTATTCTATACATATACCAGATCACAGATTGGTTACAGATTAGGCCGAATGAAGAACTCTGCGGAAATTACTGGTCGGGGCGAGAGGATTTGAACCTCCGACTCCACGGTCCCGAACCGTGTGCGCTACCAGGCTGCGCTACGCCCCGAACAAAAAATAATAACATATCACTGGAGCAAAATGTAATCTGCGTCTTCAGATGTGATGCTCTGAGGATCGATGTGTCCGGGGATTTGGGGAAGAATTACCCTGTAAGATGTTTTTTCGGACATATTGTGGATCTGTTCGGGAATCCCCTTTTTCCATGCATGGCCGTTACCTGTGAGGACAATAACAGTTTTATCGGGATTCTTTTTGAGATATGTCAAGAGATTATGCGCCATGCTCTGGTTCCATAGAAGCTGTGCTTCGCAGAAATAAAGAAATTGCTTGTCTCCATGCCCGTGCATCGCGTAAGCCCTTCTGATATACTTCATATATGTTTCATTGACAACACAACCTGTTTCAGGCGGCAATTTTTCAAGCTCTTTTTTGGTCAATGAAGCGAAACCTGAAGCTGATACTTTCCGGGTGATCTCCGACGGCACATTCAGCCCTATGGCAGAAATTTTATTGTCCCGTATATAGTAAAAAATATCATCATACAGCGGCCAGGGGAACCCCCAGCTTTTGTAATATAGCTGGCTGAAGGCTTCAACAGGAAGTTTGCCGGTTGTCCAACTGTCCAGATCATTCTGGCTCTCATAGGTAAACATCTCAAAACCTACCGCAATCGGTATTTTTCTGGTATCGAGCGCTTTTATGATATCAAGCTGCATCCGGTGGTGTGCTTCTCTGTCGTGTACTTCACCAACAAATACGATGCCTGATTTCCGTAAATCGTCAAGCATCTGGTCATAACTGATTGTCTTCCTGTCGCTGGTGCGGAAAACTTTTTTCGGTTCAGCATTCACCGGAGATAATAAACAGGCTTGAGACAGGAATAGGGCAATGAATATCACGAAGAGGGTTTTTATCCTTTGCTGTCCCAGCTTCTCGTATGTCATTCCTGCGAAAGGAGCGAACCGTGGATTTCGTATCCAGCGCGGAATGACCGCCTTTTTGACCTGATTATCATCTATGACATGGTCAATCATTTTTCAATAATCTTAACTTTCATCTCTGCGCGTTCGTTTGGATTGTCCCTGCTGTCTCTCGGCTGATTGACTATTTTATCCATGACATCCATCCCTGACACCACCTCGCCGAATACGGTATATTGTTTGTCGAGGAAAGGAGCGTCAGCAACACAGAGAAAAAACTGTGAGCCTGCGCTGTCGGGAGAAGCAGATCTTGCCATGGAAAGGGTCCCTCTCTTGTGGGGTTTATTGTTAAACTCCGCTTTTATGGTATATCCCGGACCGCCCATGCCGTGACCGGATTTGTCGGGGTTTTTTGAATTCGGATCGCCTCCCTGAATCATGAATCCGGGAATCACACGGTGAAATGTTGTCCCGTCATAAAACCCTTTTTTTGACAGCTCGACAAAATTGTTTACATGCGTCGGCGCTACGTCGGGGAAAAACTTCAGTTCAATATTCCCGAACTTTGTTTCGATTACCGCTTTTGTTTCAGCCATTTTTTTGATCTCCTCTTTTGTAAAGTTTTTCTTGGTTACCTCTCCATATGCAAAGGAAGAGGATAGTAAAAAGAATAAAGCAGACAGCATTGACAGGAAACGCATAAGACCTCCTTAAAAACGTAATATCTTACTTTATCAAACTTTTAATACTAATTTCTA
>JBGSUE010000027.1:0-32656 GCA_041753515.1 Patescibacteria group bacterium
ATTGACCAGATGAGAAAAATATTTACCACGCTTGTTGAACATCACGTTCCGTTTACCATTAATACGGACGGTCCTGAAATGAATGGGACATCACTGCGGAAAGAATACGAATTACTCTTGTCAAACGGTATTTTGACGGAATATCAGGTTCTTGCAACGGTCGAAACAGCAAAGCGTACTACGTTTTTGAAAGGAAAGGAGACATCATGAATAACACGACCATTCTTGAAAATAAAATCGTCGGGCATAAAGCACTGACGTTTGATGATATATTGCTGTTGCCAAACTATACTGATATCAAACGTCAGGATGTAGATTTAACTGTTGCCCTTCATCCAAACGTCGTATTGGCGTTGCCGATTCTCTCAAGCCCCATGGATACCGTGACGGAAGAGGAAATGGCGACCGTTATGGCAAAAAACGGTGGACTGGGAATTATCCACCGGAATATGCCGGTTGCGGCCCAGGCGGATATGGTTTTTGCCGTCAAAAAAAAGAATTTGATAGTCGGAGCGGCGGTCGGGGTAGGTCCGGATTTATCGGACAGGGTTGAGGCCATGATCGGTGCAGGGGCTGATGTACTGGTCGTTGATTCAAGCCACGGACATTCCAAATTCGTCATTGAAGCAGTGAGAGAGGTCAGGACAAAATTTCCTCACGCAGTAATCATGGCAGGCAATATTGCCACATACGACGGGGCAAAAGCGCTTATGGCGGCAGGAGCCGATATTCTGCGTGTGGGGATGGGGCCGGGAAGTATTTGCACAACCAGAATTATCACCGGTATGGGTGTGCCGCAGATTTCAGCAATTTCCGCCGTCTGTCGGGCTATTGAAGGAAGCGGTGTGACGCTGGTGGCTGACGGGGGTATCCGGCAAATCGGTGATATGGCTAAAGCCCTTGCATTCGGAGCCCATGCCGTCATGGTTGGGTCCCTGTTGGCAGGATACGACCAGTCTCCCGGAGGGATGCGGACAGTTAATAAGAAACAGTATAAAGAATACCGCGGTATGGGATCGGTAGCTGCCATGAAAAAAGGAGGGGCAGAGCGCTATGGTCAGAATCGGCATACGGATGTTCGTGAGCTTATAGCCGAAGGGGTTGAAGGACTCGTGCCGTACAAAGGGAATGCTGAGGACTATCTGATCCAGATTGCTGGATCTTTAAAAAGCTCATTCTACTATCTGGGATCTCGGAATCGGGATGAGTTTTTCCGCACATCCCGGGCAATCAAGATTTCAACCGCCGGTCTTATCGAATCCCATCCGCATGAAATTCTGATT
This sequence comes from Patescibacteria group bacterium, assembly GCA_041753515.1. Taxonomy (GTDB): domain Bacteria; phylum Patescibacteriota; class Microgenomatia; order UBA10105; family UBA927; genus JBGSUE01. The sequence continues at coordinate 1,284 of JBGSUE010000027.1, forward strand.
GAGGGGGCGGGGGGGAACTATCAAACATAATTATGAATGAGTAATTATGAATGTATGTATTATTTTATTGTAATTCGTAATTCGTAATTTTTAATTAGTATGATACTCATCATTGATTTCGGTTCACAAACGGCACACCTCATCGGCCGCAGGATCAGGCAGTTGGGAATTGATATCTCAATCGTACAACCTGAAGATGTCATGGGGGAAATTCAACAAAAAAAACCCAACGGCATTATTTTTTCCGGAGGACCTGCCAGTGTGTACGAAAAAGGAGCACCGACTATTCATCCTGAAATTTTTTCCCTGGGTATTCCTATATTAGCAATTTGTTATGGTCATCAGCTGACGGGACACCTTTTGGGAGGCAATGTTCAACCCGGAAAAGCTCGAGAATATGGACCGGTTATGCTTGAATTGAACAGAAAATCGGAATTGTTTGACGGAATTACTGATAATCATTTTCGTGTATGGATGAGTCATGGAGACGAAGTTATACATCCTCCTTCAGGATTTGAAATCGTGGGAAGTACGCAAAATGCACATGCTGCAGTGATGCAGGACCTGAAGCGTTCTATATACTGCGTTCAATTTCATCCGGAAGTCGGGCATACGCAAAACGGAGAAATAATCCTGCGTAATTTTATAGAAAAAATCTGTCATGAAGATGTAAGCGAAACAAAACCTGACATACAGGCATTAATTGCAGGTATTAAAAAAACAGTCAGAAACGGTAAAGTCATTTGTGCCGTATCCGGAGGAGTTGATTCGACGGTTGCTGCATACTTGATCGGCCGGGCAATCGGAAAACAACTCGTGCCGGTGTATGTTGATAGCGGCCTCATGCGATCCGGCACTATTGAACGGGTTAAAACCATTTTCACTACTTATATTTTTTCACATCTGATTATTGTGGATGCCAGAAAATTGTTTTTGGATTCATTGCATGGTATTTCAGACCCTGAAGAAAAGCGTAAGATTATTGGGAAATTGTATGTTGATATTTTTCAGAAAGAAGCTGCAAAACAGAAGGGTGTTACGCATTTAGGACAGGGGACGATCTATTCGGATGTAATAGAGAGCAAGGGGACGAAAAACGCATCTCATATCAAATCACACCACAACGTTGGAGGTATCCCTGATACTCTGCGTTTACAATTGGTTGAGCCGTTGCGCAATTTTTATAAGGATGAGGTGAGAGAGTTAGGGCGGATAGCTGGACTGCCTGAAGAGATCATTTCTGAACATCCGTTTCCCGGCCCCGGGTATGCCGTACGGATCCGTGGGGAAGTTACGCGCAAGCGCCTTCAGCAGGAAGCGATGGCTGACGGGATTGTTGTTGAAGAAATCAGAAAGTCTGGATTATATGATACGTATTTTCAGTGTTTTGCCGTTATGACAGGTGCGTATTCAACAGCAGTCAAAGGTGATGGTCGTGTGTTTGCCGAAGTCGTTGCCGTTCGTGCATACGAAAGTGACGATATCATGACCAGCCGGTGGGCTGACATTCCGTATGACGTTCTGCAAAAAATTTCCTCGCGTATTGTCAACGAAGTTCCCGACGTCTCCCGTGTCGTCTACGATATCACCACCAAACCTCCCGCCACCATGGAATGGGAATAACCCCGAATTTAGTATATTTACGATGCACGTGCATTTAAAATATACTAATATTATGCATATTTCAGATGTTGGGAAAAGACTTCTTTTGCTCACAGACGGCGTTGCCGGGACCATGACAGATACATGCTTGCTGCAGCTATACTTTATAAACAACCTGTATGGCGCAACGCACCCTGCACAAATTTATCGCGCACAAAAGGAGGCATTGAATATGCTTGATGGCGTGAATTATAAAAAAATTAAACAGACTCTCTACAATCTTTGTAAAAAAGGTTTGATCGAGCGTTCATCGCGACAGAGGCATGCTGATTTTCAGATTACCAGCACAGGAAAGGCGCGAATTGCAGAAATATTTCCATCCTATCATAAAAACCGTCCATGGGATGGGTATATCTATTTAGTTTCATATGATATTTCCACCCGTGCCAATCATAAAAGAAATATACTTCGAGCTTATCTAAAAAAGATTGCAGGTGGAAAATTGCAGGATAGCCTGTGGCTTTCTCCGTATGATCCCACGGATATACTTCACGATTTCGTGAAACAATATACTGTCCCGGGACGTATTTTGATATCAAAGATCGGAAAAGACGGCAGCATCGGAGAAGAAACGCTGGAGCAACTTATCGAACAGATATATTCTCTTGGCAATCTTCAGGAAAAATATCGTGATTTTTTGAGAGCATATGGTGATAAAAAGGCATCCCCGACGAAAATGGCTTTAGAATACGGGGCAATTTTGAAAGACGATCCCCAGTTGCCGTTTCCGTTGGAACCTGCCGGTTTTTTAGCAGGCAGTGCACATACACTTTTTCAGTCCTACTTCAGGCAGTTTTGACTTTAGTAAATCTGTAATGCACGTGCATGGAGAAAATACTAAAAATTGATAATATGTAATATTGCGGAATTCTAAGATTTAGTATATAAAGAATATATGATCTGACCCCGCCTCCTGCCAAATAAATTCATAATTCATAATTCATAATTCATAATTCATAATTGAAAAAGGAGGTTCTCATGAAACTATTATCAAAATCCGATCCCCAAGTAGCAAAACTGAGTGCCGCCGAAGAGGCGCGGCAGAAAGACGTTTTGGAAATGATCCCGTCGGAAAATTATACTTCACGATCCGTGTTGGAAGCATTGGGTACGGTACTCAATAATAAATATTCCGAAGGATATCCAAAGCGCCGGTATTACCAGGGCAATCAGGTGGCCGATGAGGTGGAAATGTTGGCAATCGAGAGGGCCAAAAAACTTTTCGGTGTCCCGTACGTGAATGTTCAGGCTCTGTCCGGATCGGTTATGAACTATGCGGTCTATATGGCGCTTCTCAAGCCAAACGATAAAATCATGGGTCTGTCCCTTAAATTCGGTGGGCATTTGACGCATGGTGCACCTTTGACGCTTGCTGATAGGTTTTTTACCCCAGTGAATTACGAATTGGGGAGTGATGCCCGGTTGAATTATGCAGCTATAGCAGCTCAGGCTAAAAAAGAAAAACCAGAATTAATCGTTTGCGGTTTTACGGCATATCCCCGTGTGTTTGATTTTAAAAAATTCGGTGAAATTGCAGACAGTGTTGGGGCATATCTTTTGGCGGATATTTCCCACATCGCTGGGCTTGTAGTCGGGGGTGCGCATCCGTCACCTGTTTCCCATGTTCATGTGGTGACGACAACAACACATAAGACACTTCGTGGACCGCGTGGAGCGCTCATTATGGTTACGAAAAAAGGATTGAAAAAAGATCCGGATTTGGGAAAGAAAATTGACAGCGCGATTATTCCTGGACTTCAGGGAGGACCGCACGACAATCAGACTGCGGCGATTGCAGTTGCACTGAAGGAAGCTTCTGCATCAAAATTTACATCATATGCTGCACAGATTGTCAAAAACAGTAAAGCGTTGTCTGAAGAATTGAATACAATGGAATATAAACTGGTTTCCGGCGGCTCGGACAACCATCTCATTCTTATTGATTTGACCAATAAAGGAGTGAACGGTGCGGTTGCAGCACTGGCGCTTGAGTATGCAGGCATAGTCATCAACAAAAATGGCGTACCGTTTGATACCATGCCACCGTTTTATCCATCGGGAATCAGGATGGGAACTCCGGCCATTACAACCCGAGGGATGAAAGAGCGGGATATGAAGCGAGTGGCAGAGTGGATGAATCGCGCAATCGAAGAGGTTCGTCATTTTGACATGCCGCGAATAAAAGAAGAGCGCAGTGTCTGGATGAAAACCAAAGTACGATCATTTATTGCGGCAAATAAAAAACTTAAGCAAATTGCAGGCGAGGTCAAATCCTACATGAAAAAATTCCCAGTACCGTAGTTCTTGCGTTGTTCAGCAGTTGTGGGTATAATACTTCAATCACACACATCCGGAGTGTATCTCTACTATAAATTATCCGGATGGAGGGCCAACCCGCCTTCGCATGAAGCTGCGGCGAGGTGAAAGAGATACATAGTATAGGCGCTATGTATGCGCCTTTTTTAATTGTCATTTTGAGGACTATAGTCCGAAGAATCTTGTTTAAAAAACTAGATTCTTCACTTCGTTCAGAATGACAATATAATATTTATGAAAGATATTACGTTGCAGCAATTACTTGAGGCCGGGTGCCATTTCGGGCATAAAAAAGAGCGCTGGCATCCGCGGGCTGCCGAATTCATCTATATCCAGAAAGACGGCGTGCATATCATTGATTTAGCAAAAACCAAAGCCGGATTGGACGAGACGTGTACGTTCATACGGGATTTGGTTGCCTCAGGTGATGAAATTGTGGCTGTCGCCACCAAGCGTCAGGCGCGGGAAATCGTGAAAACCCGGGCTGAAGCAGCCGGCATGCCGTATTTTACCACCCGCTGGATCGGAGGGTTTCTGACAAACTGGGAAGAAATATCCAAAAATATCAAAAAAACCAATACAATGCGAAGAGATTTGGACAGCGGCGAATGGAAAAAATATCCGAAGATCGAACAATCCAAGATGACCCACATTCTTGAGAAACTTGAGATGTATTATTCCGGCGTAAAAAATCTGACCCGCCCGCCTAAAGCTTTGTTTATCATCGATGTGAAAAAAGAAATAGCTGCGGTGCGTGAGGGTATGAGGTTGGGAATTCCCATATCAGCCGTCGTCGATACGAACTCAGATCCAAAAGATATTACGCACGTCATACCAGCCAATGACGATGCGGTTGGATCTATCACGCTTATCATTGATGCCATAGCACGCGCGTATGAAGAAGGGATCAAAATTAGGAAAGATGTTGAAGGTGAAAGTACTAAGGAGAAAGTAAAGGAGGAAGTCAAGAAGCCCGAAAAGAAAAAGGCAGTGAAAAAGAAAAAGAAAGAATAGTATGAAAGTAAGTATCAAGGATATTAAAAAACTGCGGGAGGAAACGAGTGCCGGCATTTCGGATTGTCGGGCGGCTCTTGAGGATGCCGATGGCGATTTCAAGAAAGCCAGAAAACTTCTGGATGAACGGGGCCTTAAAAAAGCAGAAAAGAAATCCGACCGTGAAACTTCGCAGGGAATTATTGAATCCTACGTCCATGCAGGAGGGAAAATCGGTGTTTTGGTCGAGCTTCGCTGTGAAACAGATTTTGTGGCTAAAAACAGTGCATTTAAAGATTTAGCCCATGAATTGGCTCTCCAGATTGCCGCAATGAATCCAAAAGACGAACAAGATCTCATGAAGAGTGCATATATCAGGGATGCAGGGAAAACGATGGAAGACCTCGTCAAATCGTCAATTGCCACAATCGGGGAAAATATCACTGTCTCCCGGTTTGTCCGGTACGATCTCTCTTGACTTCGCTCAGTCTTCTCCCGTAATATAGTAGTAATGATAGAAGAGATATTGACAAACGCGCGTTCTCATATGAAAAAAGCTATCGATGTGACGCGCACGGATATGTCCTCGATCCGTTCAGGCAGGGCAACACCTTCACTTGTTGAGCATATTACCATTTCCGCATACGAAGGTACGCAGAAATTAACACTGATGGAAATGGCCACAATTACCACGCAGGATGCTAAAACTATCCTTGTTCAACCGTACGATCCATCCCAGCTTAAATCGATAGAAAAAGGAATTTCAGAGGCAAAAACCGGATTGAATCCTGTCGTGGATGGCGATGTGATACGGATTTCGATACCGTCTTTGTCCCAGGAACGCAGGATTGAATATATAAAACTGGCAAAAACGAAACTTGAAGGCGGGAAAATTATGGTGAGACAGGTACGTGCAGAAGCCATGAAAGATGTAAAAAAACTAGATGGCGATAAACAAATTACTGAGGATGAACGGAAGCACACGGAAAAGAGGATTCAGGAACTGACAGACGAAATGATTGAAGAGCTTGATACGCTAGGCCAGGCAAAAGAAAAAGAGCTGATGGAGATATAACTTCTCATGTTGATGACTATAATTCTATTCATTGTAATATTAAGTTTTCTTATCCTCATTCATGAATGCGGGCATTTTTTTATGGCACGCCGTGTCGGTGTGGAAGTAGAAGAATTCGGCATGGGATTGCCGCCGCGCATTTTCGGGAAGAAATTCGGAGAAACTATCTATTCGCTCAACTGGCTGCCGATCGGCGGGTTTGTGAAACTAAAAGGCGAGGATCTGGAAGCGGATGAGGCCTCCGCGCGGGCACTGCCTGAAAATGAACGTAGACGGTATTTCTGGGCACGCAGCAAAAAAGAGAGATCGATGATTCTTATTGCAGGGGTGTTCATGAATGTTCTATTTGCACTTATTGTTACTACAGTCCTTCTGATCTATGGCGTATATGAACCGTCCGGCCGGGTTCATATTGCATCAATAACGGAAAATTCACCGGCCGCAGTTGCCGGCCTTCTCAAAGATGATGTTGTGACCCGGATTACCAACGGACGGGCAACATATGTCATTACAAAGCCTGATGAGCTTATCTCAAAAACAAATGAACTCAAAGGTCAGATTATTACACTGACTGTCCTTCGGGGAGGTAATGAAGTTGATATGGACATTGTGCCGCGGGAAAATCCGCCTCCCGGGGAAGGACCTTTAGGGGTGGCAATTTCAGATCTTGAGCTTCGGTACTATTCATGGTGGGAAGCTCCGGTAGCTTCCGTGAAAATCAACGCCCAGCGTGTCGTGTACATGGTAAACGGTCTTGCCAAATCTCTTTGGGAATTTATCACACTTCAGAATACGGCTCCGGATATTGCGGGACCTATTGGTATTGCAGCAGTAACCGGAGAAGCCGCAAAATACGGACTACGGGCGGTTATTGAATTTGCCAGCATCCTGTCACTTAATCTGGCAGTGTTGAATATATTGCCGATTCCGGCACTGGATGGCGGACGGTTTCTGTTTGTGTTTCTGGAAAAAGTATTGGGTCGTCCCGTCAGGCCGGCATTTGAGCGCAAGCTCCATCAGGTCGGCATGATGATGCTGCTTCTTTTACTCCTCATGGTCTCCATACGAGATGTCATGCGCCTGACGACAGGCGGATAATAATGCTTCCGTTATTTCCAAAATCCCGCTATAATCAGAGTCACGATGAAATATTCTAAACTTTTCGGAAAAACGGTGAGGGAGGCTCCAACAGACGCCACAATGGTGAGCCATAAACTTCTCTACCAGGCGGGATTTATCAGGGAATCTACGGCTGGTCGGTACTATTATCTTCCCTTGGGGTGGCGTGTGCACGATAAGATCAAGGCTATCATTAAAGAGGAGATGGATAAAACAGGAGCGCAGGAAATGATTGCACCAGTCCTTCATCCCCTGGACCTTTGGAAAGAAACAAATAGGACTGCAACGACGGGTTTTGAACTCATGCGGGTCAAAGATATGCGAGGGAGCGAGTTTGCTCTCGGAGGAACTGCCGAGGAAATGTTTGTGGACCTTGTGAGGAAATTTAAGCTTTCTTACCGAGATCTGCCGTTTAATATCTATCAGTTTTCCACGAAATTCCGGGATGAATTACGTGCCCGTGGCGGCCTTCTGCGTGTCCGTGAATTTGTCATGAAGGATGCATATTCATTTGACAGGAGCGAGAAAGAATTTAAAAAAGTCTATGAACTTATGGCAAAAACGTACTCCCGGATTTTTGAAAGGATTGGCTTGAAAACAGTGAAAGTAGCCTCGGATAACGGATACATCGGCGGTGAGTACTGCCATGAGTTTCAGGTAGTATCGGATACTGGAGAAGGACATTTTGTGATGACTCCTGATGGATCCTATGTCTCGCACGTGGATATTGCCGATTTTGTCCGTGATGAAAAAAATGTCACCGATATCCTGAAATCATATAAAGAAGTTGATGCTGTGCGTGGGACAACGATGGAAGACGGAGTAAAACTTCATGGACTTCCATTGTGGCAGCAGATGAAGGATTTTATGGTGGCGGATGAAAACGGTATGCTGACGCTTGCGGTAATCCGAGGAGACTACGATGTGAATGAGGTGAAGCTGGCAAAGTTGATCGGTGCCAATTCCCTTCGGCATGCAACAGTGGAGGAGATCAGGGCATTAGGGAGTGAACCCGGATTTATTTCACCTGTTGGCATGAAAGGGAAAGTAAAGATTGTGGGGGATATATCTTTACGGTCTGTTCGCAATATGTACGGAGGAGCAAACAAACTGCATCGTGACGCGCTCAATATGAATATCGACAGAGATTTTACGCTTGATATGGAAGGGGATATTGCCGAAGCCCGCGGAGGTTTTACTGCTCCTGACGGGAAACAGAAGCTTATTGATAAACGCGGTATCGAAGTGGGCAACATTTTCCAGCTTGGACACCACTACACCCATCTCATGAAAGGTGCAAATTTTATTGATGAAGATGGTACTGAAAAACCCTACTACATGGGTTGTTATGGTATTGGACTTGGGCGTAGTATGGCAGCGGTTGTTGAGGTATCACACGACGAAAAAGGTATCATATGGCCGGAATCTATTGCGCCGTATGCTGTACATCTCATATCGCTTAAGGGCGGCGAGGTTATGGCGGAGAATGTGTATAAAGAACTGACTGATAAGGGAATTGACGTTCTTTGGGATGATCGGGACGTGTCAGCCGGCGTTAAATTCTCCGACGCAGACCTCATCGGTATCCCCTGGCGTGCCGTCGTGTCTGCCAAGACAGGAGACAAGATCGAGTTGAAAAAGCGAACAGAAAAGAAATCTAATTTGACAAATTTGTCCAATTTGTCCAATCATTTCAAATGAAAACAATAGTGACTCACTTTGGTCCGGATTTGGACGCTATTACGAGCGTCTGGCTGGTCAAGACGTTTTTGCCGGAATGGCGTGAGGCGGATGTGGCATTTGTACCTGCCGGAACCACGTACAAAAAATTACCGCCGGACGACAATCCCGACATGATGCATGTGGATACCGGATTCGGGAAATTTGACCACCACCAGACAGATGATGATATTTGCGCGTCAACACTTCTGTACGATCACATCAAAAAGCGCTTCGGTGAAAATAAGGCGCTTGAGAGGCTGACGGCAGTCGTCAACAATATCGACCACTTCGGTGAAGTCCACTGGCCGGATCCTACGGCAGACTATTGGGAATTTGCACTTTTTTCGATAATAGACGGCTGGCGGCTCATCTATCCGGATGATCATTTCAAAATTGTTGCAATGGGGATGGATGCACTGGACGGAATCTATAAAACATTTCAGAACAAGATATGGGCTGAAAAAGAATTGGAAACAGGTCGTGAATTTACGTCTTTTTGGGGGAAAGCAATGGCACTTGAAACGATCAATGATGAAGCCGTTCATTTAGGGCAGAAACGGGGGTACCGGATGATGATCCGTAAAGACCCGAAAAAAGGGTATGTGCGGATAAAATCATATCCTGATCCCGATATCGATCTGACTGATACATATGAAAAATTAAAGAAAAAAGACACGCACGCGACATGGTTTCTCCATGCCTCAAAACATATGATTCTCAACGGTTCGGCGAAAAATCCGGACATGAAACCAACCACACTGACACTTGATGAAATCGTGGAAATTTTTAAAGCAATATAAATATTGTCATGCTGAACTCGTTTCAGCATCTAGTAAAGAAAACGAGATCCCGAAACAAGTTCGGGATGACCTAGCAAGGAGGTTTTTTTATGAAAACATCAGTTGTGAAAGTGGAGAATCCGGATGCTGTCAACCTGATTTTTGGCCAGTCACACTTCATAAAAACCGTTGAGGATATTCATGAAATGATTGTCTCATCGGTTCCCGGAGCGTTATTTGGTGTGGCATTTTGTGAGGCATCCGGGGTACGGTTGGTGCGTTCATCGGGTACAGACAGTACGATGATACAACTTGCCGAAAAAAATGCCCAGGCAGTCGGTTGCGGGCATACTTTTTTTATATTTTTAAAAAATGCATTCCCGATCAATATCCTGCCAACACTTAAAACCGTTCCTGAGGTTGTGCGATTGTTTGCTGCAACGGCAAATTCTCTTGAAGTTATTGTTGCACAAACATCACAAGGTAGGGGTGTCTTAGGAGTCGTCGATGGAGAACCGCCGACTGGAATTGAAAATGAAGATGAGAAGAAGGAACGCAAAGAATTCCTCCGGAAAATAGGATATAAGTTTTAACAAGATCCTGAAACAAGTTCAGGATGACTATTTGTGTCATGCTGAATTTATTTCAGCATCACGTTTTATTCTATGAAGTGTGTTTTTTGTCAAATTGTAGAGAAAGAAAGGCCGGCGTATATTGTATACGAAGACGATGTAGTTATGGCTTTTCTGGATCATCGGCCGATTTCGCGGGGGCATCTCCAGGTGGTTCCCAAAGTACATTATCGCTGGATGTATGACCATCCCGCTATGGGGAGTATTTTTACTGTCGTACAAACGATTATCCGTGGTATAATACCAGTGCTTGCATGTGACCATGTCACGATCGGTACGTTCGGACATGAGGTACATCATGCACATATATGGGTGGTACCCCAGTATCAGGCTGACTGTCATGTGTCTGAAGGCAGGGGAAATCTAGCCGCACAAAACGAAATGCAACGCTTGGCAGCAATGCTGCGCGAAACACTGACAAAGGAGGTGTCGTAGTTTTTTTATCTTTATGGTATTTGTCAAAGCTCAACCGGGAGACTCATCCGATGCGCTCATCCGAAAATTTACACGGAAAGTTCTGACAGAAGGAGTTCTGCAAGATCTGAAAAAACGTGAGTTTTACCAGAAACCTGCTGAACTGCGCAAAGAAAAACGTCGTGAACTTGCCCGCAGGATCCGTCATCCCAACAGGCCATAATCTATGGATGTTACTCATCTCAATACACTTATTTTTACATCCCTGAAATCAGGGGATAAGATTCGTACGGAAACGCTGCGGACACTTCTCTCAGACGTCCGGTATTTCGGCATTGAAAAATACAGATCGGATTGGGAAAAAAAGATTTCCGCATCTGATATTGTGGAAGTGGTAAAAAAACAGGTGAAAAAACACCGGGAGTCCATAGAAATATTTTCAAAAGCCAAAAGAAACGATCTTACCCATAAAGAGCAGGCAGAACTTGACGTGCTTCTTGAGTTCATGCCTGGCGAGGCAGATGACAGTGTCATACAATCGGCGATTGAGGAGGCAAAAAAGACCGGTGAAACCAATTTCGGCAAACTCATGGGAATTGTCATGAAGAACCTGAATGGCTCAGCATCAGGTGAACGTGTTGCCCGACTTCTTAAAACGACGCTATGATCCGTGTTTTATTTTCTATTCAATCTCATTACACAGTAAACAGAAAGCTATTAAAGAGTAAAATTGGTGAGGCATTATCAGGGAAAGTCCATCGCGACTGCGAAGTATCGGTCAGTGTTATCGGTGACCGTCAGATGCGGACGCTCAACAGAACTTACCGGAATCTTGACAAAACGACAGACGTCCTTTCGTTTCCATTAACAGAACATTTGAAGGACGCTCCGATATTTATCGATCATCCGGATGATGTCCTGAGGCTCGGTGATATTATCGTCTCGTATCCGCAGGCAATTAAAGAGGCGACCGAAGAAAACGTGCTTGTTGATGATAAGATGATTGAACTTGTCCTTCATGGACTGAATCATCTTTTGGGAATTCATCACCCGGAATAACATTCAATGAACAATTACGAATTACGAATGAGGAATGATTATGGTACTATTTAATCCGTCATTCGTAATTCCTAATTCATAATTAATGTCTTTTTATAGAATTTACCGTCCGAAAACATTTGAGGAAATCGACAATGAGAGCGTGCGTAGTATCCTGACAGGATTTCTGTCTACGGATATAAAAGATCTCCCGCATGCATTTCTGTTTGCAGGTTCCAAAGGTACGGGAAAAACAACGGCAGCACGCATCATTGCGAAGCTTTTTAACTGTGAAAAACTCAAAAAAGGGAAAGACGGCGGCCCGTGCGGAATATGTGACCAGTGTACAATGATTGCATCCGGTACCAACACCGATGTTGTCGAGCTGGACGCGGCATCCCACCGAGGAATCGATGAAATTCGGGAACTTCGTGACAGGATCGGATTTTCTCCGTCGCTTGGCTTATATACAGTGTATATTATTGATGAAGTACACATGTTGACTACCGAAGCGTTCAATGCACTGTTAAAAACTCTGGAGGAACCTCCCCGGCATGCGGTATTTATCCTCGCAACCACGGATCTTCATAAAGTACCCTCAACCATCCAATCACGGTGCATGAAAATCATGTTCAGTAAAGCATCTGACAAAGAACTCACCCATGCCCTTGAGCGAATTATTAAAGCAGAAAAGATCGAGATTTCGTCTGATGCGGTTGAAGCGCTCGTTTCCTATGCTGACGGGTCATTTCGGGATGCGGTAAAAATGCTCGAACAGGTATGGATGAGTAAAAAACCGGTGACAATCCGGTCTGTGCAGAGTCTTCTGTCGATGGCTGACAACGTACTTATCGCGCAATGCGTCACTGATCTTATTGACGGAAAGAGGGAAAAAATTCTTCAGGCTATAGACACAATCGTGAAAAACGGCGGTGACGTAAAGGTGTATATGACCGGGATGCTTAAAATGCTGCAGACAAAATATCTGGAATCACTTACTCTCAATAGCAATACATCAAGAATTAAACAATGCATTGAAACAGTAACGCGGGCGTATGCAGAAATGCGGATTTCTCCGATTGCAGAATTACCTCTCCAGATTGCCGTTGTTGAGCTGAGTCATGAAGAACATGATCAAGCCAAGCCAACTGAAGAAAAATCAAGACCTTCTGCAGATGGGTTAATTACCCGTGAGAAACTGATGGAATACTGGAAAGATATCATAGAAGAATTAAAACCGCATAATCATTCTATTGCAGGTGTCATGCGTTCAGCCTTCCCCGAATCTGTTGAAGGTAGTGTTGTGACTATTGCCACGGCCTATACATTCCACAAGGAGAAGTTATCGGAAACAAAAACACTCGATGTGCTCTCAAGTGTGTTGAAAAAATTATTCGGGGAAAAAGTAAAAGTGCAGATTGTTCTGAAAAAGAAAATCTGATACTCTTTGAGAGTATGTAAGAAAGGAGAAAATGTATGTTTAATCCGTTAAAAATGCTCGGGAATGTCCAAGCGATGGGAAAAATTGCGGCTCTACAAAAGGAACTTGAAAAAGAGGAGGCTGAAGGAATGAACGGGAATGTAAAGGTGGTCGTGAACGGCAAGATGGAAGTAAAGTCTGTCATGATCGATGGTGTTGCAAACGATTCCGTCAAAGCTGCCGTCAATGATGCCATGAAGCGCGTCCAGCAGATTATTGCAGGAAAAACACAGGAACTTGCCAAGACGATGAATCTATAAACGTCATCCTGAGCGTGAGCGAAGGATCTCGTTTGAAAACTAGATGCTTCACTCGCCTTCGGCGGTTCAGCATGACAATGACAAAGATAATAGTCACAGGATCAATCGGATACGATTTTATCATGAATTTCAACGGTCGGTTTGCCGACCGTATCATGCCGGATAAAATCCATAAATTGTCTCTTTCATTTTTGGCAGATAAATTGAATAAGCAGATCGGCGGGACGGCTACAAACATAGCCTATACACTCAGACTTCTTGGATTAGATCCCAATATTACAGCAACAGTCGGGAAAGATGAAGAGGAATATTTTGAGTTTTTGAAAAAAACAAATCTGCGTACAGAAGGGATAGTTAAGCTCTCTACTGAATCCACAAGTACATATTTTTGTATCACTGATTCTGACGATAATCAGATCGGCTCTTTTTATTCCGGTGCAATGAAATATAATAAAAAGTTGAAAATATCCCAGGGGTTTGTCGTCATCTCACCCAATGATCCCAAAGCAATGATCAAATTTGTTAAAGAATGCATGCTGAAAAAGTTTCGATTTCTCTATGATCCTGCGTTTCAGATCGGAAATTTTTCCAAAGATGAACTGCAGGAGGGAATTGATGGTGCAGAAATAGTCATCGGGAATGATTATGAAGTGGGTCTCATGGAGCAGAGGCTTGACATATCACACGAAGAACTAGTGTTGGCATCAGGCATTCTCATAACTACTATGGGTGCTAAAGGTTCAATTATCGAAACACGTCATGATCAGATTCATATAAAACCGGCAAAACCGAAAAATACATCCGATCCCACTGGTGCCGGGGATGCATACCGTGGGGGATTTCTGGCCGGATACCTGCGTGGGTTTGATCTTGAAACATGCGGCCGGATGGGATCGGTGGCCGCTGTGTATACTGTCGAAAAATACGGCACAGTGACACATACATATTCGAAAAAACTATTTGAAGAGAGATATTTTGAAAATTATAAACAAAAAATCAATTTATCAGAACATTCTCATTAATGTCATCGCGAGACCGTTCTGACGGCGTGGCGATCCCGTTCTGGATTCCTGCCTGCCGGCAGGCAGGGCTTCGTCGCTTCACTCCTCGCAATGACAATTTATTTAGGAGGTTTTATGAAAAACTATGATGTCAAAGATCTAAGTCTCGCGAAAAAAGGAAAACTTCGGATTGAGTGGGCGGGGAAGTCCATGCAGGTGTTAAAGCTTATTGAAAAGCGTTTTTCTACACAAAAACCGCTCAAAGATTTAACGATCGGTGCGTGTCTTCATGTGACAGCCGAAACCGCCAATCTTATGCTGGCTCTTGAATCCGGCGGTGCGAACGTGAGTCTGTGCGCATCAAATCCTTTGTCCACCCAGGACGATATAGCCGCATCGCTCGTCTCAGATTACGGAATTGATACCTATGCAATAAAGGGCGAGGACACGAAAACGTATTACAAACATCTCAACGCAGTTCTTGATGCCCATCCGCAAATCACCATGGATGACGGAGCGGATCTTGTGTCACTTCTTCATAAAGAACGCCAAAATCAACTGGGCGAGCTGTACGGGTCAAGCGAAGAAACGACGACCGGTGTTATACGGCTCAAAGCGATGGAAAAAGATAAGGCTTTGAAGATTCCGGTGTTTGCGGTCAATGACTCCGACACCAAACATTTGTTTGATAACCGGTACGGGACAGGCCAATCGACGTTGGACGGCATCATGCGAGCGACAAATATTCTTCTTGCCGGTAAAGTTTTTGTGGTAGCCGGATACGGATGGTGCGGACGGGGACTGGCATCACGTGCTCGCGGTATGGGATCACATGTCGTTGTGTGTGAAGTCGATCCGGTTAAGGCGCTTGAAGCAGTGATGGACGGTTTCGTCGTCATGTCTCTAAAAACCGCTGTTAAATCCGGTGATATTTTTGTTACGGTGACAGGAGACAAAAATGTCTTGTCCATCGATCATTTGACTGCCATGAAAGATGGTGCGATTGTCGCTAACTCAGGGCACTTTAATGTGGAAATTGCCATCGAAGAACTGGAAAAACACGCAAAGACGAAACGGAAAATACGGGATTTTGTTGATGAATACACTATTGGCGGTAAAAAGCTGTATGTTCTGGGGGAAGGAAGGCTTATCAATCTGGCTGCAGCAGAAGGACATCCGGCGGAAGTCATGGACATGAGTTTTGCCAATCAGGCACTAGCGGCTGAGTTTTTTGCGAATTACTATGGGAAACTCAAAGTGAAAGTGTATACGATTTCCAAAAGAATGGATTCGGAAATTGCCCGACTGAAACTCAAAGCTATGGGTATCAAATTTGATCGCCTGACCGCCGAACAGAAACACTATCTTACCAGCTGGGAAGAGGGGACCTAATTATTCTGTCTGAATAATATAATTGCTGAAATTGCTGATAATATCTTCAACTCCATTATCACCCACTTTACTGCCCGCTCTGGCAGTTGACTCCGCATCGGGGGCAGAAAAGTTGGCAAATATCCGTCGTGGAAAAACTTTTTTCAATTCGATCAGCAAATCTTCTGCTACTGTGTGGGAATTGCATACGTCATTAATGAATTCAAATAATCCGATATCGCCCCAGGTATCTTCGAGCCGGGAAAAAATTTTTGTAGCATCACCGCCTGACCAATAATCATCAAGTAAAACACTTGCACTTTGTGCACGGAGCGCTTTTTGGGCATCATGAAGCGTAAATAATAATAACCTTGACGGGTAAGGTAATGCCGTATCAGTTTGTGACATCCGGGTTCGCTGCAGTTGAATTGCACTACGCATATACTGCAGATCGATTTCTGTAAGGTGTTCAGTATTGGATAATGCCGCATACACTGGAGCATATAGGCTGACTAGAAGTTGATGAGATGGCCGGAGGTAATTGAATAAGGGGTTTATTCCGATGCATTGCCCACGCGATGTTAAAGTACGGTATGGATCGAAAAAATATATATTTTCTCCATCCATAACTATCCGCATACTTTGGTAGGCCGTCATCTCATGAGCTAGATCAGTCACAAAAGAGTGTTGGTTTGCTCTAGAATTTTTTTCAGATACATCATGATTTGGATTGAGATGAAATTCCAAGACCTGTTCACGTCCTTCAGGCAATTTGATGAATAATTCATAGAGCATAAATCGGACATCAAAAGATGCATTCCTGTAAACTTTTCTGACCTCAAATCCAGCCTGAATGAGCGTATCTGCTATTCGATTTGCATATTGTATTGTTTTTGCTTCATCTGTATTGAATAAAACGTCAATATCACCATCATAGGACGGAAGCATGCCGCTATTAAGTAAACGCATAAGCTTTCTATTCTCTTTTTGATCACGGGAAATTTTATCGTTGAACTCCCTGATTTTTGCGGATACCGATGTACTCATATCCCTGACTAATGTGGGATGGTGAGAAAAGATCGGATCGAGCTGTATTTCTTTTCTGATTAATCGGTAATTATCAATCGCCTCTCTATCGTGATAGGCAAGAGTATGTGCAATATAAAATTTATCTGCAATTGCCCCTGGTGTTATCGACGGATACATGAACATAGGACCGTACAACACTCTTGCAGCATGCGGCATAAATCCGCCTTTAATCCATGCAAATACATTTTGATTTTCATGATCGTCTTTTGATTCATTCGCTTCTGTAATAATTTCCTGAATTGTATGAATAACAATGTGCATGGGATTTTCATATATTGGTGATTCAAGCCCAGGAATTCTATCAGGAAAATTTATTTTCAGTTTTGCTGCATAAGTTCTGATTGCTGATTCGGCATTATGAAGATACGTATTGTATACGGGAGAGTTTCCCGGGAATAAAACATGAATATCTGTTTCGCTGATTTGCGCTCCATTATTGCCTACTACTTCCAGCATATCATGATCAGTAAAGGCTTCGGTTAATAGTTCCAATCTATGTCGCATTAATTGTGCTTCGGTATCGCTGGTAAAGTGAAAGAAATCACCGATCACGTGATTTGGCATTTGGGTGAATTGTAGAGATCTCAGTA
Organism: Patescibacteria group bacterium; assembly: GCA_041753515.1. Taxonomy (GTDB): domain Bacteria; phylum Patescibacteriota; class Microgenomatia; order UBA10105; family UBA927; genus JBGSUE01. The sequence goes on from JBGSUE010000027.1 coordinate 18,825, forward strand.
CTTGTATGCCTCCTCCGATTTCGTGCTCTTCATATACGTTTTTTAAACGATTATAATAATAATCTCCGCGCTGGAGCATTCCAATTACATCCATTGAGTTCATCTGATCCATCTCTTGTTCTTTTGGCATATATCAGATAATCAACTTATACCCTTTTCCTCTCACAGTCAGTATTGGATTAAGAAGTGTTGGGGTCGATATTTTGGCTCGAAGACGTGAGACGAGTTTATCAATAGCCCAGTCCGATAAAGATTCTGCTGAATCAAGATTTTCGGCAATTTCATCCTTTGTGACAAGTGAATTTGGATGAGAAAGAAAAAGATCAAGAAGAGTGTGTTCACTGGCAGTAAGCGGCTGTACTGTTTTTATGGATGTATTGGGAATGGTCGAGACATGTACTGATCGGGATATTGTCTCAATAGGTCGCATTGTCGTAAGGTAGTAGTGCCAAATCGTCGGTACGGGTAGAAGTCCCAGCTTATGAATCAAATTATCCTGCACAATGTGCTCATGTTTAAAGACATATCGTTCCAGTTTTTGTTGATTGGAAGGCGGAAGCATGTCAAATAAAAATTTGATGTGATACCGGTTGGTTTCATCAGACAGCCACGCCTTCACCAAATCAGAATCCGGTGCATTCTGATGCCGTTCCATTATGCGAAGAGACGGAAGATAAAAATCATAAAATCCGCCAAGCGTTTTCCACAGAAGATCTTTGTAGTGGTTCGAAGCCGGAATACCGTAGATCTTCTCATGTCTGTCGAGCGTAAAATATGTTTCTTCTTTCGTAAATAATGGAAATATTGATACTGATTCATAGTAAGCCCACCGTAATGGTTTTAAGAAAGGAGGCAGTAAATCGGGAGTAACATAAGGTCGTGTTACAAACAACATTGTCACCCTGGCGTCAGGATGCCTGCGGTGAGTATGCCAGAGTTTATATAAATTTCTTCCCCAAGATTCTTCCCAAGTATCAAGAAAATAATCGTGTATCACCATGGTGAGACGATAGGATGTTTGGGCAAAAAGAGAAGAGAGAAGTCTGCTTGCTGTTTGCAAATAGGTATAAGGATCGCGTGTGTCAAGGATTGAAGATACAGTATCGAGAGTACGCTGAAAATCTTGTGGCAGAGCATTACGTATACCAGAGAGCGTATTATATATCTGAGTGAGAAGATGACGTTGAAAAAATATTGGATCACGATTTGGCAGGCTGTCTATATCAAAAAATAGAAAAAGCTGTTTTCGTTGTATAGATTTTGGAAGAAGCTGATTGAGAAGTTCAGGCCTTGAAAAAATAAATTTTAAAAACACCCAGTCGCACGATTGGGTAAACCCCCAAATTGTAGCGGAATTCCCTTTTCCAATAGCATCGAATGCCGGTCTGTATCTTGTCAGTAGCCTATTTTTAGGAAGTGGGTATAAATAAGTATCACGTACCATTTGAGAATTATAGGATTAATACTGATTAATGTCAAACAATGTCAGGAATAGTCATATAGACGTCAAATACGATGAAAAGATATCCTATATTATGAATTGTTCGTTTCCAATCCAAACTACTATATTCGTGGAGGTTGTTATGAATCTGATCATTGGCCTGATCCTCACGGGGCTTGGCGGATACATTGCATGGAATACGTCTTCAATTGGCGCCAGGTTCATCGGTATGTTCACCTGTATTATCGGCATCGCAGTAGTCATTTCGCAGATCAAAAATTTTTGGAAAAAAGATCTGGAAGAAGAAGCCGTTGAGCTGCTTGATGAGGTCGCTGCATTACAGGAGAAATTGTCTCATGTAAACCATGCCTTGCTTGATAAAGCCGAGAAAAAGAAAAAAGTATTGGAAACACCATATAATGTCGGTCAAGTACGAAAAGATGGAAAGGTAGAAGTACGGGACAGACGCCATGAAGGTGGTACCAAAATGGAAGTTCATGATCATTTACCAAGAAGACTGAGATAAGAATTGGGGGAGAACAGAGGCCTGGTGTACATAGGGAGACGACCGTATCAGCGTACGGGGGAAGTATCCCGCCAATATGCACCCAGGCCTATTTTGTATAAAATATCCTCACATGAACATACGAGCTATTCCATATTTATATAAGTCAAAAGTCATATGCATCTTTGTCTCAAAACCGGATGAACCGGAGACGCATCGTCTCATAAAAGAATTATTACTGACAGATAAAATAGTCTGTGTGCCGAGAGTTGTTGGGCAAAATTTAAATCTTTACCGGATTAGATTATTTAATCAGCTTGAGATTGGGTCCTTTGGCGTTTTGGAACCGGAGAATGACCTTCCTGTCGTTGAACCGACGGATGTGGAGGTATTTTTGGTACCCGGGAAGAAATTTGACAGACGTGGTAATAGGAAGGGAAGGGGAAAAGGGTATTATGACCGGCTTCTCGCTTATGTACCCGGAGTAAAAATCGGTGTGGCGTTTGAAAAAAATATTGTTGATTCCATCGATCCTCAGCCGCATGATATTCCGATGGATTATGTTGTGACTGAAACGCATGTGTATTCATATTGATTTTCGATATATACTCGTGTACATTGGAAAACATGAGCAAAATTACTGATGAAGATATTGAAAAATTGAAGAAGGTTTTTGCCACGAAAGATGACCTTCACGTCATGAAAGAGGAAATCATAAAGGGAGTTGCCGATTATATCCAGACGAGTATTACAAATATTATTTCAGAGCATGAAATGCGTTTAGACAGACTTGAAAAAACAGTCGGTGGATTTCCTCCAATCGTACATTCCTGATATGGCACCAAACAAACATCCCGAGTATCAATATTTGGATTTGATGAAAGATATTATGGAGAATGGCCAATGGAAAGTGAGCCATTCAACCGGTGTCAAGCTGAAAAGCGTGTTTGGAAGGATGTGCCGGTATGATCTATCGCAGGGATTTCCACTCCTCACGACAAAAAAAGTGTTTTCGCGCGGCATTATCCATGAGCTTATCTGGTTTCTCTCCGGTTCATCAAATATAAAATATCTCTTAGATAACAATGTACATATCTGGGATGAATGGGGATATAAAAAGTACGAATGGGCGGTAAAAGAAAATAAGTCACAGGCACTTACATATGAACAGTATCTTGAAAAGGCAAAAACCGATCCGAAATTTTTAAAAAAGTGGGGAGAACTCGGACCCGTGTACGGTGTGCAATGGAGAAACTGGCCTGTGAATGCAAAACGGACAGTGGACCAGCTCGGATGGGCGATAGAGAAAATCAAAAAGTATCCTATGAAAAAACACTATATTGTGAGCGCATGGAATGCTGGGTGCATCTATGAAATGAGCGGATCACACAGTGCATCCATGGTAATTGCCCCGTGCCACACGATGTATCACATCAATATAACCGGTGATAGACTTTCTCTTCTTCTATATCAGCGTAGTGCAGACCTTTTTTTGGGAGTGCCGTTCAATATCGCATCATATGCCCTCCTGACCATGATGCTTGCGCAGGTGACAGGATATAAACCGGGAGATTTTGTCCATGTATTCGGGGATGTGCATATTTATGAAAATCATTTTGACCAGTGCAAAGAGCAATTGTTGCGTGTTCCCAGGCTATTCCCGACAGTGAAGCTCAATCCAAACGTGAAGAAGATCGATGATTTCAAATTTGAAGACATTACAATCGAAGATTATAACCCCTATCCGCCGATTAAAGGAGATATTACCGTAGTGGGAGGATTTTAATGCTTTCGATTATCGCCGCGATCGGTAAAAATCGTGAATTAGGAAGAGACAACAAACTTCTCTGGCACATTTCGGGAGATTTGCCGCGTTTCAAACAACTAACCACGGGGCATCCCGTCATCATGGGAAGAAAAACGTTTGAATCTATCGGAAAACCTCTCCCCGGCAGAACGAATATTGTCATTTCTTCACATGGATTATCACCGCGGGAGGCACTGCATAAAGCTCGAGTGTCCGAAGGATCTGATGAAATATTCGTGATCGGTGGCGGAAAAATATATAAAGAATTTATTGATATGACAGACCGGTTGTATTTAACTGTTGTTGATCAAACGGCAGAAGCAGACACTTTTTTTCCTGATTATTCTGCATTTTCTAGAATCGTTTCACAAGAGCAACGAAAACAGGGCGAATTACGGTTCTCCTATCTTATTCTGGAGCGAGAATAGGTTGAGTGATTCTTTTTCATCAATGGTAATCTTGTGAATGAGTGTTGCGGAATTAGGTAGTTTTTCCATCGGTACAGATGAACGAGTTATATAATAGAGGGGTAATGCATCCGAATTGATTGACGGGTGATAGATGAAGGTAAAAAACCTGTTGCTGTTGTAGTATTTTGCAATAAAGTAATCCGTCGGATTGCCGGGACGGTCCGGGAAAATAAGTACTGACGGATCGGGAAGCGTTGCAGTGATAAATGTATCCATTTCGCGATACACATAACCACTGGTCCATGAATATGCATACTCCCGTTCACTACCGAAAGGAAAGAATCCGAACAAAGTTTTCGGAAACAGGGTAAAATACAGCCCCCATACAACTGTCAAGACAACGAACGGAAGCGGGATATGTTTGACGGTTAAGAGTGGAATACTTGCATATACATAGTAGCGAGCTGACATGATTTTGTTGATGCTCACAGGAACGAGAGTCAGTATGCCGGAACGGTATTTAGAGATTGTTTGAGTTGTATATATGAACCAAATAGCTACTGGGCCCAGATACAGGAGCATGGATACGGCTACATGCTTGATGTTATAAAACCACTGAGAAAATAGCAATGTGAAAATTTTTCTTGTCGTCATAGTAAAGACGCCCGGATCGGAGATAACTGCATGAATATCCTTTTGCATAATTAATGGAAGAGTGAAGAGTAAAGCAACAGAACAGGACAAAAATATCGGCAGGAAATTTTTGAATGTCAAAATGCTCAGAAGTATGGGTATGAGCATGGTCGTTTTCGTCCAAAGACCTGCTGAATATACCAGTCCCAGAAGTACGGGAATTACAGATTTTTTATGTTTTCCGTATGAGTCAGTCAGAAAAAATACGAGAAGAGTTTCCAAAATCACAAAGCTTTCCTGAAGGGCAAGCGTCTGGAAATGGATAAAGAGAGGTGCAAAAGTGAATACAGCAAGATGCATCAGTGATTTTTTCGTATACATACTTACGACAAAATAAGATGCAATTGCAAGAAGGATGGAAACGATCTTGGACGCCTGGAAAGGTTGTCCGGTAAGCTGCGAGACAAAACCATACACCCAGTACACAAGCGGCTGTTTGCCGTGCGAGTGGAGTGATGCCCACCGGCTGTCCTTCTGATATACCATAACCTGTCCCTGCCGTATGTATGTTGCCTCATCGGTAAATATGGGAAAATGGACCAGATGCCAGAGACGCAGGAAGATGAAAACACTAAATAGTCCCCAGTATCTCATAGATATCACCAACCAAATATAAGGAACCTGTGATCAGAATATCGGGAGTAGTTTTCAGAAATGATACAGTATCTGAAATGAGTGTAACCGGTTTTGTCGAATCAACGGAGCATATAATTTCTTTAAGAATATCAGGTGCAATCATTGGGTTAGGACCCCAATCAGTTGTTTTGTTTACTGTTGCCAGATACCAGTGCCGTACATGCGGTTTGAGTGCGCGTACCATTGCGGCTGCATTCTTGTCTTTTTTTACTGCAATCAGGGTATTGAATTTTTTATCCGGATAATAGTCATGAAGTGCATTTGACAGCGCTCGTATTTTCATCGGATTATGCGCTCCGTCAATGAGTATGTTTTGAACGGATGCAAGTCTGCCGGGAATCGATATTTGTGATAATGCCTGACGGATGTGGTGTTCTTTCACGCTCAGACCACAGACACTCACAGCCTTGATGGCACAGGCTGCATTCACTTTTTGATGTTGACCCTGAAGTGATATCCTGATATCAGGAAGAAAAAAATCGCTACCGTACAGATACAGTTTTGTATTTTTTCTCTTACAATGGCTCATAAGCATGTTTCGGATGGAAAGTTGTGTAACTGCTGAGACTGCGACACTGTTTTCTTTTATAATTTCCTTTTTATCAGCCGCGATCTTCATGGTTGTATTACCCAGAATCTGCATGTGGTCTAGGCCTACGTTGGTAAGAACCGAAACGAGAGGCGGTGGAATGATGTTTGTGGCATCTAGTCTGCCACCTAGTCCCACTTCGATAACCGCAATATCCACTTTTTTTTGGACGAAATACATAAACATCATGGCGATGACTATTTCGTAATATGTGGGATGTATTTTTACTATGACCGGTTTGATTGTTTCAAGAATCGTTACGAAATCAAATTCAGTGATCATTTTTCTATTCATGAGAAATCGTTCACGAACACTGACAAGATGCGGTGACGTATGAAGGCCTACTCTATACCCGGCTTCCTCCAGAATTGCGGCAATCATGTGGGCAGTCGACCCCTTGCCGGCTGTGCCGCCAATATGGATACACGGCAATTTTCTTTCGGGATTACCCAAGAGAGTCATCATTTGCCGCATGCGTTCGAGAGTATAAAATCCTCCCGGTTGTGCAAATTGTTCCAGATACGTTATGGCCGATTGAAATGATGTACTCACGTGAGGTATTATACTCTATATGGCACACGTATTTGTACATCTTATAGCTGACTACGGATCAGGCGATCCGGCTTTTTGTGAAGTGATCCAGAAGTTTAAAAGTCTTCGTCCGGATTTTGAAATTTCACCCGTTGCCGTTCCAAAATTTTCATCACTTGCTACCGGTTTATGGATATACCAGCTTTCACAGGTACATAATTTTCCCGGATTGAGTATATTTTCTAATACCGCGCCACGAATAGGCATTGCAAAGGATGATGCCAAAACGTATAAAGGATTGTATGGTCATCTTGCGTATGCGAAGCTGAAAAATGGAGTGCCGGTCATAGCTGTTCATATGGGGTATACATTTTCATTCATCAAGGATCAGATCAGTGAATTTTGCCTTCTGAATGTTCCCAATGCCGGTTCACAGTTTCGGAGCCGTGATTTTTATCCGGACGGCGTCGTACAGGTATTGGAAGGAAATTCTGAGGTAATCGGTGAAAAAATTCCTCTTTCCTCAATTCCCGATGTCCCTGCCAGCCGAATTGGTTTTATCGATGGGTACGGGAATCTGAAGACGACTAACCGTGTCAGTTCACTACAACAGAAACCAGGTTCACGTATCAGAATCCGTATGAACAACAATATTCACGAAGCGATTGTCGGTGATGAAACATATCATATCCAGGACGGTCAGCTTTCCTATGCGCCGGGTTCAACCGGCGGTGATGACCGGTTTATGGAGATTTGGGTAAAGGGGGATTCTGCAGCCCGTGCGTTCGGCAATCCGCATGTGGAGACAGAATTTTATATTGTATGAACGTATCTCAACGATTCTTGTCAGTACCCTCATCTCCTATCAGGAAGCTTGTGCCGTATGCAGTTGCTGCCAAAAAAAGCGGTGTCCATGTCTACCATCTGAATATCGGGGACCCGGATATCAAAACACCGGAGACCATGATGAACGTACTGACAACCTGGAATGATAATCCTATCAGGTACTCTCAGAGCCAGGGAGAACCGGAATTCATCAGTGCTGTAGCCTTGTATTATCAGAAACTCGGATACAATTTTATTGAAGAGTCAGATATCCAGATTACAAGCGGTGGATCTGAGGCTATTTCCATGGCCATGTTTGCCGTTGCCAATCCCGGGGATGAAATTCTGTCGTTTGAACCTCTCTATACGAATTACAATTCCTATGCCGCTATAAACGGTATTACCATCAAGGCTGTTCCAACAAGTATTGCTGATGGATTTCATATACCGGATATACAAACGATAGAATCGTATATAACCCGCAAGACAAAGGCGATTCTTTACTGCAATCCGAATAATCCCACGGGTACTGTCTACAGCCAAAAAGAAGTTGAGATGCTTGTTGACATTGCAAAGAAGCACAATGTGTTTATCATGTCCGATGAAGTATATCGGGAATATGCATATGACGGGAAAAAACAAATATCGTTATTCAGCTATATGGAATCAATTTCTGACAGGGCAATCGTGTTGGACAGTATGTCCAAGCGGTATTCCCTGTGCGGTGCTCGCCTCGGCATGCTTGTGTCTAAAAATCGCGAGGTGATGGAAGGAGTGTTGCGGATTGCACAGGGCAGATTGTCCGCCGGATTTATCGACCAGAAAATAGCTTCAAAATTGACAGAAGTCCCACAAACGTATATCGATGACGTACAGAAAGAATATACAAAACGGCGAGATATCCTGTATGAAGGCCTGAAGAAAATTCCGGGTGTTATCATACCCAAACCAGAAGGGGCCTTCTATACCATTGTCGGACTTCCTGTTGAAAACGCCGAGAAATTTGCAACGTGGCTTCTGACGGATTTCCGGCTGAACAATGAAACAGTCATGCTCGCTCCGGCGGAGGGATTTTATGCCAGCCCCGGAAAGGGAAAAAATGAAGTCCGCCTAGCCTATGTCCTCAACACCAATTCCCTCAAGCGATGTATCGATATTCTCGCAAAAGCCCTGAAAGCGTATCCTCACACATGATGAAACTTGTACTTTTTGATATCGACGGTACACTTATCCGACCCTTACGCGTTACAGATGCGCTCCAGCGTTTTCCTTTTGCCATACAGAAGGTATTTGATATTCAAATAGCACAAATTACCGATACTTTCTGGAAAAGGTCTGGATATAATGGAAATTGTGATCGGTATATCCTGTGGGATATGGTTAAGCATACTATAAATCGTGACTATTTTATTGATCACTTGGGAGACCTGGAAGAATGTTTTGTGGAATATCTGGATAGTCTAGATGACGGTAAACCGCTGTATGAAAAAATTCCGGATGCTTCATCGCTCGTTGATAAGGTCATAGCTTCAGACAGCCATGTGTCCGGGGTATTGACGGGAAATCTTATGTATAGTGCTAACTGGAAGCTTCATCATGCAGGATACAATCGGTTTTCATTCGGAGTATATGGGCATGAAACAGATGAAAGGAATGATTTGGCAAAACTCGCGCTCTATAAGGCTGGTCTGTATTTTAATCCGGATATCCAAGCGAAAGACATAATTATCATAGGGGATACAGTACATGATATAGTGTGCGCACAAGCAATAGGGGCTCCTGTAGTAATTGTATCAACTGGTCATGGTGTATCTGAAAGTGAGATTAAATCACTGATGCCTGATCTATATTGTAATAGCCTGAATCATCCTGATGTGATTTCGTTTCTCGGTTTACGTACTTAATATGCAGATTTTGCCCAAAGCCCTCACAAGAGTTAAAGAGTCGTTTGAGAAATTGCCCGGCATCGGGCCGAAAACGGCACAACGGTTGGCCTATTATCTGCTTCATGTTCCGCAATCCGATCTTGACCAGTTTGCGGATCGGCTCAAAGCATTAAAGACATCGACTGTATTGTGTTCCCTGTGCCGTAATGTGGCCGAGGCGGATCCGTGTGCAATTTGCTCCTCGCCGTCCCGTGATCACGGGGTTATCTGCGTCGTGGAACAGCCCACCGATGTACTATCCATTGAACGCACGGGTAAATTTTCCGGTGTCTACCATGTGCTTCATGGAGCAATTGACCCCTTAAACAATATCGGTCCTGATGAAATTTATATACCTGATCTTCTTAAACGCCTAATGCTTAACACTCAACCCATAACTGAGGTCATTCTGGCAACAAATCCAACTATGGAAGGTGAAGCAACAGCATTGTATATTACCAAACAATTACGAATTACGAATTACGAATTACGAATTACAAGACTCGCCCATGGCTTGCCGGTCGGGGGTGATATCGAGTATGCTGATGACGTAACACTCTCAAGGGCATTGGAAGGAAGACGGCAGTATTAGTATGATAAACATATCTGACATTGAACAAAGGTTGAAAGAAATTCCGGATCCGGAGCTGGGGATTTCGGTATGGGAATTGGGGCTTATTTACGGTGTGGATATTGATCGGAAAAAGGCTGTTGTAACAATCCGGATGACGCTCACTTCCATCGGGTGTCCGCTGTTTGATCTTATTTCCAATCCAATAAAAGAAAAAGTTGGGGAGGTCAAAGGAGTAAAACGGGTGGATGTGGAGCTCACGTTTGAGCCTCCGTGGAGTCCTGATAAAATGAGTGAAGAGGCGAAGATGGAATTGGGGATGGTGTAATCAATTATGAATTACGAATTACGAATTATGAATTAAGAATATAATATTCTTTTTAAAATTCGTAATTCTTAATTGCTAATTCATAATTTATGAGTAGTGTTGTGAGACAAATCATCGGATCATTTGAGGACATCGGGGAGAAGATAGTTCAGGAAACGAAGAAGATTCCCTCTGATATGGTCGGGAAGGCGCTGGAAAGTGTCGGTGTGCCGTCCGGTAAATCCGGGCAGAAAAATCCGGTATATACTGGTACAGGTAAAGTGCAGGAATCCAGGTCTGACGGTCCAACTGATGCAGACAGGGCTGTTGCCAGAGCGGCGCTTGCCGAATTTGCCAAAAAACCTCATCAGAAAGAGCCAGGGGTATATGAAAGACAACAGAAAGAGAATGATGAGAAACAGAAGATGATGGAAGATCAGCAAAAAGCGGCAGCCAAATCTGCTCTTCCCCATACAGGCGCTAAACAGGCACCCGGAGGGTTGTTCAAAAAGAAAAAAGCACCGCAGAATAAGGCAGAATTGAAACCAAAGGGGGCTGACTGATGAAAATATATAACACTCTATCCAGAAAGCTTGAGGAATTTATCCCTCTCAAAAAGGGTGTTGTGACGTTTTATCACTGCGGGCCGACGGTATACTGGATCCAGCACATCGGCAATTTGCGGGGTATGACGATGGGAGATCTGGCAGTCAGAACACTTCGGTATTTCGGGTATGAGGTGAAGCACGTCAGAAACTATACCGACGTGGGGCATCTGACGAGCGATTCGGATACTGGAGAAGACAAGATGGAGAAAGGTGCAAAGAGGGAAGGATTGAGTCCTGAAGCTATTGCCCTCAAATATATTGTGCAGTTTGAAAAAGACACGAAAGCCCTCGGACTACTTGAGCCCACGTTTAAGCCACGGGCAACGGAATATGTGGGGGAGATGATAGCTATGATCAGTGAACTTCTGGAAAAAGGTTTTGCCTATACCACGGAACTTGCCGTCTATTTCGATGTTTTAAAATTTGATGCATATACCTGTCTGTCACGCCAAAATTTGAAAGATATGGCATCAGGTTCAGGAAAAGCGGATGTTTCTGACTCAAAAAAACGCAATCCCATGGATTTTGCCTTATGGTTTTATAAGAAGGGTGCTCATAAAAATGCCCTGCAAACGTGGCCAGGGCCACATGGTGAAGGAATTCCGGGGTGGCATATTGAGTGTTCGGCAATGAGCCGGAAACTTCTGGGAAAAACCATTGATATCCATATGGGAGGAGTGGAGCATATTCCCGTGCATCACACGAATGAGATTGCCCAGTCTGAGTGTGCCAACGGTGCATCGTTTGTCCGGTACTGGATGCATAATGAGCATCTGTTGGTAAACGGAAAAAAAATGGCCAAGTCCGAAGGTACCGGGATTTGCCTCGACGATATCATAACACGGGGTTTTGAACCGACAACGCTCCGGTATTTCTATTTACAGGCACACTACCGCTCGAAACAGAATTTCACCTGGGAAGCGCTTGATGCCTCAAAGTCCGCGTTAAAACAACTGCGTACACTTGTTTCTTCAGCACTTGCCGAGGGTCAGGGAACACGCACAATGCTTTCTCCGGAAAAACTGGAAAAAGTAGATGCGTACAGGATGCGTTTCAGGGAAGCGCTATCAAATGACTTTAATATACCTGCTGCTCTTGCGGTTTTATGGGAAATACTTAAATCTAATATTCCACCAGGCGATAAAATTGAACTTGCGATGGATTTTGATGAGGTGCTGGGTATCGGTATTGGATCTGTTAATGCTAAATTTCAGGATTCGGCAGTACCTGATGATGTACAGATATTAATCCAGAAGCGTGATGATGCCCGAATGCTCAAAAACTATGATGAGGCAGATGTATACCGTATGGAGATAGAAAAGTTGGGATATCTTATAGAAGATAGTTCAGCGGGTACCATCGTGAAAAAATCTGATCGTTAGTTATTTTTTGGCAATTTCTTTAGCAGTCAGAGTATTCTCCGTGATGTTGAATGTTTCAGGATTAGCTCCGATGCGAATTTCTGATCCCGCGGGGAATTTTGATGCATCAAAATTTGAAGGCACATGTACGTTCCACGTTCCGAGAGGTTTTCCGTTTGAGTCATCAAACATGAGATTATCCACGATAAGCGTGCCCGTAGTGGATTCATACGAGTGTACTTTTCCGTAAAAGACAGTCATGGATTGCGCGCTCGCTTTGGCTCGTGTGTCCTGACGTACGGTTGTATCTCTGGTTTTGGCGATGATACTGGTAAAAAGAATGGCGACAACGATGAGACCGACGCTTGCGACAAAGAGAAGGAGTGCGTTTGATTTATTCATATATTCGTATTTTTTCATGTAGAATGATTGATGTCAACTCTTGGAGCAATAGGCAGAGAAAAGAAAAATGTCGATCCGCGGCCAAGTTCGGATTTTTCCAGTCCGACTGAACCGTTCATAAGTTGGGCAAACCGTTTTGAAATGTACAGTCCCAACCCTGTGCTTTTTGATGTTGCCATAGACCGTGATTGTCCGGTCTGACCGAATTTGGTAAACAGGAGCGGCGCTTGTCTTGGGTCTATACCGGCACCCGTATCTGTTATTCTTGTTCGAACAGAGGCACTCTCTGTTGCCGTGGATACTGTGACTGATCCTTCATGGGTATACTTGATGGCATTAGACAGAAGATTGGTAAGAATCTCAACGCATTTTGATTCATCTCCAATCACTTTGGGAATATTTGGATCATCCATCTGATACGTGAGAGTAAGGTGTTTGATGCTGGCGTCGTGTTTCAGGTTTTCGATAACTGCACGGATAGTTTTTGTCATATCAAATATATCTTTCTGTATAACAAGTCTGTTTTGTTCGATCCGTGATACATTGAGAAGATCATTCACTAAATCAATAAGATGTATTGTGGAATCTTTTGCCCCTTTCATCAAATCCTTTTTTTGTGATTCGTCCATATTCGGGGAGGGATTTTCCAAAAGCTCCAATACACCGCGGATAGTGGTCATGGGAGAGCGAAGATCATGTGCAACACCGGAAAAAAATGCTTTTTCATCTTCTTCACGGTGATATTGGTCGGTCATATCAATAAATACGAATGCATGTGCGTCATGTGTGCCGGTTAGTGAAATTCCGGTGATATACCCCAATATCGCATGTTCCGTCTGGTGTTCTTCCAGAAATGTCCAGTGGGGAAGTTTTTCCAATCTTTGGGATTCACGGGGAGATTCCAATGGTGTATAATCGATTTCTTTTTTGCTGTTTTTCAGGATAAATACATCTTTATAAGGTCTGTTCTGCAATTGATTGAGTGTTGTGCGGAAAAATGTTTCTGCATAGGGATTTGCATGTATGATGGTACCATTGGAATCAAGAACCAGTATCCCAATATCCAGATGGTTGAAGATTTCTGTTGTTGCAGATTGCTTCATACAGCGACCCATTACCGTTTCTGAATTGATGCAGCTGAAGCTGGTTTGTCAGGAGTGTGATGCGGTTATCTGACTGTGCATTTTTATCCATGGCTTCCTTTTTCATTTTATTCATTCT
>JBGSUE010000028.1:0-19163 GCA_041753515.1 Patescibacteria group bacterium
GTTGTGCCTGTAGTACCGTTTGATACGCACGCAGTAATGTACCGGAGGCTTTTTGGAGAAAAACCATCCGGGACATATCCGAACAATACCCGTCAACTTTTGCCCCGAAATCCAACAGCATAAAACTGTTTTGTTTCAGTACTGCACGATTCGATGGATGGTAATGAGGTTGGCTGGAGTTCGAATCAAACGCAACAATGGGATCGAAAGCATTTTCGGCGTCTTTTTTAAGAAAATAGAGGGTAATTTCCTTGACGATATCCGTTTCGCGCATCCCCGGTGTGATCAAGGTGCGCAGATGAGTAAAACAATCATCTGTTATCCGGCAAGCCTGGGTAATATGTATACGCTCTTTTTCGGTTTTAATGAGTCTTTTTTCGCGTATTGGATTTAATGCATGCCGTATATGAAAGAATTCAGACAGTATCCGGTATTCTTTCAGGTTGAGGGTATGTTCATCAACCAACAGGTCTGTGATGAAGAGCTTTTTCAGCTGGAGTGCAATATCGGCGAATCTCTGAATGACATTTACAGAAACTGTTGATGGAACAGTTTTGACAGCAAATTCTTTGTTGAGAGGATAGGTACAAAGAATTGCTGCATTCTCATGAAGAATGGCACAATATTCATGAACAGAAGGATCAGAGCTGACAAGACCGGTAAGATACTTTATATCGCTTTGGTCGACAATCAAGAATGCATGTTTCACGGCTCGATGGAAGGTGTTGGAGAAGGAGACTGTGTATCGGTATGGATAAGAAGTATTCTTGCTGCGCTGATCCTATTTTCTTTATTCGGTACCGGAAAGCCAAGAACGGACACAACATCATTATCCGTGATGTCTGAGAAACCGGCTTTTTCCGTCTTTGTCTCTGCGTTGTTGAATTCTGATGTAGTTGTCGATTTTTCGTAATCGACTATGTATGATTGTCCGTCAGATGTTTTGATTGTAAAAGTATATGCTTTTTTATCGATGTCCGTCAGTATACCGCTTACACGGACCGGCATGTTATTCTGTATGACTATGTGTGTTGCCTCAAGGACGTCCAGTGTTCCATCGTAGTTGCCGATAATTGCGACCGTATCGCCTTTATCAATATCGTCGGCAGACAGAGTTGTTCTCTTATTTTTGATGAGCTGCGTAATGACGATATCGTCGGTCAAATCAATTTTCAATTCTTTAGCGGAAGTTTCTACTGTTATTGATGCGGCTGAAATTGTTTTCACTGTTCCCCATACGGCTTTGCGTACCAGCTGTTTCATTTCTGCTACCTTTGTTGCAAGACGGTCTTTCAGATCACCGATGGATGCCGATCCGGTCGCATTTTGAGCGTTCGCTGGTGAAGCAAGAACCAGGAACACTGTAAGTATGAATAGTATAAAATTATTTTTGGACATAATACACCTCCACCGTTTTTGTTGTAAGGACACCATCAGTGAATGTGCTTACTTCAATAGGATTTTTCCCCTCCTGCAGGCTGATTGAGCCGGAATATGTGCCGTCTTCAGACGCGATGGCAACAGCCTCGTCCAGCAATCCGCCGATAATGACATATGACCCGATTGTCGCAGATCCGGACACCAGAAGTGTGTCGGATTCAGCAATAGAATCAGTTACAGGGCCGGTAATGGTAAGAGGCTGTGAATCTGTAACTGTTTGTTTTTCCTTGGGTTGTGCTTGTGGACTCATAATATCGGGAGTGACATTTTTTGATATCGATGGCATTTTTATTGCTAATGATTGAAAAGAAGCAGATATTTTTGGCCAGGCAATGACGATTGAAGTAATGATAAGTCCGAGAATAAAACCTATAATAGTAGCAAGCAGTGCGTCACGGTTCATAGTTGCTAAGGATAAAAGAATCTGATATAAAAAGCAAGCCTACATATGGAAATACGATATCTCGGTCATTCATCATTTTATATCAAGTCAAAAAACGCATCAGTCGTCACTGATCCGTTTTCCGCCAGATCCACTGGATTGAAATTTCCAAAACATATCGAAAGTACGGTTCTTACAATTTCACATGACCATGAAGATCACAATCAGGAAATGCTGGTTGAAGGGTCTCCATTCATTGTAAAAGCACCGGGTGAATATGAGATTCAGGGTGTCCATATTACCGGCATTTCCTCTTTTCATGATCAGTCAAACGGTCAAGAAAGAGGAAAAAATGTTATGTTCAGGATAACGTTGGAAAATCTCAATATTTTACACTTAGGTGATATTGGTCATGTGCTATCATCAGATACAATTGATGAATTGGACGGTGTAGATATTCTCATGATTCCCGTGGGCGGCATGTACACAATCGGCATTCCCGAAGCTTTGCATATCATAAAAGATATCGAGCCATCCATCGTCATCCCGATGCATTTTAGGACAAATGAATTGGATCAGAAAGCCTTTGGAGGGCTCTCAACAGTTGAAGATTTCATTAAATCAATAGGAAAAGATGCCGGTGAGCCTGTCGCAAAGCTCGTCATGACCAAAGATAAGCTTCCAACCGACACACACGTTGTGGTATTTCATGTCTAATCCGAAAATTCCGCCTCATGATGAATCTGCAGAAGAATCACTTCTGGGTGCAATTCTGATCAATAAAGACACCATCGTTGATGTATCGGAATTCTTGCGGAGCGAACATTTTTATCATGACAAGAACGGTTTTATTTTTCAATCCATGCTTGCACTCTATGATGCACATGACCCCATAGATGTAGTGACTGTCGTCAGTGAACTCAAAAAAATGGGAAAACTGAAGGATGCAGGCGGAGCGACACGCATCCACTCGTTAGTGACATCCGTTCCTACCAGCGCTCATGCAGTTAAATATGCCCAAATCATTAAAGATTTCCATTCGAAACGCAGGCTGATTGCAGCTGCGGCACATATGACGGAAAAGGCATTTAGGGAAGGTGGGGATACAAAAGAGATTCTTGACGAAGCGGAACATGAAATCTTTTCCATTGCGCAATTTGCCTCCAAACAGGATTTTGTTATCATTCGCGATGCTCTTGCCGCTTCATTTGACCGGCTTGATGAATTACACAAACAGGAAGGGGGATTGCGTGGTGTCCCGACCGGCTTTTCCCAGTTGGACTATAAATTGGCTGGAATGCAGAAATCGAATCTTATTATTCTTGCAGCACGTCCCGGAACAGGAAAAACCGCGATGGTATTAAACATTGCACAGCATGCGGCTGTAAAGGAAAAAATCCCCATCGGCATTTTTTCTCTTGAAATGAGTAAGGAGGAGCTTGTGGACAGGCTTCTCGTGTCGCAGGCAGATATAGATGCATGGAAGTTAAAGACCGGAAAATTGACAGATGATGATTTTACCCACCTGTCAGATGCGATGGGCGAACTTGCCGAAGCGCCGATTTTTATTGATGATACACCTGGGCTGTCAATTATGGAAATGCGTTCAAAAGCCAGAAGGTTGCAGCTTGAACATGGGGTTCGACTCATTATTATTGATTATTTACAGCTTGCCGATTCCGGGAGAAGGTACGACAACCGGGTGCAGGAAGTCTCGGTGATTTCCCAAAGTTTTAAAAATTTAGCGCGTGAACTCAATGTGCCGGTACTTGCCTGCTCACAGCTTTCCCGGGCAGTTGAATCACGGGGTTCGAAGATTCCGGAACTCTCCGATTTACGGGAATCCGGTTCGATCGAGCAGGATGCAGACGTAGTCATGTTTTTATACCGTGAGGATACCGATCAGGCAACGTGGGGTGATCAGATCGCCACAAAACTTCGCATTGCAAAACACCGCAACGGACCGCTTGCTGAAATTGATCTTATGTTCCGGGGGGACAGGATTAAATTTTATTCAGTTGACCGTAAGCGTGAAGGGTCTGATAGTGTATAATGAATGCGTGCTTGCCGCGGTGGCGGAATTGGCAGACGCGCAGGTCTCAAAAACCTGTGGAGCTCACACTCCATGAGGGTTCGATTCCCTCCCACGGCACCATAATATGTAAGAAAGGGGAACTATGAATGTTTATGTACAGAATCCGGATCACGCTGGTTCAACATCATGCGACACAACGGTTATTTTTAGTTACCAGGACAGTAATAATAAATCTTTTTCACTGACCAAATCAGCTAAAGACATCGATGTACTGCATGATTCCCTCCCGTCAACAATTGCAAAAAAACAACATTTTCAGGCATTCTCCGGCAAGACGGTCATCTGTCACACACGGAAACAATCTCTATCAGTCCATACAATAATAGTCGTTGGTTTGGGTAAAAAAGATAAAATAACAGCACGAAATCTTATTGAATCAGTGGGGGCAGGAATTAAACTTGCCAAATCCATGAAAAGTACGAGTATTGCGTTGTGTGCGGGGGGAATTGTGTGTAATGGTCTTTCGGATGTTGAGATAGTTACCAGAATTGTGGACGCGTGTCATCTGGCAACGTATGAGTATCATGGGGAAAAAATCCCGGAGGATGCCAATACGATTGAACATATCGATATCTATGTTGAAGGCTACAACCGCGATGAAATGAAAAGCGCATGTGATACTGCACAATTGGTTAGCCGTGCTGTTTTGACCGCACGCGATCTCGTCAATACACCGTCTTCTGTGGCTACACCCAGATTTTTATCCCAACTTGCCCGTTCGTATGCCCAAGACAATCATCATATATCCTGCAGGGTTTTCGGTGAGAAGGAAATGAAAAAGAAATCTATGAATGCCCTTTTGTCGATTGCCAAGGGCAGTGATGAAGAGCCGCAATTTATTGAATTGCGTTATACGCCTGCACGCACTGCAAAAAAAACACTTTGCTTTGTAGGGAAAGGTGTTACGTTTGATTCCGGTGGTCTGTCGCTCAAACCCGGCCAGGGAATGGAAACCATGAAAAGGGATATGGCAGGCGCTGCAACGGTATTGGCACTGTTTTCCATACTGGAATATTTAAAACCTGACGTGTCTGTTGTCGGGCTTATCTGTGCTGTTGAAAATATGCCTTCGGGAAAGGCCGTGAAGCCTGGCGATATTGTGAAAGCGTCAAACGGAAAAAGTATTGAGATCATCAATACGGATGCCGAAGGACGAGTAATTCTTTCCGACGCTCTTTCATACGCCGGAATGTATGTGAAACCGGATGTCATTATCGATATCGCGACACTCACAGGTGCATGCATGGTAGCCTTGGGTGAGGATGTGGCAGGACTTTTTTCGAATGCCGATTCGCTATCCTCACAACTTCTCGCCGCCGCACAGGTGACTGGCGAATTATTATGGAGAATGCCTCTTGTTGAATCATATAAAGAGTTGATTGAAAGTCCTGTAGCAGATGTCCGTAATCTCGGAAAAACCCGGTATGCCGGAGCAATCACGGCAGCGCTTTTTCTTGAAACTTTTGTGCCTGAGAACACCGATTGGGCGCATGTTGATATTGCAGGACCTGCCTGGGCAGAAAAGGATAGTTCCACCACGCCGGTGGGGGGGACAGGGTATGGAATACGTACTCTTATAGAATATCTGAGATCCTATAACAGGACAGCATCATAGCTTCTATGAATCAGACAGGTTCGCTATCCGAATTTTCGCGGGTCATATCAATTTCAGGCTTCAGATATCTCTGGTTTGGTCAGATTTTTTCACAGATTGCCAATAATACGCTATTATTTGTTTTAGCGCTTGTTCTTTACAGTCAGACAGCATCAAATACCGCAGTATCGGGAATATTTCTCGTGTACGGCATACCGGCGGTATTATTCGGGTTTATCGCTGGAACACTTGTCGATAAACTCGAAAACCGGAAGGTTCTCATATCCTGCGATGTCATCCGGGCAGTATTTGTCGTGGGTCTCATAGCGTTTCCGTCCAATATTGCTGTGATATATCTTTTAACATTTTTGAATGCCATTGTGACGCAATTTTACATTCCATCGGAAGCGCCGACCATTCCGTACCTCGTGCCGGAAAAGTATCTTGTGAATGCAAACAGTCTTTTTTCGTTTACTTATTTTTCCAGCCTGGCGATCGGATCGGTGTTTTCCGGGCCATTTCTGAAAATTTTCGGACCGGTAAATGTTTTTATTATTTTAGCTATTTTTTTTGTCATTGCCGCCTATTTTGTTTCCCATGTTCCAAATAAACTGGACTATCAGTATTCGGTGACCACACTTATTGGCCGTAGTCCTTCATATTTATTTCATCGGCTTCTGGCAAATCTGAAAGAAGGAATTGCGTATGTGCAATCAAGACCGACGCTTCAGGACGCACTCATGCTTCTTATGGGAACCCAGATCCTGATTGCGCTGTTGGGAGCATTAGGCCCGGGATTCGCTGACCGGATTCTTGAGATTGAAGTGCATAATTCATCCGTTTTCATTACAGGTCCTGTTGTTTTGGGAATTATTCTTGGGGCTTTGTGGGTCGGATCAAAAGGATCGCACATCGCTCCATCCATTTTGATCTGGCGTGGTATTCGTATAGCCGGACTTTCGCTTATAGCAATTTCGCTCGTCGTGCGTGTGTCCCGCATGGCATTTACGGACAACACGGTGTTTCATCTGCTGTCCTTGCCGATGACTCTCATTCTTTTTTTCATCTTAGGATATGCCAACAGTCTTCTGGATGTACCGGCAAATACCATATTGCAGAAGGAATCTCAGGGAGATATGCGGGGCAGATTGTATGGTATGCTTGCTGCGTCTGTCGGCGGCATCGGCGTTCTTCCTGTGGTTATCGGTGGATTTTTGGCAGATGTCATCGGTGTGGGAAAAGTGTTATTTTTTCTTGGACTTATTGTTTTTTTCTATAGCATCGTACGGAAAAAATACGGTACAATACAGACATAATGCACCCATTACTTTTTTCTGCCGGTCCCATAATGATCTATTCCTTCAGCTTTTTTATCGTTTTGGCATGGTTTGTGTATTCGTTTATCTTTTGGATACATTTGAGAAATAATGGTGTAGAGGACGACAAGATTTTTGATATCACATTTTTTCAGACCATATCAGTATTTGTTGCTGCGCGTTTAGGGTATGTGTTGGCTTATCCTGACTTTTTTTCAGGACAATTACTGACGATTTTTGCTTTGTGGGTTATTCCCGGATTTTCATTTACGGGAGCGGTTCTTGGATTAGTTGTCTCAACTGCTGTCATGGCAAAAAAATTGAAAGTCCGTCTTGGGTACTGTATAGATGCTTTGGCAATTTCTTTTCCTTCGGCGTATATTGTCGGGAACATTGCAGCATTATTAGACGGTACCTCGATAGGTAAACCGTCCGGCGTGTGGGGTGTCTCGTATATAGGGCATTCTTCATTGCGCCATCCGGTTCAATTGTATTCAATTGTTTATATATTGATTCTTCTGAGTGTGCATGTATTGATTGTAAAAAAAGCTCGAACCAACCGTTGGCCTCATGGATTGTCCGGAATAGTTTTTTTCCTCCTTTTCAGCCTTGGGTCTTTTGTGATAGAATTTTTAATGGAAGATCCTATACGACTGGGACTTCTCAATATTAAACAGTGGATGTATATAGCAATTTTTTCCGAATCTCTGGGTATACTCTATGTGAAATTCGGAGGGAAAAATTATCTATATACGAAGTATAGGTCAATATATGACTCAGTATCCCGAAAATTTACTCGAAAATATCAGAAAGAGACTTGAAGAGGAAAAAATCCAGGTTCATCAGAGGATTGATGAGCTTACTGCGCAGGATCCGTTTTCAAACCCTGAGAGGCTTAATGATAATGCTGCCAGCGACATGGAAGCATCAGAGGAATCCAATCATGACAGGGTTCGTGCGGTAATAGATGAGCTGAAAGCAAGGATATCGCAGATTGATACTGCACTGATGCGCATTGGTGATGGTTCGTATGGTGTGTGTACATCATGCGGTACACTGATTGAACCTAAACGACTTGAAGTTATGCCAACAGCGACACTGTGTGTAGCATGCACCGCTAAGGGAAAATAACGTGGATATTCCTATTCTATTTGAGGATGAATCTATTCTTGCCGTCAATAAACCTCCGGGAATTGTGGTGAACCGTTCTCAAACCGCCCATACAGATACTCTTCAGGATTGGGCGGAGAAACGGTTGAATTTGACCAATTTGACCAATTTGACGAATGATTATTTTCAACGGGCGGGGATAGTCCACAGACTGGATAAAGAAACTTCCGGGGTATTATTAATTGCAAAAACGCCGGCTGCATTTGAACATCTGCAGAAACAATTTAAGGACAGAGTGATTAAAAAGACATACCTGGCACTCGTGCACGGGAACGTCGTGCCATCAAAAGGTTCAGTGAATGCACCGGTCGGGAGGCTCCCCTGGAACCGTGAACGGTTTGGAATATTACCGGGCGGTAAGGATGCGTTGACAAAATATCAGGTACTCAAAAGAAACGAAAAATATTCACTCATTGAACTTCATCCCGAGTCCGGGAGGACTCATCAGATTCGTGTACATATGAAATATATCAACCATCCTGTCGTATGCGATTATCTGTATGCCGGACGAAAAACGTACAGTCAGGATAAGCTCATATTCACACGCGTCATGCTGCATGCATGGAAAATTACTTTCGTTCATCCTGTAGCTGGTTCATCAATTGATCTTGAAGCACCTGTTCCGTCTGACATCGCGTCCGTTATACAATAAAAAGTATCTATGTTGACTGCTATTGTTCTTATCCTTTTCACCGCAATTATTGGCGGCCTCATAGCGAAAATATTCAAACTCCCGCTCCTTTTAGGATACATTGGGGCAGGGGGTATCAGCGCCTTGTTTTTTCCGACTCTTGCCAAAGAGCCGGGTTTTTCGGACATATCAGATATCGGAGTGACGCTCCTCATGTTTTCAATCGGAATAGAATTCAGTTTCAACAGGCTGTTTGAGACATTAAAAAAAATTACACTCCCCGCTACTATTCAGATTATTGCCTGTACAGTTGTGTATGCATATCTGTTTTCCGTATTCGGTCTTTCCTACCCGGCTAATCTCTATCTGGCAGTTGCTGCATCTTTTTCATCAACAGCTATTGTTGTCAAATATCTGACTGAACGGGGCAGTATGCATACCCAACCCGGAGCGATTACCACGGCTTGGCTTGCCGTACAGGATTTATCCGTTGTTTTTTTCGTCCTGTTTCTTTCGTCGGTCGCACAATTTAAACCGGGGGACCCATTGGGTTCTGTACTCATCCATCTTTCATTATCAGTTCTGATTTCTGTACTGCTTCTTGGAATGATTATTCTTATGGGAAAAATCGGCATACCGGCACTTTTTTCACGGGTTGCGAAATTGGCCAGCAGAGAATTATTTTTTCTTTTCGTCGTTCTTGTGGTCATGGGTTTTGCATGGATTGCGCAGATATTCGGAATATCCGCCCCTATCGGCGCTTTTCTCGCTGGGCTTCTTGTTGCTGAGACGACAGAAAATCATGCGGTATTTGCACAGGTACGGCCATTGAGGGACCTGTTCAGTGCCATATTTTTTATTACAATCGGATTTTCCCTCCCGCTTTTTGAGAGTATATCTGTCTTTCCACTTATATTTCTTCTTACCGTAACGGTCATAGTTTTGAAGTGGGTAACAGTATTTTTTCTTACTGCATCAGTAAAAATACACGAAAAAACATCATTTTACGTGGCCACTGCGTTGATTCCAGTCAGTGAATTTGCCATCATATTAAACCGCCAGGCAGTAGAGGCTGGTTTCGTAGCCCAACATCAGATGGTTCTGGTTGTCGGTATGGTATTTTTATCCTCATGCATCGGAATTCCTGCAATGGATAATGTGCAAAAACTGTATTACCGTTTCTGGCCAAAGCATACACCATGGCAGAAGAGGGAGAGTGAGGGTCTTGCGATACATAATCACGTTGTCATACTCGGCTACGGTAGAGTCGGGAAGTATATCGGAAGAGCGCTTGAACTGGCATGTATTCCGTTTCTCGTTGTTGATTATAACCGTGATGTTGTCACTCTTCTGATAAAGAAAGGAATATCTGTCGTGTACGGCGATCCGGCTGACCGGGATGTTTTGGATTACGCCCAGGTTGACTGGGCAAAAATGGTTGTGGTTGCCATCCCTGACCGTCATACACAGGAACTGGTTATTTCTCATGTGAGATCATTGAACCGGAATGTGCATATACTGTGCAGAACCCATTATGAAGAAGATCAGAAATACCTGAAATCACTGGGTGTGGATACGGTTGTACAGCCGGAGTTTGAAGCCGCACTGTCAATAACCCAAAAACTGTATCAGGCGTTTAATATTTCTCCCGAGGAGACAGGAGGAAAGTTCTCACGATTGAAAATAGAACACGGGTTGGGGTAATATAAGAATATGAAAAAGAGAAATGTAAATAAAATTGCTACTGTAGGGGATTTGGATGATTTAGCATCTCAAATTATTACGGGAATCAATGAGACACTAAAAAATTACGCAACGAAAGATGATATAAAATTAGTGGCTACAAAAGAGGATATAAAAAATGTTGCGACAAAATTAGAAGGAAAAATAGACAATGTTGCCAGTGATGTGTCCGATATCAGACGTCGGGTGATTGATTTGGAGATGGATCATGTGACGAGGCGGGAATTTATTGATCTTAAAAAGCAGGTAATCGCAAATTAAACCCCCGCCCAAGCTGCCTCAAAACAAATTTTTTTAAAATCTGCTCTAAAGCAGCCGGGCTTAGTGATGGTGTGGGAATGCAATCATGGAAAGACCGATGTTTTCAGGATTTGTATCAGCATGCCGCTTCCTTCGCTTGCATCGCAAAATGCATTAGCCCCCTTTTCCAGAAACGTATTTTCTGTAGCTCGGTTCATGCTATTGCCGATAATGAAGGCTTGAGGGTCAACTGAGCGGATTTTGGGAATGCATAAGGTCCCCAGCATACCGTCACCCAGGTTGTAGTCCAGAATATATGCCTCGTATTTACGGACTGGAATAGTTGAAACCAGTGCGTCACACGTGAC
This sequence comes from Patescibacteria group bacterium, assembly GCA_041753515.1. Lineage (GTDB taxonomy): Bacteria > Patescibacteriota > Microgenomatia > UBA10105 > UBA927 > JBGSUE01. The sequence continues at coordinate 10,980 of JBGSUE010000028.1, forward strand.
AAATGGTACAACCTGAACGCCTGTCAGATCCATTGCAATGATGCGGCGTATAACATCAGAGTACTCAAGATCATCATCAAGCATCACCACGTATCGTTTCTGGTTTTTCGGTTTGGTTGATACTGCCGCGCCAACGAGCGCAATGATGAGGATCAGGACCACGACACGCCAAGAAATCTTGGGTAACGATACTGGCTGAGTTCTTTTGAGTGTATGTTCCATTGTCAGTTATCCTCACTTTCATCAGGTTTATTCTTTTCAGTTGCTTTTATTCTGAATACAAATCCGGCTAAGAGGCCCACGAGAAACATTGCCGGCGGTAAGCCCCAGAATAATCCGTTGAATCCGGTGATGGCAGAGATTATGAGCAGTGCCGGAACACCGATGACTCCTGTCACGATACCACCAAGCATGAGCCACCCGGGCCTGTTTATCCACATGCTGGTAAGTATTCCAAACATGATGGTGATAAAGAAAGTGAATGGTACTCCGGCATACCAGATGTAGTAGAGCATGTTGATAGTGTCCATCACATCCTCCTTAAATATTGCCAGTTCGGAATCAACCATCCGATTTGATGGGCGATGGCGTATCCGGCAAAGATGTATGCCGTAGGCCAGCTTGGTAGTCCCACAAAGGGTGCAGCATACCATACGACAGGTGCGATGATATATAGTCCACCCCAGACAAACATATTGCCCCAGGACCAGAACAGATTCAGCAGCCATACCGGAAATAATCCGAACCGGAATGCATCCAGACCTGCCAGCAACTCTACGATTCCCCAGACTACCGACAACCAATATTGGTTAAACCGCATTGTGATGAATACAACGATAAGCGATATCAACCAGTTGAGCGGGATGAAATATTGTTTTGACATTTGATCTCTTATTTAAATTGAGGCTTATCGATTGCATGCAGAAACTGGCGTCGGCCAATAGCGTGGACGAGTGCCATAAGAAATACGGGGATAGAAAGCTGCCATTGCAGAAACAATAGAATGCCTGCAATCAGAAGCAGTCCAACCCAGTTCGGCCACTCACCGCAGGCCCAGACGAATACCGATAGTGGATTGAAATACCCTTCGGTTATATAGTCGAACAGGGACGGGGTTTCTGCAAACCAATGGCGACCATTGAGATATTCGATCGCGACGAGGATCCAAAGGACCCATAAGGGTGCAAATAGAGCTGTCAAAAGTACAGCAGCTATGTGCATAAGTACAGACAGAATTCTATAAAACATGATAGTCTCCTAGGTTTATTGGTTGTGAAAGTGCAACGACAATACACTGGTTCCCACACCAGTAGAAGACTTATAGTGGAAATGGGGAAGAGAATCTTGATTATACATCCTGACTGAAAGTTGTCAGCCTGACAAAAGTAGTGTATACTCGCATTCCTGCCTCATTGATCCAGCATGAAATCAAAAGGTATACTGACGACATTCCTGACGAAGTATTCAGGCAGCAATTGAAATCCTGGCTAAGTATTTCAAAATACCAGGAATCCGGCAGTATCTATACTTATCACAAAGGCATCGTCCTGCGTCGTCACCAAGCTCTTTCCCTTCGTCCTGATCTCATCAGTGATCTGTTCGGGAACCAGTTGCCGGTTCTTGTTGATTTGGAACTGCCCAAATATGAAGATTATGATATCCTTGAAGAGGAGTTTGAGAAGTATGAACTTGAAAACCGTACGCCGGTTTACTGGATATGCGGAATAGATAAATTTCTGCTTGGAAAAACCGACACACTCTTCCATTACCTGCGTAAACGTCAGGCAGACAATCCGTCAATTTCTTACGTTCTCTTTTTTTCAGTCAACTTCCTGCATCCGGCTGTCAGTGGTATCTTGACGTATACATCAACATTTTTACAGAACACCTGCATATCGGCTCTCTACACCCGGGAGACCGGGTCCTATTTTCTGGATGCATTGGCGTACAAATGGAACTTTACTATCTCAGATAGACTCAAAGAGTCGATTCTCGCTAATACCTCACGTCATTTTACCCCTCTCAAGCAGGCTGCCCGGTATATACGGGATACGGGTTCAACGTCAACACATGATATCCTCAATCACGATATGATGAATATCAAACTGAAAGGGATTATTGACGGACTGCTGCCAAGCGAGCAGTCGGCATTGAAAAAAATCGTTGCCGGTGCAAATGACTTCAATGATGATGAGGCGGTGAGCATTGATTTTCTGAAAAAAACCGGATGGCTCGAATCGGTACATCATACATTAGGTATTACAGTACCGATATTTTCAGATTTTATTGCACGTTCATTGACGAAGAATAAACAGTTGGAATGTTCTTCCGGAAAAATACTGCTTGGCGGTGTTCCTGTGACATCCCTGTTTTCCCAACAAGAACAATCTGTTATCAGGCTTTTCATTGGATCAAACCTGAGAATAGTAACCCGAGATGAAGTAGCACAAGCGTTATGGGCAAACGGATGGAGTGAAAAATATTCCGATTGGGCAATAGATCAGATCATGTCCAGGATCCGCAAAAAACTGGCCTATTTGGAGCTTCCAAAATCATTGATAGAATCAGTCAAAGGAAAAGGATTTCGGTATGTTGGAAATTGAGAAAAATGTGGATCATCCTCCAGCGGCTCCCTTTGCTCCCGAACGAGAACTCATCAATCCCGCGTACATGACAGCATCGGTTGATGATGTCATAAAAGACTATCTTATGCATCTTGGATATCAGATTGATCCGGAATTGAATATAAGAAAGTTTTCGGAGATGGTCGATCAGTTATCGATAGTGAATACAAATTTCCTTCATACAGTGCGGATTTCTTCGGCTGATTGGGATGCTGAACTTCTTGACAAGTTGGACTATCCTGCGCGTATGGACGGGTATGAATTTACAGGTCTCGGATTCGGGAACTGTTTCCGTGCAGCCGTTTCAATGCCAGAAAATTATGCGGTCATATCACGTGTCCAAATAAAGCTTTTCGGGACACCGACAGAAGTCATGGATGTGGATTATAAATTGCCGATCCGGGGATCTTTCTTAGAATACATGAATGGCAATTTTTTACCAAATTTCCTGTCTCAGATTGCTGAGGTTTGTGATGGTACAGGTACTTTCGGAAATGATTCCGGAATTGTATTTACAGGCATGATGGACAAAACACGTGTGACGTTAAACATGATTAACCTTCCGCACATTTCTGCTCTGGAAATCAGGTTGCATGATACAAAGAAAAAATCTACGAATCCAGATATGACAATCCATGTAACAAAATATCAGAAAGATGCCCGGGTAGGGGATCATATGCCGCAATCTCTGAATAATGCTGTTCTGCCGGTGTATATAAACACCCGTTATCAAAATGCAGAGATAGTGATAAAGGAAATGAGACTGAAAGACCTGCAGGAAATGTATAAGCATCCTGAAATTATTGACCATCCTGAACATGCAGGATCGATGGAATTACTTCTCCTGTCAGGCCTTCGTGCGATTGCAGAAAAAATGCAGCATATGAAACCAGAAGATTATTCCCGGGTTGGTCCGAAATTTATGGATATTTTATATGGTGACTGGTGGAAAAAATATAAAGAAGTTCTTCTAGATTACGCGCAAAATCACGTCAGTAACTCAAATGATTTTATGGAAGGTGAAATTGTATCCTTGTTTATTAAACTAAACGATTTTAGAAGTGATGTATTCTTGCGGATGGCGTATCAGATGGGGATTATGGATGTCCTGTTTCCGGAATTTTCAGTTCATGTATACAACTGCGGTTATATGCATAACGGACCGGATTTCCATTATGCAAATCCAGAACAGATGGACTATGCGATATATTTATATACGACTTTCAATTCAACGTTTCTTGAATGCATAAAAGCTGATGAGGATGACTTGGATGATCCGCGTCAGTTGGGTAGTGTAGTGCTAATGGAGGACTTGGAAAGAATTCCGCTTGATCGTGACTGGGAAAAGATATTCGGTGGAGCATTTAATGAAGACAGAGTACCATTTCCGATACTACACGATTCAGCCATTAAAATCCGAGACATGATAAAAGCTGAAGTGAAAAGGCGAAGCAGCAAAGGGGATAAGAGGTATTATAAAATGAGGCCTTTGAATGTGATAAGTTTAGCTAAAAGTGAAATATAGCCACGTATCACACTTGTGGGAATATGCACAAAAGTGTGATGATGGATTTCCTGTTTGATATTGGTGGGGTGAGGAGGGTATACTAAAAAAACTCAGGTTTGAAAGGAGTTTTTTCAGTATCCACCCATCTAATCCGCTTTTTGCCATGTACCATACGCTACATGGCTGCAAACCGGAGTAAGATGGGTGTACAATTTTACCCATGGCAGCAGAAGGATTTTCATTTGAAGTAACGACACGGAGTAAAAAGTCGAAAGCGCGCTGCGGGATAATCCATACGCCGCATGGGGATATTGAGACACCGGCATTCGTACCGGTCGGAACACAGGCGAGTGTAAAATCACTTACTCCTGACGAGCTCAAAGATCTTGATACCCATCTCTTTTTTGTGAATACCTATCATATGTATCTGCGGCCGGGTTTGGACGTCATACAAAAAGCCGGCGGACTTCATGCGTTCATGAACTGGGACCGGCCGGTTATCACCGACTCTGGGGGGTTTCAGATATTTTCACTGGCCAAGAAACAGGAACTGGTCAAGATCGGGGATGACGGAGTCCAGTTTCAGTCACATTGGGATGGAAGCAAACACATATTTACGCCGGAGACATCCATGGAGTACCAGAATATGTTGGGATCGGATATCCATATTGCATTCGATGACTGTACCCCGTATGGGGTAACGCACAAGCAGGCGGAAAAATCACTGACGCGTACGCACGAGTGGGCGAAGCGGTCTTTGGATTGTCACGGAACAAAACATGCGTTGTACGGATCTGTTCAGGGCAGTGTGTATGAAGATTTACGGAAAAAGTCTGCAAAATATATATCATCATTGAACTTCGACGGTATAGCAATCGGAGGGGTGTCTGTCGGGGAGTCGAAGGCTGAAATGGCGCAGGTCCTTGACTGGGTGTGCCCGTTCTTTCCTGAAGAAAAACCACGGCATCTTCTGGGAGTAGGGGAGCTGGATGATATCCCGGTCCTCATCGCGCATGGTATTGACACGTTCGACTGTGTCCAGCCAACCAGGCTTGCCCGTATGGGATATCTCTATGCAGATAACACAGCCATTGATATCAACAAAAAAGAATTCGCGCCTGATATGAATCCGATAGTGGATTCCTGTACATGTTATACATGCGTGAATTTTTCCCGGGCATATGTACATCATTTATTCCGTGTCCGGGAATTATTAGCCTATCGTCTTGCCACAATTCATAATATTCATTATATGAATACAATAATTACTCATATTCGTTCACACATATATGAAACGTAAAACGAAACAACATAGGGTATTGCATGGTATCGGAATTATGTTCGGATTCTTTTTGTTGTTTGCTGGTGTATGTTTGTGGTATGTGTTTTCTTTCAATCCTGAATTCGACAGGGCACTATTGCATGTTACCGGAGAAGGGGATTTTCATGTTGTGTGGTTTCCGTCTGAATCATCAGATACAGTCACAATAGTACTGCCAGCCGATGCAGTAGTTGCCCAGGAGCAGATGTTTAATCAATACACATTATCATCCCTATGGAGGTTTTCCCGTCAACCCGGGTCGGACCGTATTATTTTACATAAAATTGTGAGCAGGATGCTCCAAATTCCGGTGAAAGATGTCATACATGATGGAGAAAAATCATCAGTATTGGCATTCCCATTTCCCCAAACTTCATTATCGTACAGGGAATTTATCTATTATTATTTTCGGTTGAAGAAAGAAAGTTTGACAGGTAACACAACCCGCTATGATATTTCCACAGATGAATATGTCGTGAATATGATTCTTCCGGATGGCCAGCGTGTACAGGCAATCAATACAGATGTAGTTTCGAGACGTCTCAAGCATGTTTTTGAATCTCAAAAGTTAAAGGAGGAGGCATTGCGGATTTCGCTATTAAATAGTACCGGAATATCAGGAAGGGCAGAAAAGGCAGCAGACTATTTTTCGCGTGTTGGATTATTTATCAGTCAAACAGGAAATGTTGTAGGAAAGTATGAACCATGCAGCTTTTCTGCAAAGGACAGCCTGGAGGAATCGTATACCGCACGGTATTTAAAAACGCAGTATTCATGTACATTTATTCCGAAATCATCAGACGGACCGTATGATATTGAACTGAATATCGGAACAACATTATTTCCATTTGGCGGATAACAGTTAGGAATCATCACTGTCGTCACCATCTTCTCCTGTAGGTGATATATCCGGCTTGTCAGTGTGCACGGCATGGGATTTTGTATATGTTGTCAGAATGCTGGTTGGGAGGAAAGAGGGCTGCAATGCATATTTTTTACCTCTTTTGATTTCACGGATAAATACCGTAAGAGTTTTTTGGTCTACGTATTTTATCGTTGTTGAATATTCATATTTTGCCTGTAATAGTTTCAGAAGACGGAATGCAATATCATCAGGGAGTGCACCAAGATATCTGTTGTCCGCATCACGGATTTCTATGCAGTGTTTTTTCGGGTTAAGAAAGACAATATCACCACAGTGCATAGTGGAGAGAATATTAATTTGGGCGGGGTTGACGCAGGATACGATTTTTGTTTTTCCGGGATCTTCAATAAACTGCATAGGGGGCATTGTGCTGTTTTGCAGAGATGATTGTTGATGATTGTATATTCCCGATGTAATGGTTGAGAGATTTTTAGATGTAATGTGATTATACGGATCCAGACGTTTAGCTTTTTCAAATATTTTTTTGGCATCCTGGATATTCCCCAGTTTGAGAAATGCAAAACCGAGTCTGTTATACGTGTCTACGTCTTTCGGTGATGATTTCAAAATGTCTTTATTGACGGTGACTGCCGCCTGCCATTCATGCCGGAGTGCGTATTTTATCGCGAGTGATTTTTTCTTTTCAATGTCTGCAGGTATGTCTGAATCAATCACAATATCATCCGGATCTGTGTGTGTTGTCATCCGAAAAAGGGTATCATTTTCTTGAGAAATGTCAAGACACCTAGTAGAATAGACGATACTAATCTACGAATTATGCGGATACGAATATTCGTTGAATTCGTATGCATTCGTATATTTGCATCGCGTTTATGAGCGGACATTCCAAGTGGTCGAAAGTAAAACATCAGAAAGCTGTGACAGACGCATCAAAAGCATCTGATTTCACGCGTGCGTCGCGTGCTCTTTCAATTGCCGTGAGAAACGGTGGAGGAGTGATTGATCCGGAAAAAAATTTTAAGCTTCGATTAGCTATCGAGAAAGCAAAAGACGTGAATATGCCAAAAGATACGATAGAGCGCGCTATTTTGCGCGCACTCGGCGGTACAGTCGGTCAGTTGCAGGAGCTCGTGTATGAGGCGGTAGGTCCTGATGGGATTTGCTGTATTATACGTTCAGTAACTGACAATAAATCACGAACTGTATCACTGATAAAAGGTGTACTCGGCAGACACAATTTTCATCTGGCTGCCCAAGGCAGTGTTCTGTATCAATTCAGGATTGGGGAGGGGCATGAGTATGAAGCTTTATATCCGTTGGAAGCAACAGATGCTCACAGGTCTGTTGTAGAAAAAGTTACAGAAGCTCTCATGGACCTTGATGACGTCCAGGAAATCTCTGCAAATATATGAATCTATTGCATTTACTTGTACGGTTTATTATTTTACGGTATCGCAGATGGAACAGAAAAACGACTCTCTCGAAACGTCAGCAGTTTGTCGTCATTACATGTATTTTGACGGCAGGATTGATAACAACACAGCTTGTGCCTGTAGATTACCGGTATCAGCTGGTCGCGGTATTATCACTTCTTTCATTTATCCTGAGCGCATTTGGACTCCGTGAAGATTTAAAAGGATTTGAATGGTATTCCCTTTTGTCGCTTCCGGTCATGTTCACTGCGGCAATTTGTCTTTTTTATTTTCTTCTGCCGGTCAGGTGGCTGACAAGAATACCGATAGCCGTATTATATGCAGTCGGCATGTATGCACTTCTCCTGACGGAGAATATCTACAATATTGCAGCAAACCGCTCGATTGCACTCCTGCGTCCTGCACATACTGTT